>JBGPND010000036.1:0-33698 GCA_041487355.1 Acetobacteraceae bacterium | reverse complement strand
GAAGACGATGACCCACCTGCGCTACCCCCACCGTCATGGCCGGGCGTGTCCCGGCCATCCGTCGCGCCACCGGTGCTGGTACGGGTTGCCGGGTGATCCCCGGATCAAGTCCGGGGACGGCCATGACGGTGAAAGGATGAAAATAAAAACCCGGCGATGGCACTCCGGATCATTGATGACCCCCAGCCGGTTCCAGACTCGATCACTCAGAAGATGATCGAGAAGGGCGCCTCTATTCTCGAAGAATACGGGGGACTGGGACCCTATACGGCAAAGCACTTGGCACGGGACGGATACCTCCTGATGGAACAGGTACGTGTTGAATCGTCCAAAGAGACAGATTTGACAGAGCGTGCGTGATTTTCAGAAAGACGGCGCCGAAAGCGTTGATCTCGCGAGAGGTGAGAAGATAGGCCGGGTACGCTCCCGGCTCCGTTTTCGGACGATAATGTGGTGGGATCACGTACCACGCCGAATTCCGCGACGGGATCATAACGAGCCCTTCCAAATTGGGGGTGACGATCCACTGAAAGGGGCGCGCGATGCCATGCGCGATGTCGTTGCGGCGGTCGGAGTACCGATCAACCAGATCCGAAAGCCGCTCGAATTCCGCCTCGATCTCTTGAGAGGGGCGCTGAACCCAATGCGCTTTCGCTACTCTTTGAAGCCCGGCCAGCCTCAGTCGGATTGTATTGGGCACGCCATAGGCGAGGTTAGCTGGCAGATCGAATCTGTCCCCGGTAAGAAGCGCCGAATAGAGGTGGGCTAGTTCACTTTCGATTTGTTCCCACGCATTCAGCGTGCGGCCGATGGACTCGAACAGCACCCGATCGGAGCGATTCCCTTGTCGCGCGAGCGGCGGCCGATCCCAGGGGTTTCTCTCCGCCATTACTTTGGACGGGCGCGCCAGTGTTCGCGCGCCATCACAAGAAACCCCAAAATCACGCAGACGATCACACCACCGGCAACCCAAATTCCCCAGTCTAGCAGCGCGAAAAATACAACCTTCAACATTGGAATTTTTCCTATGATCGATCCGCCCCGACCTCACACCGCCGATCAGGCATGCGATGACCTAATCGAGTTTCTTGTTGTCCGGGATCACGAACCCACGGCGGCCCAAGCCTACGAGGATTTCCTCAAGTCTGGCCTTCCCATATTCACGTGCGAGATTGATCGAGCGGCCACAGCAATCGCAGGGGAGACGCGCGCTGTGTATAAGTTCCAAGAGGTGCTTATGCGACACGTGCTCGCATTCCGGGCAAAGCAGCGGGTAAATGCGTAACTGAAGTTCGTCAGGCGGCGACATGTTTCCGCTCCTGTTGAGCGGGCAGCGCCGGCCTGATACAAGGCCGGCATGCGGCCCGCGGATGGTAATGGCATTCGCGTCCACCGTAGGCCGGGGTTCTTGGAAAACCCCGGCCAGCTACGGCTTGACAATGGTTAGCATGCCGACCCGAATCCCGCCATGGAACAAGAACTGCCTCCCGATGAAATCGAGCGGCGTATGAATGCAGCCGTTCGCAAGGCGCTGCACACCCCGCCGCAGCCCCGCACCGCGAAACCAGCCAAGGCGCCAGCTAAGTCAAAGGGTGCCGCAGCCGCCAGGCGACGAAAGCACGCGCCAACTGGCGGGGAGTCTTAGGCCGCTTCAATCCGCCGATAGGTCAGGCGCTTCCCAGCCGCTCCGATCACGGCAAGTTCCATGCGGCGGTCGTCGTCAATGCCAAGCCGGATGCGGTTGGAATAGCGGAAGCTGAATTCGTCCAGATAGCGTTGCAGGTGCTGCTCGCCGCAATGCTGATACACGCCAACCATGCCGCGCTTGAAGATGCCGAAGAAGCCTTCAACCGAATTGGTGGTGACCAGATCGGTCCCTTTGCCGCGAGCGTATTCCTTGGCGCCATGGTTCACCGTTTCATGCGCGGCGAACTCGGTCCCGACGGTCGGATACAGGTTGCTTTCGTCGGTGTGCAGCTTGCTCTGGCGGCTGGCATGGGTGACCAGCTTCTCGCGGATGTTTTTCGCGGTGACGACCGGCATGGTGAACGCGCGAGCTTGGCCGCCACGTTCGACAAGGGCGAAGATCGGGCGCTTCGCGGCCGCCTTGCCGCTCTTGATGTAGGGTTGGCCGCGTCGGTGACGGCTTGGCGTCGGGATTTCCTTCTTGCCGTGGTACGCTTCGTCCGCCTCGATGACCGTGCCTTCGCCACCCATCGGTGTCGGCGCTTTGTCAGCCATCGCCTCGCGGATGCGATGGGCGAGGAACCAAGCTGATTTATAGGTGATATCCAGCGTGCGGTGCAGTTGGTGGGCTGAAACGCCCTTCTTTGAAGCGGCCATGAGGCGGAACGCCAGCGCCCACTTCGCCAGCGAAATATGGCTGCGCTCCATAACGGACCCGACCGTGACCGTGAACTTTTTACCGCAGGAACGGCAATAGCACATGCCGTCCTGGTGGGATTCGCCCTCCATCCGATGGACGTTCTCTGTCTCGCCGCAATGCGGACAATCGGGGCCGTTCGGCCAACGCTGCGCCTCGAAGTACTCGCGGGCGGCGGTCTCATCGTGGAAGATCGGGTCGGTAAGGTCGATCGACATGGGGTTGCTCCTATGCCGACATTCATAGCCTAACCGGAACCTTCAGTCAAGTATATAATTGGGTTCTTATTCCCAGAAATGCCCTTCAGTCAAGTATATAATTGGGAACTTTTCCCTACGACGCGATGCCCTGCCGCTCGCCCATCGCGGCCAGGCGATGGCTGGCGCTGCCGAGGCGGCGCAGCATTACCGGGAGTTGCGGCTGTGCCGGTAGCGGGCCGTCCTGCAGGAAGTCCGCCCAGTCGGACCACTCCAGCTCCGACAGCAGCAGAACGCGGCGGCGATCGTCTTCGCTGAGCTGCATCTGCTCGCCGATCTCGCTGAACACCTGGAACTGGCTTCTGGCCAGATTATCCGTTGCGCACCAGGTCATGCTCTGTAGCATCTGGGGACCTCTTTCTCTTCAGTGACATCAGCAAGCAGGCAAAAGCTCGATCGATGCAAGGGCGGAAATGGGCGGAGGTTTTGTTCGATTTGTGGCAAGCAAACACCGTTAGATGACCCGCGGACAATTCGGAATTGTGCGGATCGGGATAGTACGTACCGGTGCCAGGGGCCGAGCAGGAATCCCGGGGTGACGGAACCGGCTGGACCTGACTATCCTGCGCGCAAGCGCTCCACGGGGGCACAACGGGAGGCATCAATGGAACTGGCTCAGGCGCGCACGGCGCGCATCGTCCCACGCACAGGGGGACGCGCCTTGGCGGACGCGCTCGTTGCGCAAGGCATCGATCATGTCTTCGCCGTGCCAGGCGAAAGCTATCTCGACGTGCTCGACGGCCTCTACGAGGTGCGGCAGAAGCTGAAGCTCGTCACCTGTCGGTTCGAGGCAGGTGCGGTCAACATGGCCGAGGCATACGGCAAGCTGAAGGGCCGTCCCGCCGCGGCGATGGTGACGCGCGGACCCGGTGCCTGCCACGGCGCGATCGGCGTGCATATCGCGATGCAGGACAGCACGCCGCTGCTGTTGTTCGTCGGTCAGATTCCGCATGAGGATGCCGGCCGCGACGCATTCCAGGAAGTCGACTATCGCCGGATGTTCAGCCCGCTCGCCAAATGGGTGACGCAGATCGACCAGGCGAAGCGGATTCCCGAAATCGTCGCGCATGCGGTGGACGTGGCGGTGTCCGGCCGGCCGGGGCCGGTGGTCATCGCTCTCTCGGAAGAGATGCAGAAGGACATGATCGAGATGCCCGACCTGCCGCGGGCATCGGTCGCGCCGCCACATCCCGATCCCGCCGCGCTGATGCAATTGCGAACGATGCTGAGCCAATCGCACAAGCCGCTTGCCGTGCTCGGCGGCTCCTGCTGGACGGAGGATGGACGCACGGCGATCCGCGACTTCCTGCTCGGCAACGACGTGCCGGTGACCGTCGGTTTCCGGCGACAGGCGCTGTATGACGGCATGGCGGACAATTTCGCCGGCGACCTCGGCGTCGGCTCCGATCCGGGACTGGTGGCCAAGGTGAAGGAGGCGGACCTGATCCTGGCCATCGGCTCACGCCTCGGCGACACGGTGACGCAGGGTTACACGCTGCTCGACATGGCGGGCAGCGTGCCGATCATCCAGGTGTATCCGGATGGCAGCGAGATCGGCCGGGTGTTCCGCCCCGCGCTTGGCATCGTGTCCGATCTCAACGCATTCGCCCATGCCGTCGCGGCGCTCGAGCCGGTGCAGGCCAACTGGGCGGAGTGGACGCAAGAGCTGCGCTCGCTGCGTGAGGCGCAGCGCGCGGTGCCGAATTACGAAGGCACGCTCAATCTCGGCACGGCGATGCGCGAGCTGGAAACGCTGCTGACGCGGGACGCGCTGATCACCACGGATGCCGGTAACTTCGCCGGCTGGGCGACGCGTTTCATCAACTTCCGCGACGGCCAGCGCTATATCGGCCCGACCAATGGCGCGATGGGCTACAGCGTTCCGGCCGCGGTCGGTGCGAAGATCGTGTATCCCGATCGCATGGTGGTGAGCCTGGTCGGCGACGGCGGCTTCCTGATGACCGGGCAGGAGATCGCCACCGCGTTCCACCACGGCGTGGCGCCGATCGTGCTGGTGTTCAACAACCAGATGTACGGCACGATCCGCATGCATCAGGAGCGCACCTATCCCGGCCGCGTTTCCGGCACCGCGTTGACCAATCCCGACTTCGCCAAATTCATCGAGGCATTCGGCGGCCATGGCGAGGTGGTGAGCGAGACCGCGGAATTTGCTCCTGCATTCCGCCGCGCAGTCGAAAGCGGCAGGCCGGCAGTGATCGAGCTGCGCATGAACCCGGAACAGATCACCACGCGTGCCACGATCGCGGAGCTGCGCGCCGGGAAACCGGCGAAGCCCGCGCCGAAGCCGAAACGGGCGGCGGCGCCGAACCATCCGAAGCCGGCGCGCGGTGCGCAGCCCGGGAAGAAGCGGGTCTAAGCAACCTCGCGTCGATGTGCGGATGGCCGACCGGCTAAATCACGCGCTCCGTGTCCCGCCACCAAGGCACGGAATGGCGGCCGCGGCGCGCTACTATCATGCGCGCGACTATGCCGAGGCCGAACGCTGCTGCCTTGAGCTGATCGAGCGCGACGCGCGGCATTTCGATGCACTGCATCTGCTGGGCGTCGTGTGCCTCGATCGCTCGCAGTTGCCGGATGCGGTCGGCTACCTGACCCGCGCAACACGCGAGCGCGCGGACGACGCGCTCGCGCACTATCACCTTGGCACGGCACTGCTGGAGCTGAAGCTGTACCAGCAGGCGGAGCCGCCGCTGCGGCGGGCGCTTGCCCTGCGGCCCGGTGACTACGGGGCGCTCAACAATCTGGGCAATGTGCTCGCCGGCAGGGGACAGCACGAAGATGCGATCGAATGCTTCCGGCAGGTGCTGGATATCCAGCCCGGCCATGTCCCGGCGCACTACAACATGGGCCGGTCACTGGCGGCGCTGGATCGGCTGGAGGAGGCGGTTGCCAGCTTCCGGGCTGCCCTGGCCGAGGGGTCTGCTGCCGCTCCAGCGCACCGGCTGGCCGATGTCTACGCCAGCCTCGGCGAAGCGCTGGTGGGCCTCGGGCGCTACGATGAGGCGCTCGCCACCTGCCGCGCGATGTCCGGCTTCAAGCCCGAGGTGGCGGAATGGAACGAAAGCCTGGCTCTGCTGCTGCTTGGTCGGTTCGCCGAGGGGTGGCGGAAATACGAGGGCCGCTGGCATGTCGCCGAGCATGACCCGCCACGCGAGGATGCGCGCGTCCCGGACCTGGCGGAGGTTGCCGGCAAGCGCATCCTGCTGACCTGCGAGCAGGGGCATGGCGACATGATCCAGTTCGCCCGCTATGCGCCGCTGCTGGCCCGGCAGGGCGCGCGCGTCAGCCTGCAGGTCTATGTCGAGCTGAAGGCGCTGATGCAGACGATGGAAGACGTCGAGACGGTGATCGCGGTGGGGGAGAAGGAGCCGCCTGCCGACATCGTCACGCCTTTGCTGAGCCTGCCTCTGGTGTTCGGCACCGAACTCGACAGCATTCCCGCCGAGGTGCCGTACTTGCGCGCGCCTTCGGGCAGGCTCGTGGCATGGCAGCAGCGACTGGGACCGCGCACGCGTCCGCGTATCGGCCTCGCCTGGTGGGGATCGCAGCATATACCCAAGCGTTCGCTGTCGATCGACGCGTTGCTGCCCGTGCTGTCGCTGGCCGGTATCGAGATCCACGCGCTGCAAAAGGAGATCCCGTCCGCGCAGCGCGACTGGCTGGCAGCGCATCCGCTGCTGATCGATCACAGCGGAGAGCTGCACGATTTCGCCGATACGGCGGCGCTGATCTCGCTGCTGGACCTCGTGGTGACGATTGACACGTCGGTGGCGCACCTGGCCGGAGCGTTGGGCAAGCCGGTATGGATCATGCTGCAGTACAGCGCCGACTGGCGCTGGCTGCTGGATCGCGACGACAGCCCCTGGTATCCAAACGCGCGGCTGTTCCGCCAGCGGCGGCGGGGCGACTGGGATGGCGTCGTGGCCGACGTGGCGCGTGCGCTCGGCGCGTGTCATTCCGTTGCGAGGACAGGATGACTCGTTTGTCGTCATGCCCGCTCCCGCCTTCGCGGCGACAAGCTTCGAGAGTGTGAAGCAATAGACGAGCACCGCGTCCCACTGTCATTGCGAGCGCAGCGAAGCAATCTCGTGGTCGGTAGGCACTCACCCCGAGATTGCTTCGCTACGCTCGCAATGACACTGTGGGTCGATTGGCCGGGCTCCTAACACGCTCGAATGCGGGCATCCAGTGGGGACAGTACTTCGATTTGCAGCCCTGGGTTCCCGCTTGCGCCGGAATGACGATTACAGGTCAAGGCCTGCGCTCGGAGGTATCAGGCGGCTTCCAGCACCAGTTCGAAGGTGATGCAGACCGGGTTGTCGCCGCGGACCAGGCGGCCCTCGTGCACCATGCCGGCCATGTCGACGACGAGCATGTCCAGCACGGTCTCGCCGCCATGCACGTGGCCGGAGCGCACCAGCACCTCGGTGGCGTGATCGGTCACCCTGCTGCCGTCGGTGAAGTGCGCGCCGATCAGGCTGCCCAGGCTGCCGCGCACGATGGCGGCGGCGAGGTGGTGATGACGGGCGATCGTTTCGATCGCAGTGGTGATGTCCTGGTTCGGACGGATGCGCGCGACGATGGTGCGATCGCCTTCCGTTGCTGCAGCGGCCGGAACGGGATGGAACAGCGTGAAGTTGGTTTCGGGATCGGGATCGGCGCGAATTTCTATGTCCGGCAACGCCCAGGCATGCACGGTGGTTGCCACCGCAACGATGGTCTCGTGCGGCAGCATGTGGCCGCCGCGCCGGTGCGTGCCCTCCTCGATCCACGCCCCATGGCAATGCACGAATGGCGCATCGTCGCGCCAGCCGAAAGTCGCGTTGGCGATCTCCACCACCGTCTCGCCGGACGGCGAACGTGGCGCGCTGAAATACGCGACATGCTTGTCGTCGGTCGGCGGTCCCGGCATCACGTAGCTGAACGGGCCGAGCGCGCCGCCTTCGAACACCAGCGCCGCGCTTCGCATGCCGGCGGCGACCAGCGGGCGGGTCAGCGCATCGTTCAGCGAGAGCCCAGGCTGCAGCGAAAACTCCAGCCTGCGGCTGCGCCCTTCGAAGCTCTCGATCCGCTCGGGATGGCTGGGGCCGGGCTGGACCAGACGCCGCATCAGCGGCCGACCGCGTAGCCCTGCATGCCGCGCGGATTGGCACCGGCACGCATCTGATCGCCTTCGATGCGCGCGCCGGAGAGGCGGCCTTCCGACCAGTCCTCGCCCTTCTCCACCTTGTGATCCCGCGCCTTCAGTTCGTACATCACTGAGTCGGGGAAGCGGCCTTCGATCACCACCTTGCCTGGGCGTGCGACACGCGGCCAGAAGCTCGACGGCCAGTGTTCGGTGTGGAACGATGGCGCATCGATGGCTTCCTGGATGCCCATGTTGTGATGCACCATGCGGAGGAAGAAGGTGAGCGACCACTGGTCCTGCTGCTCGCCGCCCGGCGTGCCGAATGCCATCCACGGCTTGCCGTCGCGCAGCGCGAAGCTCGGCGACAGGGTCGTGCGCGGACGCTTGCCCGGCTCGAGGCTGTTCGGCAGGTCCGGCTTCAGCCAGAACATCTGCCTCGGGTTCCCATGCAGAAGCCAAGCTCAGGGATTACCGGCGATGATTGCAGCCAGCCGCCGGACGGTGTGGCGCTGACCATGTTGCCGTCACGGTCGATCACGTCGAGATGGCAGGTGTCGGCCCCGATCACGCCGAGGCGCGCCACGGTCGGCTCGCCTGCGCCCGGCGCACGCGTCAGCAGATGCGCGCGGCTGGCACCGTCACGATCGACAACGGGCGTGTAGCCGGGCACGGTGCCGGGACGCAGCTCAAGCGATGCATCACGCGCGACCAGCTTGCGGCGTTCGGCGTTGTATTCGTCGGACAGCAGCGTGCCGAGCGGAACGCGGACAAAATTGGGGTCGCCGTAGTAGGCCTCGCGGTCGGCGTAGGCGAGCTTGGCGCATTCCACCACGGTGTGGACGAACTCGGCGCCGAGCGGGTCCATCGCGGCGATGTCGAAGCCGCGCAGCAGGGCGAGCTGTTGCAGCAAGACCGGGCCCTGGCTCCACGGGCCGCATTTCAGCACGGTATGGTCGTGATAATCGTAGGCGGCAGGGTCTTCGACGGTCGCCGACCAGCGGGCGAAATCGTCGGCCGCCAGCAGGCCGCGATGGCGGCGGCCGGTGACGTCCAGCACGTCGGTGGAGCGGAAGAACTTGTCCACCGCCTCGGCGACGAAGCCGCGGTACCAGGCGGCGCGGGCGGCATCGATGCGCGCTTCGCGCGACGCGCCGACGGCCTCGCTGCAGATGCGTTCGTAGGTGGCGGCGAGCGCGGGCCGGGCAAACAGGCTTTCCGGTGCGGGAACCTTGCCGCCCGGCAGGAAGACGGCGGCGGAAGATGTCCATTCCGCCTCGAACAGCATGCGCAGGCCTTCGATGGTGGCGCTGATGCGCGGCACGATATGGATGCCGTTCTTCGCATAGCCGATCGCGAAGGCGAGAACGTCGGCGAGTTCCCAGGTGCCCCAGTCGCGCAGCATCAGGCACCAGGCGTCGAACGCGCCGGGCACCACCGCCGGCAGCACGCCGGTCGCCGGAATGAGGTCGATGTCGAGGTCGCGGAATTTCGCCAGCGTGGCGGCCTGCGGCGCGACCCCCTGGCCGCAGATCACGTGCTGCGTCAGCGTACGTGCGGCATGGATGATGATCGGCGCATCACCGCCCGGCCCGTTGAGATGCGGCTCCGCGACCTGCAGCGTGAACGCCGTGGCGGCGGCGGCGTCGAACGCATTGCCGCCCCGCTCCAGCACCGCCATGCCGACCTGGCTGGCGATCCAGTGCGTGCTGGCGACGACACCGAACGTGCCGGCGATCTCCGGGCGGGTGGTGAACATGCGGGGTTCTCCGTTGCGTGGCGCGCAGGCTAACGCCACCTTGTGTGCCGTCAATGCGGGGATGCGATGCTGGTTCTGATAGTCGGGCCGAGCGGGGCCGGGAAGGACACGCTGCTGGAGGCCGCGCAACAGGCGCTGGCGGATGATCCACGGTTTCGCTTCGTCCGGCGCGTGGTCACCAGGCCCGCCGACGCCGGTGGCGAGGCGCACGAGGCGGTGACGCCGGCAGAATTCGCCATGCGTGAATTCGCGCTGCAATGGCAGGCGCATGGGTTGAGCTATGGCATTCCCGCTGACGTGACCGACGACATCGGGCGTGGCCTCGTCGTTGTGGCGAACGCTTCGCGCACCGTCATTGCCGCTGCGGCGCGGCGGTTTCCGATACGGGTCATCGAGGTGACCGCACCCGCCGGCGTGCTCGCCGCGCGGCTGGCTTCCCGCGCACGGGAAACCGCGGCGGACGTCGCGGCACGCCTGTCGCGCAACGTGGCGGTGCCGGATCACGTGGACGTCGAGACGGTGATGAACGACGCCTCGCTGGAAGCAGGCGTGACGCGGTTCCTCGCCGCGCTCAGCCGCGCAGCTTCAGCCGCTCTTCGATGACGAAGGCTTCCCCGGGCGTGGGCTGCACGAACAGGCAAATATCGGTCACGCGGCGCGGCATGGCGATCGCGCGGGCGAAGTATGCCTCCGCCGCCGGCTGGTAGAGGCGCTTTTCCTCGGCCGTCAGCCTCCGCGTCAGAGTCATGTGGAAGAACCAGGTATCGAACACGTACGGGTACCCCCACCGTAGCAGCATGGCGTCCTGCCGCGGCGTGAGATTGGCGCGGCGACGGCGGATCAGTTCGGCATCCGACGGGTGAGCGCGGAACGGATCGAGATGCTCGACGCAGGCATCGGCCAGCGCCTGCAAGGGCGGGCAGGGGACGGTCTCGCACAGCGCGAGGAAACCGAAGACATCGGATACCGCGAGCCGAGGCAGATCGAACGGCGCGATCCGGTTGGCGAGCTGCGTCGCCGCCTGCACCACGTCGAACCACTGCCGGCCCTCCGCCAGCCGCATCGGCGGTTTCAGCGTGGCATGAAATCCGTAGAGGCGCGGTTCGGCGGTGATCTCCGCGATACCTGGAATGTCGGGCTGAGGCGCCGGAGCGCCGCTTTCCGGATCGCGGCCCAGCCAGGTCGCGCCTTCGGCGAACAGCGGATCATCGGGAAGCGATGCGTAATAGACAGCGACCCGCGCGTCGGGACCCATCAGGCGACGCGCTCACCGGCGCGCCAGACCTGGCGCACCACCGGCAGGCCGTCATGCAGGCGCACACGCACAACGTCGGCGCGCTGCCCGGCGGCAAGACGCCCGCGGTCGGGCAGGCCGGCGAGCCGCGCGGGACGATCCGTGATGAGCGCGACCGAATGCGGTAGACCGATGCGCTGCGCGCACTGGAAGGCAGCTTCCACCAGGCTGTTCGGCACGTAGTCGGAAGCAAAGGCGTCGACCGCGCCGGTCTCCAGCAGGTCTGCCGCGGAGACGTTGCCGGAATGCGAGCCGCCGCGCACGATGTTCGGCGCGCCGGCGATCACCTGCATGCCGGCGGACTTCGCCGCCTGTGCGGCGACCATGGTGACCGGGAATTCGCTGATGGCGATGCCATCGGCGGCATTCTCCGCAACCTCTTCCGCGGTACGGTCGTCGTGGCTTGCGAGTGTGATGCCGCGGCCGGCGACGCGGTCGAGCAGCGCGCGTCGATTGGGCAGGCGCATCTGTTCGCGTTGCACCTGCAATTCCAGGATGCGGCGTTCGATATACTCATCGTCCAGGCCGCCGCGGCGACGCAACGCGCGGTAGAAATCCAGGTTGGCATACTGACCGACGCCAGGGCTGTGGTCCATCAGGCTAACCATGCGCACGCGCGGATGGTCGGCAACGGTATCGAACAGCGAAAGCATGTCGAGCGCGGGAACCTCGCAGCGCAGATGCAGGAAGTGCTCGGCCTTCAGCAGATCGGCGCCGGCGAGCGCGTCGATGTCGCAGACGCCATCGCGGAACGTACGGATACGCTCCTTGTCGAAGCCCAGGTCGCCAAGACAGAGAGCATCGAGCACGGTGGTAACGCCGGCGGCGGCGCATTGTGCGTCGTGGGCGACCATGGCTGAGCGGGAGGGCCAGCGCGCCAGCGAGCGGGGCAGCACCTGGCGTTCCAGGTTGTCGGTGTGGGTATCGACGATGCCGGGAATCAGGAAGTCGCCATCCAGGTCGATCGAGGGAAGCGCGGTCGAGCGGCCGGATTGCACGTCCACGATGCGGTCACCGCGCAAGACGATCGTGCCGTGCAGCGAGGTATCAGGCAGCACCAGAATTGCGTTGGTGAGGATCGTCTCGTCGTTCATGCGGCGTCCTGCAGCGGCGTCAGCGGGAACAGGCGGTCGGCGATGGCATCGCGCACCTCAGTGTCGTGGCAGATGGCGATGATGGCGGTGCCGCGCGCCTTTGCCTCGTTGATCATGGCGACCACCACGGCACGGTTCTCGGCATCGAGCGACGCAGTGGGTTCGTCCAGCAGCAGCACCGGATGGCCGCCGATGAAGCCGCGCGCCAGGTTCACCCGTTGCTGCTCGCCGCCGGAGAAGGTTGCCGGCGGCAAGGCGTGCAGCCGGCGCGGGATGTTCAGCCGCAGCAGCAGGTCGGTGGCGACGCAGCGCGCCTCGTCCGGCGTCGAACCGTGCCCGATCAGCACCTCCGCGACCACGTCGAGCGCCGATACGCGCGGCACCACGCGGAGGAACTGGCTGACATAGCCGAGCGTGTCGTGGCGGATCGCCAGGATGGTGCGCGGGTCGGCGCTTGCGAGGTCGACCATCTCGCCGTGATGGCGGATCAGGATGCAGCCGCCTTCGGCGCGATAGTTGCCGTACAGGCTGCGCATCAGCGTCGATTTGCCCACGCCCGACGGCCCGGACAGCACGACGCATTCGCCGGCGTGCAGTTCCAGGCCGATGCCCGAGAGGACAGGAATACGCACGCCGCCCTGCAGATGGAGCGTGAAGCTCTTCGTCAGTGCGTCCGTATGCAGCATCACCTGGTTCATCGGTCTGCCATCCCGATACCGTCATTCCCGCGCAGGAGCGTGTGGCGAAACCGCAAATCGAGCCCCACTGTCATTGCTAAAAGCGAAGCGACGCGGCAATCTCGGGGATGTACTCCACGAGATTGCCGCGTCGCTTCGCTCCTCGCAATGACAGTGGTCATGGTGCGCTTGAAGCTTGCGTGACGGTCGCGGATAGACCGCCATCGGAGGAGAACCATGCGCGTACGCGTTTTGGTACTGCTCCGGTGGGGGAAGAGGCGGATCCGCCTCTAGCCCACCGGGTGCCGGAGGGCGGTGTGACCCGCTCTCCGGTTCCTGGGAAATACCACGCATCGCCGCCACGCGGCAATCGCTTTCCCTGCCATCCGCTCATGCCTGCAACACCGAGCTGACCAGCAACTGCGTGTAGGGGTGCTGCGGATCGTCCAGCACCTGATCGGTCAGTCCGGTCTCCACCACGCGCCCGCGCTGCATCACCATGATCCGATGCGCCAGCAGCCGCGCCACGCCGATGTCGTGCGTCACCAGCACCGCCGCGATCTGCAACCGCGTCACCAGCGTGCGGATCAGGTCGAGCAGCCGCGCCTGCACCGAGACATCGAGCGAACCGGTCGGCTCGTCCATGAACACCAGACGCGGATGCGTCACCAGCGTGCGCGCGATCTGCAGCCGCTGCAGCATGCCGCCGGAGAATGTCCGCGGCAGATCATCAACCCGATCGGCATCGATCTCCACCTGGGTCAGCCAGTCGATCGCCTGTGCCCGGATGTTGCCGTAGTGCCGCGCGCCCTGCGCCATCAGCCGCTCGCCGACATTGCCGCCGGCGGTGACATTCATGCGCAGATTCTGCCGCGGGTCCTGATGCACGAAGCCCCAGTCGGAGCGGTGCAGCGTGCGCAACGCCGGCGCCGGCATGGCATGCACGTCGTGCAGCCTTCCGGCGGGATCGCGATACCACACGGCGCCCGCGTCCGGCGTCAGCCGCCCGGAGAGCACGTTCAGCAGCGTCGTCTTGCCGGAACCCGATTCGCCCACCACCGCCAACACCTCGCCCGGCCACAGATCGACGTCCACATCGATCAGTGCGGCGATGGTGCCGAACGACAGCGACAGCCTGCGCGCGGAGAGCAGGGTGTCGTCGCTCATTCCGCTGCCTCCTTGAGACCCTCGGCGCCGACATGGCCAGCGGCGCGGCGCTCCGCGCAATAGTCGGTGTCGGAGCAGACGAACAGCCGGCCGCCGCTGTCGTCGATCACCACCTCGTCCAGATACGAGTCGGTCGCGCCGCACAGCCCGCACGGATGCGGCGCACGGATCGCGCGGAACGGATGGTCGTCGAAATCCAGCGACCGCACCTCGGTCCAGGGCGGAATCGCGTAGATGCGCTTCTCGCGTCCGGCGCCGAACAACTGCAACGCCGGCATCCTGTGCATCTTCGGATTGTCGAACGCGGGAATCGGGCTCGGCGACATCAGGTGGCGGCGGTTCACCAGCACCGGATAATCGTAGCTGATCGAGATCTGGCCGAAACGCGCGATGTCCTCGTAGAGCTTCACATGCATGAGACCGTAGTCGGCGAGCGCATGCATGCGGCGTGTCTCGACACGGGAAGGTTCCAGCCGGAACAGCGGCTCCGGCTGCGGCACCTGGTAGACGATGATCTGGTCCTCGCGCAGCGTCTTCTCCGGGATGCGATGCCGCGTCTGGATGAGCGTCGCCTCGGCGGTCTGCGTGGTGGTGCGCACGCCGGCGGTACGGGCGAAGAAGCGCCGGATCGACACCGCATTGGTCGTGTCGTCGGCGCCCTGGTCGATCACCTTCAGCACGTCGCCGGCGCCCAGCACCGAGGCGGTGACCTGGATCCCGCCGGTGCCCCAGCCATACGGCAACGGCATCTCGCGCGAGCCGAACGGCACCTGATGGCCGGGAATTGCCACCGCCTTCAACAGCGCGCGGCGGATCATCCGCTTGGTCTGTTCGTCGAGATAGGCGAAATTGTAGCCCTTCATGGCGACAACCCTTCGACCGCCGGGGCTGACGCGTGGTGTACCTCGTCATGGCCGGGCTTGACCCGGCCATCCACGCACCACCGCCGCGGAGTAGATGGCCGGGCTGATCCCCGGATCGAGCCCGGGGACGGCCATGACGTGGACGGGCTCATTCCGCGGCCTCCGCACGTTCCGCCGTTCGTGCGATCTCGCGGCGCATCCGTCGCACGTTCTCGATCTCGCTCTGGAAATCCACGTAGTGCGGCAGCTTGAGATGCTCGACGAACCCGGTCGCTTCGATATTGTCGGAGTGGTACAGCACGAACTCGACATTCTGTGCCGGCGCGGTCACCTCCTCGCCGAGTTCCGTGGCACGCATGGCGCGGTCGACCAGGGCCATCGCCATCGCCTTGCGCTCGCAGCAGCCGAAGACCAGGCCGTAGCCGCGGGTGAACTGCGGCGGCGCGGTCTTCGACCCCTTGAACTGATTGACCATCTGGCATTCGGTGACGGTGATGTCGCCGATATCGATGGCGAAGCCGAGTTCCGGCGGTTCGATCTCGACCGACACCTCCCCCATGCGGATCTCGCCGGCGAACGGATGCGAGCCGCCATAGCCGCGCTGGGTGGAGTAGCCGAGCGCGAGGAGGAACCCTTCGTCGCCGCGCGCCAGAGCCTGCAGGCGCACGTCGCGCGCGGCGGGAAACGTCAGCGGCTCGCGCGTCAGATCGCCCGGCTCGCCACAGCCTTCGCCGTCGGCTTCGATCAGCCCCTCGTGGCCCAGGATGTCGGACACGCGCGGCATCGAAGTCGCCTCGGGTTCGACTTGCGGCGCCGGCACGTTCGCGGCGTCCTCCGCCAGTGCGAAATCCAGCAGCCGATGGGTGTAGTCGTAGGTCGGGCCGAGTACCTGACCGCCGGGCAGGTCCTTGAATATTGCCGAGATGCGTCGCTTCACCTGCATCGCGGCGGTATCCACCGGGTGGGAATGCGCGAAGCGCGGCAGCGTGGTGCGGTAGGCACGCAGCAGGAAGGCGGCCTCGATCAGGTCACCCTGCGCCTGCTTCACCGCCAGGGCGGCAAGCTCCCTGTCGTACAGCGAGCCTTCGCCCATCGCGCGATCCACCGCCCGGCCAAGCTGGCCGGCGATTTGCGCCAGCGACACCTCCGGCACCGCGGGGTCGCCGCGCCGCTCTTCGGCGAGCCAGGCGTGGGCATTGTCGATCGCCCGTTCGCCGCCCTTGACCGTGACATAGGCCATGGCTCAGGCCTCCTCGATCGACACGCTGCGCGGCAATGCCATGAGCGTGGTATCGGCGCACAACACGACGTCGACGCCGCGCGGATAGAGCGCGTGGTTCGCCTGCCAGATGCGTGCGAAGTCTGCCGGCAGGCCGGTCACCGCCAGCGGCGCGGGCTCGCGCAATCCGGGACCCGACAGGCGATAACGCGTGCCGATGCCCAGCGCTGGAACCTGCAGGATCAGGGTCGCGGAGCTCTCCGGCGTCTCGTGCGTGCCGGCCGGCAGCGCCACGAGGTTCGGCAGCGACAGAGCGAGGGCGAATGTTGCCTTGTCCGGCGCATCGATGATCGCAGCGCCGCAATGGAACGCCAGCCAGTCCCGCGCCGGCGCGGCGGCGGGGTCCACCCAGAGCGGTGTCTCGTTGTCGACCAGCGTCAGCAGCACTGCGGCCGTGGCACGATCGAGCGGCGCCGGCGCGGTCAGGTTGCGGCCCGCATGGTGCAGCCGTCCCGGCCGAGCCATCGCATCGAGCACGGCGCGGAAGGTGGACTGCGCATCGCGCACCGGATCCGCGAAGCCGGGCAGGGAAATGCTGGCACTCATGCGCGCATGTTCCGCATGGCAAGGAATTGCACGCGTGTCGCCGCCGCCTTCGCGGCCGTCGCATCGCGTCCGGCCTGCTGCGCCGCGGCGAGCGGCTCGATCAGCGTGGCGAGCAGGCGGGATTGGCGTGCGGGATCCTGCAACAGGGCATCGGCCAATGCCGCCAGCTCCGACTGGCGTTCGTCGCGGCCGGCGACATAGGCATGACCGACGAAGCCGGCAGCGGTGCGCACCGTGCAGCGGGTCACCGTCATCTCGCCCAGGTTGAATGCTGCGCCGCCACCACCCGCCCGGCCGCGTACCATCACGAGGCCGGCCTCCGGCCCTCGCAGCCTTTGGTATTCCGGCAAGGCATCCGATGTGCCAAGCAGGTCGGCGATTGCCTCCGAGTCGGCGCGGGCAAGCACTGCCATCCAGTGGCGGCGTGGGGCGTTCGGTTGGTCGGGAGGCATCGCATCGGGCATGGCGGGCGCCTGGACTTGTGCAGATGTCTAGACAGCTAGCCGGCCATCCGACTATCGTCAAGCCGGACTCGCACATATGGACGCCTCGATGGATGACATTGCGATGAAGCTGCCAGAGCCTGTGTCGCGACAGGACGGTGTCGCGCTCTGGCGGCAGATCGCCAACCGGCTGCAGCACGATATCGGCGCGGGCATCTATCAGCCCGGCGGGCGCCTGCCGACGGAGGCCGAGCTTTCCCAGCATTTCCGGGTGAACCGCCACACCGTGCGCCGTGCGCTGGAGGAACTGTCGCGCGGCGGGCTGGTGCGCGTGGAGCAGGGGCGCGGCTCGTTCGTTGCCGAGGACGTGCTGGAGTACGCGGTGGAGGCGCGCACCCGCTTTTCCGAGTGGATTCGCCGCCACAACAAGGAGCCGTCCGGGCGGATCCTGCAGCTCAAGGAGACGGCGGCCGATCGGCACGTCGCCGCGGCGCTCGGCATCCGGCCCGGCAGCAGGGTCGTGCTGCTGGAGCGGCTGGGCTTCGCCGATGACCGGCCGGTGAGTCTCGCCCAGCACTACTTCCCCGTCGTGCGGCTGCGCGGCCTGCTCGACGCGCTGCGCGGCTCGCCGAGCATCACCGAGGCGCTGAAGGCGGTCGGCGTATCGGACTATCTGCGCCAGCTCACCCGCGTGACGGCACGGCTGCCGAACCCAGAGGAGGCGGAGCTGCTGCGCATGCCGCGCAACCGGCCATTGCTGGTGACGGAGAACATCAACGTCGACCGCGCCGGCGTGGTGGTGGAATTCGGCATCTCGCGCTATCCGACACCGCGCGTGCAGATCGTCTTCGAACCTTGAGAGTCAACGCGATGCAAAGGCTGCGCATCACCGGCGGGCGGGTCCTGCTGCGCTCGGACGGCGAGCAGACGGTGGATCTTGCACTGGCGGACGGGCGTATCGCCGGTATCGACCGCGACCTGCATGGCGCGGAACTCGACGCGCGCGACCTGCTGGTGCTTCCCGGCATCGTCGACATCCATGGCGACGCGTTCGAGCGGCAGATCCAGCCCCGCCCCGGCGTGGGGTTTGCCGCCGACATAGCGCTGCACGATACCGAGACGCAGTTGCTGGCGAATGGCATCACCACTGCGTTCCATGGCGTTACCCTGTCCTGGGAGCCGGGACTGCGCAGTCTTGTGGCTTGGCAAGCCTTGCTCGATGCGCTCGAGGCGCGACGCTGGACCTGCGACATGCGCGTGCATCTGCGCTGGGAAGCCTACAACCTGGATGCGCTGGACACCGCGCTGACCGACATCGCGATGGGGCGCGTGCACCTCGTGGCGTTCAACGACCACACGCCTGCCATCCTGAAGAAGATCAAGGACCCGGTGGCCGGCGCGAAATACAGCGACCGCGCCGGCATGCGACTCGACGAATTCCGATCCCTGGCCACGCGGATCGCCGCGCGCGCCGATGCGGTGCCGGCGGCGCGGGAACGCATCGCCGCCGCGGCGCGAGCGGCTGGCGTGCCGATGGCAAGCCACGACGATGACAGCATAGCCACACGCATCGCGTTTCGCGCGCGCGGCGCGCGGATCTGCGAGTTTCCCATCGCCGAGGAGGTCGGTCAGGAAGCCCGCTCGGCCGGCGACTGGGTCGTGATGGGCAGCCCGAATGTGGTGCGTGGCGGCTCGCATCTCGGCTGGGCTTCGGCGGCGCGGCTGGCCGAAGCCGGCATCTGCAGCGTACTGTCGTCGGACTATTTCTACCCGGCGATGCTGCGTGCCGCGCTGATCCTGGCGGGTCGCGGCGTGCTCGACCTGTCTCAGGCCTGGGGCCTGATCTCCGCTGCCCCGGCCGCCGCGGCAGGTCTCACCGATCGTGGCGCGATTGCCGAAGGGTTGCGCGCGGACCTGGTGCTGGTCGATCCAAGGGTGCCACGCGTGGTCGCGACGATAGCCGGAGGGCGAATCGGCTATCTGGCTGCCGAAGGGGCGGCAAGGTTGTCGGCATCAGTCAACGCCACGTGACAGCACAGGTTGTCTGGCGACAACGTTCCGTTGCGGCACTGTTTGGTGCAATTCGACGGTATTGTTTCACGGCAAAGTGATCGCATTTGAAGTCACTGGCCGACTTGATCGCGAACATGTCAATTCGGCTTGGCGAGTGCCCATCTATCCTGCCATAGGGTGATGGGGAACGGCGCCGTGCGGAATCGGGGTCCCGCAAGACCGCCATAGATAGCGTAACGAAACTATGGTACCGGGAGACCACGATCATGCAAGCTCGAACGGCGGCCGGCGGCCGCATGCCGCAACATTGGCGGCTGTATCTTGCGCTGCCCGCGCTGATTGCCCTGGCCGCGTGCAGCAATACGACAACACCGGCTTCGACCGATGCATCGAGCGGCGCGGTGCGCGTCGCCGGGGACGGTTCGGGCAGTGGCGGAGCGCATTCGGTGAATGCGGTATCGGATGCGTTGGGGCAGCGCCTGGACGGCATGCTGAGCGCTCGGCAGGCGGGCGGCGGCGTCAACCGCTGACGCAACGGGCAGGGACTCGGCCATCAAGCCCTCGTGTGTCCACTTAAGTTGATGGCGGGAACTGGCGCACTTGCAACGTCATGGCGGGGCCAACCCCCATAGGCGCTAACTTAAGCGTGTTCCGGAGGGACAGAGGTGCCGAGACGCCCCTCTCTCAACGTCATCGCCGGGCTTGACCCGGCGATCTATCGCGGCACGGTGCTGGTAGGGATGCCCGGGTCAAGCCCGGGCATGACGCTGAGTGGGCGGTGCCTCGCCGTCAAATTCGTTAAGTTAGCGCCTATGGGGCCAAGCCCCGCCATGACGCAAGGGGCCAGCCCCTTGCGTCACTCCAGACGATCGAGATACTGGCGGACGAAGTCGCAGCCGACTTCCTTGCTGTAGGCTGCCATCAGCCTTGCCGTCACCGGTCCCGGTACTCTGCCATCAGCTACCTTGCCGCCATTGAAGCTGCGAACCGGCAGGATGCAAAGGCTGGTTGACGTCAGGAACATCTCGTCCGCGGTTTCCGCGTCGAACAGGTCGAGGTCCTGCTCCTCACACGCGATGTTCAATGCCGCGGCGAGGTCGATCGTCATCTGCCGGCTGACACCCGGCAGTACATAATGTTGCCGCGGCGTCAGCAGCCTGCCATCGCGGACGATGAATATGTTGCTGCCGAGGCCCTCGGCGAGGTTGCCGTTCTCGTCCAGCAATATCGCCCATGCGTCGGGATCGGCGGCCTTCACCGGCATCTCGGCGACGATCATGTTCAGGTAGTTGTGCATCTTGGCACGCGGGCTCAGCATCGTTGGTGACGTGCGACGCATTGCCGTCACCATCACATCGGCCCCGTCGCGGAAGAATTTTGCCCGTTTTTTTAGTGGCAGCGGCACCACTTCGATGACCACGTTGGGCCCCGTGTGTTCCCATCCCTCGTCGCCGACGGCATCGACGCCGCGGCTCACGCGCTGGCCAACCCACCAGTCGCCGATGCTGGCGCGCAGATGCTCGTTGCGGGCGACGACCTCCTCCGACAGTTCGATCATCTTGCCAGGCGACACGCCAGGATCGATGCGGAGATAGCGCAGCGAGCGGTAGAAGCGATCGATATGCTGCTTGAGGCGGAACGGCCGGCCGTCGAACGTGCGGGTCATGTCGAATGCGCCGTCGCCGTATTTCCAGCTTCGATCGCGGAACGGAATCAGCACCCGGGCCTCCGGCATGAACTCGCCGTTGAACCATGCAACGCGGCTGTTGGAGAGCGCGGTCATCTCGATCCTCCGGAGGCACTGACCGGCAAGGGTCCACCGATCGGCCGGCCGTGGTCAACGGCATGGCTGCGAGCCGGGTCCCGCTGTCATTGCGAGCCGCAGGCGAAGCAATCTCGCGCCGGTTGCGTGCCCACCACGGGATTGCCGCGTCGCTTTGCTCCTCGCAATGACAGTCTGGGTCAATTGCTCTATGCCGTGTAGGCTGCTTAGGCTGATGCCGTGTTCTCGTGGTGGCTCCGATGAATTTCGACTTCTCCGACGAGCTGAAGCAGTTGCGCGATCAGGCGCGCCGGTTTCTTGCCGAACAATCGCCACCGGGGACGGTGCGCCGGGTGCTGGAAGGGGTGGAACCCTATGCGGTCACCCTGTGGCAGGCGATGGCGGAAATGGGTTGGCTTGGGGCGGCCATCCCGGAGCAGTATGGCGGCGCCGGCCTGGGTTATGCGGGGCTCTGCGTGCTGGCGGAGGAACTCGGTCGCGCGCTGGCGCCGGTTCCGTTCGCTTCGTCCGCCTATCTCGCGACCGAGGCGATCCTGCTCGCGGGCAGCGATGCGCAGAAGCGACGTCTGTTGCCCAAGTTGGCGGATGGTTCGGCCATCGGCAGCTTCGCGCTGGCGGAAGGCACGGGAAATCCCGACCCCGCCGGTGTGCGGCTGCGCGCGGTCGGCGGCCGGTTGAGCGGCGGCAAATTTCCGGTCATGGATGGCGGGATCGCCGATTTCGCCATCGTCGTGGCGCGTGACGAGACCAACGAGATCGCGTTGTTCGTGGCGGATCTCACGGCGGGCACGGTGAGCCGGCGCAACCTGACGACAGTCGATCCCAGCCGCAATTACGCGCGAATCGAATTCACCGGAACGGACGTGGAAAAGCTTGGTCCGGCGGCGACAGGCTGGCCGTTCGTGCAGCGCCTGCTGGAGCGCGCAGCGATCCTGATCGCCTTCGAACAGGTGGGCGGCGCGGATGCCTGTCTGGAGATGGCGCGCAACTACGCGATGGAGCGATACGCGTTCGGCCGGCCGATCGGCTCGTTCCAGGCGATCAAGCACAAGCTGGCCGACGTGTATGTCGCGATCGAGCTGGCGCGCTCGAATGCGTACTACGGAGCGTGGGCATTGTCCGCCGATGCGGCCGAGTTGCCGCTGGCCGCCGCCACGGCGCGTGTGTCGGCGACCGAGGCGTTTCATCTGGCGTCGAAGGAAAACATCCAGACGCATGGCGGGATCGGCTTCACCTGGGATGTGGACTGCCATCTGTATTACCGGCGATCCAAACAGCTCGCGCTGGCGGTTGGTGCGGCGCCGTACTGGAAGCACCGGCTGGTCGAGCTGATCGAAACACGCAACGCGGCGTAGGGGGCGGAAGTGGACTTCAACGACACACAAGAGGAGGCCGCATTCCGTGCCGAGGCGCGCGGCTTCCTGGCAGCCAACGCCGAACCGAAGAGTCGGGCGCGCCCGGTGCTGCGCCTCGGCGATCTCGGCGCCGATGCGGTGCGGCGGTGCAAGGAGTGGCAGGCGAAGAAGGCCGATGCAGGGCTTGCCGCCATCACCTGGCCGAAGCAGTTCGGCGGGCGCGAGGCGTCGCCCATTTTGCAGGTGATCTACCAGCAGGAGGAGGAGAACTACGCGGTGCCCCGTGGCCTGTTCGAAATCGGCCTCGGCATGTGCATCCCGACGATGATGGCGTACGCGAACCCCGAGCAGCTCGACCGTTATGTCCGGCCGGCACTGCGCGGCGAGGAAGTGTGGTGCCAGTTGTTCTCCGAGCCGGCAGGTGGCTCGGACCTGGCGGCACTGCGCACGCGCGCCGAACGCGACGGTGACGAGTGGATCATCAATGGCCAGAAGATCTGGACCTCGGGCGCGCATCTGTCGGATTTAGGCATCATCGTCACGCGCACTGATCCGAATGTGCCGAAACACGAAGGGCTGACCTTCTTCTTCCTCGACATGAAATCGCCGGGCATCGAGGTACGACCGATCCATCAGATGTCGGGCGCCTCGCATTTCAACGAGGTGTTCTTCGCCAACGTGCGCGTGCCGGATGCGCAGCGGCTGGGCGCGGTGGGGCAGGGGTGGAAGGTCTCGCTCACCACGCTGATGAACGAGCGCCTGGCGGTGGGCGAGGTGCATCGGCCGGATGTCGAGGATCTGGTGGAGCTGAGCCGTTCGCTGGTGCAGGATGGCGTGCCGGCGATCCGCAATGGCGCGGTGCGCGAGCGCATCGCCGAGTGGTATGCGCGGACGCAGGGGCTGAAGTTCACCCGTTTCCGCACCATGACGGCACTGTCGCGCGGGCAGACGCCTGGGCCGGAGAACTCCATCCATAAGCTGGTGAACGCGGGCAAGCTGCAGGATATCGCGTCCTACGGGCTGGACCTGATGGGAATGGCGGGCCTGGTGATGGACGACGATCTCGCGGAGGCCTACGCGATGTTCCAGCAGGCGCTGCTGTCCTCGCCGAGCGCGCGGATTGCCGGCGGTTCCGACGAGATATTGCGCAACATCATTGCCGAACGGGTGCTCGGCCTGCCCGCGGACATTCGGGTCGACAAGAACAAGCCATTCAACCAGGTGCCGACGGGCAGGCGCTAGCTAATGCCATTTCCCGAATAGGATGACCGATCGGCCCTGCCCCTATCGTCATGCCCGTCCCCGGACTTGATCCGGGGATCACCCGGGCATCTGCATCGGCACCGGTGCCGCGACGGATGGCCGGGTGATCCCCGGATCAAGTCCGGGGACGGCCATGACGGGGAAAGCATGGCGACGAGCCGATCGTCTCAACCCTTGGCACGAGCCACCACCAACGCGATTTCGTATAACTGTCAATGTTCATCGTTGAAGGCAGTCCGACCGGACAGTGAACCTCGGCTACTCTTCCAGTCTGAAGCCCGCTTTGATGGTCACCTGATAGTGCGCCACCTTACCGTCCTCGATGTGGCCACGGACCTGCACGACCTCGAACCAGCCGAGATGCCTGATCGTGAGGGCGGCTTTCTCGATCGCCCGGTCGATGGCCTTGCTGACGCTCTCCTCGGACGAGCCGACGAGTTCGACAACCTTGTAGACTTGCTCCGGCATTTGAGGTTCTCCCTGTGATGGCGGTTGCGGCGGTCACCCGTCTGTCGTGCTTGGTGACGCTCGACTTTACCGCAGCTACGCGGCCCACGCGAACGGTGCGAAATGGCCGTTGTTGCCCTTACCCACAAGGTCCAGGTCAAGGCCGAAGCCGTGGACATGCGCTTCCTTGGCGCGGGCCAGTGCGAGGCGGCGGTTCGCGGGATGCGCCGTATTGTCGATGTAGAACGGCTCGCCACTGCGGTTGCGGGACACGACGCCTTCGATCTCGAAAGCGACAATATCGGGGATGGCCACCGCCCGCTTGAGCCCTGCCATCGTGAACGTGATCGGCTTGTACGCCACGCCGCGGAAATCGCTGACCAGGTTGTTGCGAATGAGCGACGGCGGGCCACCGGCCTCACCGCTCGCGATGCCGGCGAGTGCCTTGCGCTGGGCTTCGTTGGCTGTCTCGTCGACCACGCAGGCGAACATCCAGTTGCCGTCGGCCATGACGCGGCCTGAGCGGATCACCAGGGCGAACTTCAGGCCGTCGAGGCTGGTCTCGCCGTGATGGCCGGAGTCGATCCGAAAGGCCATGACGGCGATGCAATGCTCATGCGTCGCCGGTGCCTGCGGATTGGTGAAGATGCAGGGGCAGAGATAGTCGCAGTTGCAACTCTCCATGTATTCGCCGCTGATCTTCCAACTTGCTTCAGCCATGGACGTTCCTCCGCTGGCAGTGACGACTGGGGACAGCATGCCAGAGCCGGGTGCGTCCGCAAGACTGGCGGCAGGTCCGCCACCCCGGTGTAGGAGCGTGTGAATGTATCCATCACTGCCCGAGCGGTGACGGTGACCCAGAATATCGCGATGGAGCTGTTGCTTTCACACGCTCGTATTCGGGGGCCCACGGTGCATCTGGGCTCCGCCTGCGCGGGGGCAGCTAGCTTTTCTAACTCGCTGCGCTCGCAAGAAAAGCTAGCTGGCTCGGGTGGTAGGATTCGAACCTACGACCAATCGGTTAACAGCCGATTGCTCTACCGCTGAGCTACACCCGATCAGTGGCAAACGGGGTATCTAGTCGGCCGGCATGGCCGGGTCAACGTGGCGCTGACCCGACCTGGTCTGGGCGTGTCAGGACTGGCATGGCATCCTGCATGGGCGTCCCCGGACTTGATCCGGGGATCACCCGGCCGTCGTCGGCCGCTCGCCAGGAGACCCAGAATGGATGTTCGCGTCGATACAGCGCCCGCAACCGTGCTCGATCTCGACGCGATCGGCCGCTACCGGCGCGACGGCTACCTCGTGGTGCCCGGGGTGCTCGACCCCGGCCACGTCGAGCAATGCCTGGCAGCGCTGGGCGCCCTCGCCGCCGATCCCGGGCTGGAGCATGGGCGGCGCGATGGCACGGGCGCATTCATCGCCCTGGAACCGACGGTGGGCCCCGCCAACGCCACCGCGGCGGATCGCGCCGATCTGATCCGCAAGTTCGGCGACTTCACCGACGCCTCGCCGGCGCTGCTGCGCGCGGCGATGTCGGCCCGGCTGCATGCGATCCTCGATGCGCTGATGGGCCAGGGCCGCGTGCTGCTGCAGGAAATGGCACTGGTGAAGCCGCCGAAGGTCAGCGGCGACAAGCCGTGGCACCAGGATGCGGCCTATTTTCGCGGCAGCGATCCCAATCTGATGTTCGGCGTCTGGATCGCGCTCGATCCGGCCACGCGGGAGAACGGCTGCATGGAGGTTATCCCCGGCTCCCACCTGCGCGGTCCGGCGCCGCACGTCCCAGCGGAGGACATCAATCTCTGCACCATTCGGCCCGATCTGCTGCGCCTCGACGAACGCGTGGCCCTGCCGATGGACCCAGGCGACGTGCTGATCTTCCACAGTCTGATCCACCACTACACCGCCGCGAACCGCTCCGATCGGCGGCGGCGGGCACTGCAGTTCCACTACCACCAGGTCGGGCTGGAGTGGACGTCGCTGATGGCGCATCGGGCGCTGTATCACGACGCGGACGGCGCCTATGCCGGCTGCACCGTGGCGAAGGGCGCGCCGTTCGCCGAGGCCTCCAGCTTCGTGCCGAGCCGGTTGCGGCCGGTCATGCCGATGGCATAGGCTGGGGCGACCAACCTCTCCCATGCGCGAGTGGCGAAATGGTAACCGCAGGGGTCTCAAAAACCCCCGGAGGAAACTCCTTGCCGGTTCGAGTCCGGCCTCGCGCAGACCTCTCTCGGTTCGCTGACGAAGCAGGCTGAGCAAGATTCGCTCGGTTGCCCCACAGATGGTCGTTCTTTCATCGTCATGGCCGTCCCCGGATCAAGTCCGGGGACGGCCATGACGATGGGGCGCAGGCGGCTCGCCTGGGTCATTCGTGGCGCAACCCGGCGGATTCTGCTCAGGTCAGGCCGCCGGCCAGGCTTTCCAGCGCGTGGTGGTTGAGGATCAGCAGTTCGTTCTGCGAGACCACTTCGATCAGCCGCTCGCCGCGCAGCCGGGTCAGCGTCCGGCTGACGGTTTCGATCGTCAGGCCGAGATAGTCGGCGATGTCGCCGCGGGTCATCGGCAGGGTGAAGCGGCGGCGGGAATGGCCGCACGGCAGGCCCTGGCGGCTCTGCAGCAGCAGGAACGAGGCCAGCCGCTCGCGCGCGGTCTTGCGGCCGAGCAGCAGCATCTGCTCCTGCGCCGCCACCAGCTCGTTCGCCGCGACCTCGAGCAGCCGCTTCTCCATCAGCGGGAAGTCGTCCAGCAGCGTGCGCAGCTTGGATCGCGAGAAGCGGCAATAGCGCACCGGCTCGATCGCCTCGGCGCTGAAGGCGTAGGTGTCGGAGACGGCGAGGCCGAGGAAGTGGCCGACGCCGACGAACCCGGTGATCTGGCGGCGCCCGTCGGGCAGCAGCTTGAACAGCTTGGCGCGGCCGGCGGTGATGTTGAAGAAACTGTCGGCCGGCTCGCCTTCGTCGATGAAGGTGCGGCCCGCCGGTGCCTCGGTCACCACCGCGATGGCAGCGAGGCGCACCAGATCGGCGTCGGGGATGGCGTTGCAGACGCTGAATTGCCTGGCCTCGCAGGAGGCACATGGGTCGACCCCGCCGTGCGGATCGAGGATGATCGGACGCGCAAGCCGACTGGCCATGAACCCCTCTTGTCGGGCCATACTGGTGCTGGCCTCATGATATGCCCATGGCGAATTTTCGCCACTGTTGGGTTAAATTCGCCTTGCGACGGTCCCGCATTGATCTGTGTCAAAGCCTTCGCGCCCGGCTCTCGGGCAGGCTTGCCTACTCCTTGCAGACATGGCGGGCTAATCATGGCGGACTTCATCATCGACGTGCTCTCGCGGGAGCAGATCCGGTCGGTCTATCCGCTGATCCGTGAGACAGTGCCGACGATCGACCTGCCCACCTGGCTGCGGTTTGCGCGGCAGCTCACCGGAGCGCGCCGTGCCGTGCAGTGCGGCATCGTCGCGGCGCGGCGCGCGGGGCGGGTGTTTCCCTGCGGCCTCTTCTGCTACCGTGTGGAAGACGATCTGAAGTTGGGCAAGGTGCTGATCGCGGACCACTTCGTTGCTGTCGATCTGCTTGATCCGGGCGCCGTGCTGGCAGCCCTGGTCGAGGAGCTGGATGGTTTGGCCAAGCGGCTGGGCTGCCAGGCGGTACGCAGCCTGGTGCACGGCGGCGCACCGGCCGTCGCGGGCGGGCTGTATGCCGCCGGGCACCGGCCGGACGGTGCCTCGCTGCTGCTGAAGACGCTGCTGGAAGTGCCGCACAACGGCGATGCGGGTCGCCGCAAGCCGCCAACAGTGCGCTCCGCCGCCACCGGATGAACGGCCAGGATGGACGCTGAGCCGATCGCGGCTGCGGCGGCCGTCGGCCGATTCGGGCGTGGCCCACGCGCCTGGCTGCGCGAGCTCGGACCCGGGCTGATCACTGGGGCCGCGGACGACGACCCTTCCGGGATCGTCACCTATTCCCAGGCCGGCGCGGCGTTTGGCTACTCGCTTGGCTGGTCCGTCGTGCTGACGTTGCCATTCATGGTCGCCGTGCAGGAAATCAGCGCCCGGCTTGGGCGGGTGACGGGCAGCGGTCTTGCGGCTGCATTGAAGCGGCATGCGCCGATGCCGGTGCTGGCCGCGCTGGTCGGTCTGCTGGTGGTCGCCAACGTGATCAACCTCGGCGCCGATATCGGCGCGATGGCGGCGGTGACCAAGCTCCTGATCGGCGGACCCGAGCAGCTCTACGCGTTCGGGTTCGCCATCGTCTGCGCCAGCGGCGAGATCTGGCTGGCCTACAAGCGCTACGTCCGGTTGCTGAAGTGGCTGACGGTGTCGCTGCTGGCCTATGTCGCGCTGCTGTTCGTGGTCGAAGTGCCATGGCGCGAGGCGCTGGTGGGGGCGCTCGTGCCGCGGCTCACGCTCGATCGGGAAGCGCTGACCACATTGCTCGCGGTGCTGGGCACGACGATCAGTCCGTATCTGTTCTTCTGGCAGGCCGCGGAGGAGGCCGAGGATGAGCTGAACGAATCGGACCCGCGGCCGCTGCGCGAGCATCCGCGGGACGCCGCGGGCGAGATGCAGCGGATCGGCCTCGATACCTGGGCGGGAATGACGTATTCCAACGTGGTCGCGCTGTCGATCGTCGTTGGCACGGCGGCGACGCTGCACGCGAATGGCATCACCGATATCGGTTCGGCGGCCGATGCGGCGGCGGCGTTGCGGCCGATCGCCGGCCCATTCGCCCAGGTGATATTCTCCG
This sequence comes from Acetobacteraceae bacterium, assembly GCA_041487355.1. GTDB lineage: Bacteria > Pseudomonadota > Alphaproteobacteria > Acetobacterales > Acetobacteraceae > JAMXLO01. Next base: position 5,175 of record JBGPND010000036.1, on the reverse strand, counting down.
TCGGGATCTTCGGCACCGGCCTGCTGGCAGTCCCGACCCTGGCAGGATCGGCGGCCTATGCGGTGGGCGAATCGCTCAACTGGACCGTGGGACTGAGCCGCCGTGCGATCGAGGCGCGTGCCTTCTACGGCACGATCGCGGGGGCGACACTGGTGGGCACCACGATCGCCTTCTCGCCGCTCGACCCGATGAAGGCGCTGTTCTGGTCCGCGGTGATCAATGGCATGGTGGCGGCGCCACTGATCGCGGCAATGGTGGTGCTGGGGTCGCTGCCGAGCGTCATGGGGAGCCTGGTGCTGCCGCTATGGTTGCGCGTGCTGGGTTGGCTGAGCGCCCTGCTCATGGCCGGCGGCACGGTCGGCATGCTGCTGGTCTGACAGCGCGAGCCCAGCGCGCGGATCGCCACCGAAGGGTTGCGCGGCATGCGGTTGATATTGCGCGCCCGGGGCCTGCCCTTGGGCTGGTTCCGACCCGAGGGACTGCGCTGGGACAACGGATCCCCCTGGTACATCGGATCCGAGGTCCTGCGCGCGGAGCCGGTCTGCCTCCGCCCGCCCGGCGATCATGGCCGCTTCCTCGGCGATGGCCTCCGCTATCGTGGCAGCGTAGGCGGCGTTTTTCGGATCGCAATAGGCGGCACGCCGCTGGGCCATCGTCATCCACTCCCAGCGCCACAGCGGGATCGGTTTGCCGGATTCGTCGCGTGGCTGAAACTGCGGGGTCGAGGGCCCGTTGGCTGGCTCCACGATAGCGGCCTGCTGCGGGGCGTCACGCGTCTGTTCCATCGTCTGATTGCCTGGCTGATTGCCTGGCATGGGCTGGTTCAGCAGCGCCGGTCCGGTTGCCTCCGAGGCAGCGCGATTGCGTGCGGGCTGCACAGGCCGCCCCTGCCCCCGCGCTCTTGACCCGGGGGCCTGCCGCTCGGCGCCTGCTTCCAGCGACTGCTGCTTCCGCAGCGTGCGCAGCACCGCGCTGTACGAGCGCGACGCCGCGAGGGCGTTGCTGCGGAGGCGCATGGCTTTCTCGTCGGGCGTGCCGGGCAGTGCGGCGCGGGCGAAGTTGTCCATGGCGGCGTGGAAGGCGGCGACCGCGAGGGCCGCGAGCGCGGCATCCGCCGCATCCTGCGGACGCATGGCGTCGAACAGGATGCGCGCCGCCTCCCGACGACCTGCCTCCGCGTCACGCGCCGGAGCCGGGCTCGATTCGAGGCCCTCGCCGGCCGGCACGGTGCTGGCCAGCGTGTTGAGCACATGGTCGGCGAACACGGGATCGAGTGTGTTGAACTCCGGAGCTTGCATGTCCATGCGCCTGGTTCCCTGAACGCCGTGACGGACGGGGTACATACCGCATAATGGCAAACAAATCGTGAACGCGGGTGGGCGTAAGGCGGGTGACGTAGGGCGGAAAAGCGCAGCGCTTTTCTGCCCTACGTCACCCGCATTACGCCCACCCCGTCACCCCGTCACCCCGCCAACCCCGTCACCACGTCATGCCGGTCCTTGGCCCGCCATGACGTGGCGGGGCAAGCGAGTAGGTCCACGGGCCGGTTGGTATCACACCGCAGCGGAGTGCCGGGTCGCGCCGGGCGCCAGATAGGCGTCGAAGGCGGCGGCGACCGCGCGGACGAATGGCCGGCCGGCCGGGGTGATGGCAATGCTGTTGCCATCCCACTCGATCAGCCCATTGCGCGCCTGTTCCTCCAGCGCCGGAGCCGCGGCCAGCAACGGCCCCGGATCGGTGGCATGGCACGCGGCCACTGCGCGCAGATCGACGGCGAACCGGCACATGATGTGCTCGATGACATCGCGTCGCAGGCGGTCCTCCGGCGAAACGGCGACGCCCCGGATGATCGGCAGACGCGCGGCCCGCACCGCATCGCGCCACACCGGCACCGAAGCCGCGTTCTGCGCGTAGCCGTCGGGCAGCGAGCCGATCGAGGAGGCGCCGAGGCCCAGCAGTACCGGCGCATCATCGGTGGTGTAGCCCTGGAAGTTGCGCCGGAGCCGGCCCTCGCCGGCGGCTTGCGCGAGCCGGTCGGTGCGCCGCGCAAAGTGGTCGAGGCCAACCGGCCGATAACCCTGTGCGATGGCGACGTCATCCACCGCCTGGCGCTGCCCATAGCGTTCCCGCGGGCCGGGGAGCGTGTCTTCCGGCAGCAGCGACTGATGCTGCTTCATCCATGGCACGTGCGCGTAGCCGAATACCGCCAGGCGGTCGGGAGCCAGACGCAACGCCTGCTCCACCGTCCTGGCGACGCCGGCCACTGTCTGATGCGGCAGGCCGTAGATCAGGTCGAGGTTCAGCGACGCGATGCCAATGTCGCGCACCCGCCTGGCGCAGTCGGCGGTGATCTCGAACGTCTGGATGCGGTTCACCGTCTGCTGCACCAGCGGATCGAAATCCTGCACGCCGAGGCTGGCGCGTGTGGTGCCCATCGTCGCCAGCCCACGCAGCGAGCCCTCGGAGAGCGTGCGCGGATCGACCTCGACCGCGATCTCAACATCTTTCGCCAAATCGAATCTCTGCCGCAGGCGATCGGTTACCGCCAGCATCCATTCCGGCGGCAGGGCGGTCGGCGTGCCGCCGCCCCAGTGGATGTGCCGCACCGCCAGGCGCCGGCCGATCGCTGCCGCGACCAGATCGATTTCGTCGAGCATGGTCCGCGCGTAGGAGGCGAGCGGCTCGGGGCGGTTCACCACCGTGGTGTGGCAGGCGCAGAACCGGCACAGCGCGGCGCAGAACGGCACGTGCAGATAAAGCGAGAGCGGCGTTCCGGCGGCGAGCCCGCTCAGCCACCGGGCATATATCGCGGCGGTCACCGCGTCCGAGAAGTGCGGCGCCGTCGGATAGCTGGTGTAGCGCGGCACGCGGCGGTCGTATTTCGCGATCAGGGCTGCGACATCCATGCGCGGCAGGTTGGCTGGACCGTCCGAGGGCCGCCTTGATCTGCATCAAGGCGCGATGGATCGGCAGCGCCGTTGGGCGGTGGGTCAGTTCGAATGTCTGCAAAGGGTCGGAAGCCGTCGTTCCCGAATTGCTGGGCCAATGACGGCTATGCGCCAAGCTGATGTTCGCTCATTGCAGGCGGCCCAATCATAAGTGTGTGATGGGCACGGAGACCAGGATTGGACTACCGACGATGGGAGAAGTGTGGCGTATTGTCGCCATTGAGGCGATCGTCGGCGCCTGTGGGATCGCCCATCGGCATCGCGAGGCAAGTCGCATACCTCAGACCCAGCCGAAGCCTTGCGAGAGCCCTGAAAAATGGCGAAATTCACCCACAGAAAGCCGACCAAAAGGGAAATCTCGGAAGGGAAATCTCGGAGAAGAGTGCTGCCAATGCGGCTGCTCGCCCATCTGCTCAACCGCTTCATCCGCAACGGCGTCCTGCGCCTGATCGCCGCTGACGGTACGCTGCACATGTTCGGCGGCCACGGCCCGGGCCCGACCGTCACCGTCCGTCTGCACGATCCCCGGCTCTACACCAAGCTGTTCTTCAACCCCGAGCTGCACGCCGGTGAAGCCTACATGAACGGCACGCTTACCTTCGAGGACGGCTCGGATGTCGGCTGCTTCATGGAGCTGTTCGCCGCCAACCGCGGCGGGCTCGCGGCGCATCCCGGTCAGGCCCTGCTGCGGCGCCTGTGGCGCGCCGCCGGGCGCTGGTACCAGGCCAATCCTGAAGCGGCCGCGGTGACCAATGCCCGCCACCACTACGACCTATCGACCGAGCTCTATCGCCTGTTCCTCGACGACCGCCTGAACTACTCCTGTGCGGTATTCGAACATCCGGCGACCGACACTCTGGAACAGGCGCAGCACCGAAAACTGCAGCGCGCGACAGCCAAGTTGCGTCTGCGCCAGGGCATGACGGTGGCCGAGATCGGCTGCGGCTGGGGTGCCTTCGCCATTCACATCGCCGGCACCACTGGGGCACGGGTGACCGCCATCAACGTCTCGCCTGAGCAGCTCCGCATTGCCCGCGAGAACGCCGTCGCCGCCGGCGTCGACGGTCTGATCGAGTTCCAAGAACTCGATTACCGCGCCCTCCAAGGCCGCTTCGACCGCGTGGTTTCCGTAGGCATGATGGAGCATGTCGGTATCGCTCATTTCGACGCCTATTTCTGCAAGATCCGCAGCCTGCTCGCCGTTGACGGCTTTGCCTTCGTGCACTGCATCGGCCGCATGCGTCCGCCCGGCAGCACCGGCCCTTTCATCCGCAAATACATCTTCCCCGGCGCCTACGTGCCGTCGTTGTCCGAGGTGTTCGCCGCCACCGAACGGGCCGATTTATGGGTCGCGGACATGGAGGTGCTGCGGCTGCACTACCACTACACGCTGCAGCACTGGCGTCGTCGCTTTGCCGCCAATCGCGCCCGTGTTGCCGAACTCTACGACGAACGCTTCTGCCGCATGTGGGAATACTACCTTGCCGCAGTCGATGTCGGCTTCTCCAACGGCAGCAACATGGTGTTCCAGCTGCTGCTATCGGCAAAGATCGACGCGGTGCCGATCCTGCGCGACTACATCGTAGACGATCTGCGCGCGGCTTCATGGCCGCGCGAACTTAGCCCGAGCTGACCAGCCGCGGCAGCGTGCACACCCCGGAGGCAAGCAGCAGCACCACGCGCCTAACCCAGAAAATTCATGTTTATGGGATCAATTTCGGCAAGAGTCCGCTCATTGCCCAGATTGGCCGCTCTGGTGCGATGAATAGCGCGACCCAAGGGCCGCTTTGGGTCAGGAAGGGCCAAATGCCCAACTCGGGGCGTAAGGCCGCTATGGGTCGGTAGGCGACATTCAGACTGAGACACTACCCGCCGTTGGCCGGACTCTGGCCGTGCGGTTCTGCCGTGGTAGAGTGGCCCCCTCCTGGAAGGAGGACCATGATGATCAAGCGTATCGTCCTTGCCTTCGCGGTACTCGCCGGGTTGTCCGGTGCCGCGATCGTCTCCGCTGGCCTGACTGCCCAGCCGGCGGCAGCCTGCGGCGACCCGCACACGAGTTGAGGCGGGCATCGCGGTCGGGTTGAAGGCCCGGGGAACGGCTCTGGGCTTTCGCCTTGTCGGCCATCGCGTTTCACCGGCACGACGCCGGTGATCGAGGATCAACGGGGGTTTGCCATGCTGGTGCAGTCGCTCGGCTATGTCGGGATTGGCGCGTCCGACCTGACGG
>JBGPND010000035.1:0-33913 GCA_041487355.1 Acetobacteraceae bacterium | reverse complement strand
AACCCCAGCACGCCTTGTGGCAGCATCCTGCACCCCGTTGGTGATCGTTTGTGATTCGCAAACCCAGACTATCTCCCTGATTCTTCAGGACCAACGGGGAACTCAACTTTTTTTGGCGCGGAATTCAGGGAGAACGTACCGCACTCCCCCTCCCCTTGCAGGAGGGGGTTGGGGGGAGGGGTGATGAAATGGGATGATCCCTGCCATCAAGGGATGGGAGAGACGTCATGGGCCAACTCGATGGCAAGGTCGGCATCATCACCGGGGCCGCCTCCGGCATCGGGGCGGCCTGCGCACGGGTCCTGTCGCGCGAAGGCGCGAAGCTGGTGCTGACCGATCTGGACGACGCGGCAGGCCAGCGTCTGGCGGAAGCGACCGGCAGCGTCTACCTGCACCTCGACGTGACCGACGAGGCTGGCTGGCCGGACGTCGTATCGGCCGCCGAGAAGCGCTTCGGCGGGCTGCACATGCTGGTCGCCAATGCCGGCATCGGCATCATGGGCCCGGCGATCGACATGTCGCTCGCCGACTGGCGGCGACAGATGGCAGTGAACGTCGACGGCGTCTTCCTGTCGGTCAAATACTGCATCCCCCTAATGCGCCGTTCCGGTGGCGGCTCCATCGTCATGATGTCGTCGGTCGCCGGCCTGCGCGGCTCGGCGGGCCTGGCAGGCTACAGCGCGACCAAGGGCGCGGTGCGGCTGTTCGCCAAGTCGATCGCGCTCGAATGCGCCGCCGCGCGTGACAACATCCGGGTGAACTCGGTGCATCCCGGCGTCATCGACACGCCGATCTGGACCAAGCTGCCGCCCGGCGCGAACGCACCGCTCGACCCGAACAAGATCGCCGAGGCGACGGTACCGATCGGCAAGGCAGGCCAGGCGGAGGACATCGCCAACGGCGTGCTCTTCCTGTGTTCCGACGCCTCGGGCCACATGACCGGCTCCGAACTGGTGATCGACGGCGGCATGACCGCGGGACGTGTGGGCCGGCTGGGCGGATGATACCTGACGGACCGGTGCTCGCAGGTCAGGAAGTCGCGGGCTTCACCGTGAAACGCAGGCCCAGTGCCTGCATGACCCGCAGCAGCGTGCTCAATTCCGGGTTCCCCTCCGGGCTGAGCGCGCGGTACAGGCTCTCTCTCGCGAGAGTCCGGCCTCGCGTGTGACCCGGCTCATACCGCGCGCCCGTGCGATGACGCCGAGCGCGTCGGCAATGAAAGCCGGGGCACCTGTCTCGATGGCCTCGCTTATATACGCAGCACAGGCCTCATCGTTGTCGGCTAGGCCGCCGGATCGAAGGGCCGCGTTTCAAGAGGCATCGGTCTCGTTCTCCAATTGTCTTGCCATCATCTTGGCAATCTCGATGTCGCGCCCCTGGGTCCGCTTGTCGCCGCCACAGAGCAGGACGATCAGCACGCTCCCGCGCTGAAATACCTACCCCGCCGGCGGTACGCCCGCTTGCGCCAACGCTGCTGCCTGCCTTTCCGCCAAGGCCGTCTCATCGAAATCCGCGATCAGCCCGTTGAACAGCCGGCTCCAGTTCAGCTCCGCCTTGAGACGCACGAACACGCCGCCCAGGCCGATCGCCGACCGGTCCATCAGCACGAACTCGCGCGGCGGCTTCACGCCACCGGTGCGCTTCAGCCCCGCATGCACGCGTTCAGCAACCTCGCGACCGAACTGCGGATCGTCGGTCTCCTGGATGCGGCGTACGCGGTCCTCGCACAGCGGCTCATACAGGAACCGTGCCCATAGATTCAGCGCCGCCATCTTCTCCTTCGACAGATCGGTGAACCCCCACGTTTCGTAGGCGTGGTGCGCCTTCGCATCGTCATTGTCGCGCACCGCCTCATAGAGGTCGATCACGCCACGCACGAACTTCGCGCCGAACACGCGGATGGCGCCAAAATCGAGCAGGTTCACCGTCGCATCCGGCCGCACCTGATAATTGCCGAGATGCGGATCGCCATGGATCACACCATAGCGATAGAACGGCACATACCATGCGCGGAACAGCGCCTCGGCGATGCGGTTGCGTTCCTCCTGCGGCGGATCCTCCGCCAGACGCTGCATCAGCGGCCTGCCGTCGAGCCAGGTCATCGTCAGCAGCCGTCGCGTGCAGTAGCCGTCGATCGGCACCGGCACATGCACCGTCGGATCGTTCGCGAGCATCAGGCGATACAGCCGCATCTGCGCGGCTTCGCGTTCGTAGTCGAGTTCCTCGCGCAGGCGCTCGGTCAGTTCCTTGTAGATCTCCTCGTGCTGGATGGCGTTGTCCATGCGGTGATAGATCGCCATGGCCAGGCGCAACTGGCGAAGGTCGGCCTCCACGGTGCTCGGCATGTCGGGATACTGCAGCTTGCACGCGACATCGGTGCCATCGGGCAGGCGCGCGCGATGCACCTGGCCGAGGCTTGCCGCCGCCGCCGCGTCGTGGCTGAAGGTGGCGAACCTGGCCTGCCAGTCGGGGCCGAGTTCGCTCACCATGCGGCGGCGGACGAAGTTCCAGCCCATCGCCGGCGCGTTCGCCTGCAGTTGCGCGAGTTCCGCGGCGTATTCCGCCGGCAATGCGTCGGGCACGGTGGAAAGGAACTGCGCCACCTTCATCAGCGGCCCCTTCAGTCCGCCGAGAATGGCACGAAGGTCCTCGGCATGGCTGGCGCGGTCGGTCTTGATGCCGAACATGCGTTCCCCGGCAACGCGCGCGGCAATCCCCCCCACCGCGCCCGAGGTCCGCACCATGCGCCGCAATTCGCCGAACAGATTGCCGCGATCAGACATGTTGCAAAATCAAATCAAGACTCCCGCTCCCCTTGCGGGAGGGGGGTTGGGGGGAGGGGTCGCGTGTGCAGCCTGCTGGATAGCGATCAAGACACCTTCCATGTTGCTCAGCATATCAAGATTAGAAATACGGAAGACGCAAATACCGTGTTCATTCATCCATGCATCACGCGTTGCGTCGGATGGCGAGTCAATATGCGAGATACCATCGACTTCAACAACTAAGCGCGCGGCCTGACAATAGAAATCGGCGATGAACGGACCAAGGGGTACCTGCCGGCGGACCTTCAACCCGCCAAGCTGGTACTTGCGAAGAGCTTGCCAGAGTCTGCGTTCAGCAGGGGTCGCTGCGCGACGCATGCTTCGGGCGTGGTTGAGAAGCGACCGCCCCGCCCCCTCCCCCCGGCCTTGGTCCGCTTCGCGGCCCAAGCCCGCAAGGGGAGGGAAAGGACTTTCTGTCATCACCCCGCGGCCTCGAGCTCGTCGATGAATCCGGCGATGACATCCAGTCCCCTCTTCCAGAACGCCGGATCGGACGCATCCAGACCGAACGGCGCCAGCAGTTCCTTGTGACGCTTCGTGCCGCCGGCCCGCAGCATGTCCAGATACTTCGCCTGGAAGCCGGGATGACCCGACTGGAACACCGAATACAGCGCATTCACCAGACAGTCGCCGAATGCATACGCGTAGACATAGAACGGCGTGTGGATGAAGTGCGGCACATAGGCCCAGAACACACCGTACTCCGGGGTGAACTCGAACGCGGGCCCGAGGCTCTCCTTCTGCACCTGCAGCCACAGCTCGCCGATACGATCGGGCACCAGCTCGCCCGAGCGGCGCTCGTCGTGCAGCAGCGTCTCGAAATGATAGAACGCGATCTGCCGAACCACCGTGTTCAGCATGTCCTCGACCTTCGCCGCCAGCATGATGCGCCGGCGCTTGGGATCGGCGGCGTCCAGCAAGGCACGGAACGTCAGCATCTCGCCGAACACGCTGGCGGTCTCGGCCAGCGTCAGCGGCGTGCCCGCCATCAGATAGCCCTGCTCGGCCGCCAGGACCTGGTGCACGCCATGGCCGAGCTCATGCGCCAGGGTCATCACGTCACGCGTGCGGCCGTGGTAGTTCAGCAGCAGGTAGGGATGCGCGGACGGTACAGTGGGGTGCGCGAACGCGCCACCCGCCTTGCCGGGCTTCAACGTTGCGTCGATCCAGGGCCCGTCGAAGAAGCGCCTGCCGACCGCCGCAAGTTCCGGACTGAACGCGCCATACGCCGTCAGCACCCGCTCGCGCGCCTCGTTCCAGGCGATCGAACGATCATCGTCATCCGGCAGCGGCGCGTTGCGGTCCCAGTGCTGCAGCCTCGGCAGGCCGAGCCACTTCGCCTTCATCAGGTAGTAGCGATGCGCAAGCCGCGGGAAATCCGCCCGCACCGCCGACACCAGCGCATCGACGACCTCGTCTTCCACCATGTTGGCGCGGTTGCGGTAGCTGCCGGGGCGCGGATAGTGCCGCCACGTGTCGATGATCTCCTTGTCCTTCGCCAGCGTGTTGGTGACCAGCGAGAACAGGCGGACATTGCGGCCGAATGCCTCGCCGATCGCACGGCCGGCGGCCTCGCGCACCGACCGGTCGCGATCGGACAGCTTGTTCAGCGCGGCGCTGACGGTGAGCTCCTCGCCGCCGAGCGGAACCCGCATCGCGGCCACCGTTTCGTCGAACAGCCGGCTCCACGCGCTGCGGCCGGTGACCTCCTTCTCGTGCAGCAGCTTCTCCAGTTCGTCGGAGAGCTGATGTGGCCGGAACACGCGCAGATCGCGCAGCCAGGGCCGCCACCTCGCCAACACCGGATCCCCGGGTCCAGCCTGGGGACCAAGCTTCTGCTCCAGCGCCGCCTCGTCCAGCCGGTTAAGCTCCAGGGTGAAGAACAGCAGATTGCTGCTGATCGTGGTCACCCGCTCGCTCGCGGTCTGGTAGAAGCGGCCAATTTCCGCGTTGGTGGAATCGCCCGCGAACAGCAACTGGGCATAGGACATCAGCCGACCCAGCACCTCCTCGATGCGCTCGTATTCGTCGATCGCGGCGGCGAGCACGTCACCTGACACGGCTGCCAGCTTGCCCTGATGCTCGGCGGCGAACGCGCGGGCCGCCTGTTCGGCCTTGGCAAAATCCGCTTCGACCGCGGGGCTGTCGGGAGCCGGGTAGAGATCGGTCAGGTCCCAGGTCGGCAATCCGTCCACAGCCTGCTGGCTGGATGCGGCGTCGGCCGGGGCGGTATGGCGCATCATTGGCATCCTCGCGAGGCTGCGGTGTTCATCCATGTAAGGTAGTAGGGGCGGAGGTCAAAGGGTTGCGTCCGGTGCAGGACGCCCCGGGCAGCGGGAGGTGACGTGGAGATCTATCCGACCTGGCCAAATCTGCCGGCAATGATGTTCGCGCTCGCCCGCACCTGGCCGGACAAGCCCCTGCTGCGCTCGTTCCGTGACGGCGCGTGGCAGTCCATCGCCTGGGGCGAGTTCGGCCGGATGGCGGCATCCTGTGCCAGGCATCTGCGTGCGGCGGGTGTGGCGGCCGGCGACCGCGTAGTGATCGTCTCGGAGAACCGGCCGGAATACCCGATCGCCGAGACGGCGCTGATGGCGCTGCGCGCCGTTCCGGTGCCGACCTACACGACGAACACCGTGGCGGACCACGCCCATATCCTGCGAGATTCCGGCGCACGGGCAGCCATCGTCGCCTCCCCAGCCCTCGCGGGCGCGCTGCGCGAGGCCGGCAGGCTTGCGGGCGGGCTCGATCTGCTGGTGGTGCTGGATGGCCCGCCGGGGGCATGCCCCCGGGCGGTGGACCCGGGGGGCAGCGGCGGCTCGCCTCGGCTGATGCACTGGGCCGACCTGGTGGCCGACGGGATGCCGGCCGACGATATCGCCCTGGAAGCGGCGTCCATCCCCGGGACCGCGCTGGCCTGCCTGATCTACACCTCCGGCACCGGCGGAGCGCCCAAGGGGGTGATGCTGCCGCACCGCTCGATCCTGTCGAACTGCCGCGGTGCATTCGAGCTGCTGCGGCCGCTCAGGCTGCGGGACGAGGTGTATCTGTCCTATCTGCCGACCTCGCACAGCTACGAGCACACGGTCGGCATGTTCTTCCTGCCCAGCGTCGGCACCGAGATAGTCTATGCCCGCGGCGTAGAGCATCTGGCGGCCGATATGCTGACGGTGCGGCCAACGATCCTCACCGCGGTGCCGCGCGTGCTGGAGGTGATCCGCAGCCGCGTCCTGGTGCAGGTGGCCCGCCAACCGGGCTGGCAGCAGGCGTTGTTTCGTCGTGCCCTGGATATCGGCCTGAGGCGGGTCGAACGGCGAAGTCTGCCCCTCACCGAACGTCTGCTCGATCCGCTGCTCGACCGGCTGGTGCGCGCCAAGGTGCGGGCCCGCTTCGGCGGGCGCCTGAAGGCGGCGATGTCGGGCGGCGCGCGGCTGGAGCCCGAGGTCGGCCGGTTCTTCCTGGCGCTGGGGCTGATGATTATGCAGGGCTACGGCCAGACCGAAGCCGGCCCGGTGATCAGCGCGAACCCGCCGGATGCGATCCGCATCGACACGGTTGGCCGCGTGCTGCAGGGCGTGGACCTGCGCCTCGCCGAGGATGACGAAATCCTGGTGCGCGGTGATCTCGTGATGGATGGCTACTGGGGCCTGCCCGAGGCGACGGCGGCGGCCATCCAGGATGGCTGGCTGCACACCGGCGACATCGGCGCACTGGATGACGACGGCTATCTTCGCATCACCGATCGCAAGAAGGACATGATCGTGCTGTCGGGCGGCGAGAACGTGTCGCCGGCCAAGGTCGAAGGCATGCTGATGGCCGAGCCGGAGATTTCCCAGGCGGTGGTGGCGGGTGACGGCCGTTCGTCACTGACCGCTTTGGTGGTTCCGGCGGATGGTTATGACGACGTGGCCGCGGCGTTGGCCGTCAGCCGGGTGAATATGCGGCTGTCGGTGACCGAGCGAATACGAAAGCATGCGGTGGTGGAGCCGTTCACGGTGGAGAACGGTCTGCTGACGCCGACGCACAAGATCCGACGGATGCTGGTGATCCGCGCGAACGCCGAGGTGCTGGCGAAGTTGCACGGCTAACTCGGCCTTCACCAAACGGCCCTATGCCACTTGTGCGGCATAGAGCCGCCACTGGAGACGGGTACAATGCTTTGCATTGCGCTGCGCGTCCGGTGGGGTAGGTGGCGGATGAAGCTGATCTTCTTCATCCGCCGTTAGCCTATCCAACCGGCCCCGGCGGGTCCGTCTTTTGGCGAGCTCGCCGGGTGCCCGGGTTACATAGCAGACGCGCCGTTCCGCTTCAACACCACTTACATCCCAAGCGCGCGCCGGTACACATCGAGCAGCGTCTCCTGCTCCTCCACATCGGCCGGCTCCTGCTTGCGCAGACGAATGAGTTGGCGCAGCACCTTCACGTCGAAACCGGCCGACTTCGCCTCCGCATAGATGTCGCGGATGTCGCTGCCGAGCGCCTTGCGTTCTTCTTCCAAGCGTTCGATGCGCTCGACCAAGCTGCGCAATCGGTCGGCGGCGATGCCGCCGGCCTTGGTGTCAGGCTTCTCCACCGCGCGCAACGCCATCGTTCCCCTCCGATCCGGCAAGGCCGGCGGGGATAGCGGTCGCCCCCGGCGCGGTCAATGACCCGGATTGGCCTTGGTGAACGCGGCCTTCTGCTCCGGGCTCGCGTCCTTCTGATACTTCGCCTGCCACTCCTTGTACGGCATGCCATAGACGATCTCACGCGCATCCGGATCGGCCAGGCCGATACCCTTGGCTTCCGCCCCCTCGCGATACCAGCGGCTCAGGCAATTCCGGCAGAACCCGGCTAGATTCATCATATCGATGTTCTGCACGTCGGTCCGCTCCCGCAGATGCTGCACGAGGCGGCGGAACGCTGCGGCCTCCAGCGCGGTGCGGGTCGTTTCGTCGATCTCTGGTGCGGCCATGACAAACCTCCTTTGATCTGCCCTCGGGCTGTTGACCCGCGGGGCGGAGCTGCTCTGCGTCCCCCAAGATGGCGCGTCCGGAGCCGGTTCGCCATACTCAGGCGCGAGCGGACAGAGGGAAAGCGAGGCCGATGGTCTGGGACGATGCACGCGCTCGTTCGGCGCTCAGGACGCTGTTCGACGCGGCAGTGGCGGCGGCCGATCCGCGCAAGGTCCTGGCGGCGCATCTGCCGCCCAAGCCAGCGGGACGCTGCGTCGTCGTCGGTTGCGGCAAGTCGGCGGCGGCGATGGCCGCCGCCCTGGAGGACGCTTGGCCCGATGTCGCGCTGGAGGGCACTGTCGTCACCCGCTATGGCCACAGCGTGCCGACCAGGCGGATCGAGGTGATCGAGGCCGCGCACCCGGTGCCCGACGCCAACAGCGAACGCGGCGCGCACCGGCTGCTGCAACGCGTGCGAGGCCTCAGCCCGGATGATCTCGTGCTGGCGCTCATCTCGGGTGGCGGTTCGGCTTTGTGCGCCGCGCCCGCCGCGGGGCTGACGCTGGCCGACAAGCAGGCCATCAACCGGGCGTTGCTCGCCTCGGGCGCGACGATTTCCGAGATGAACTGCGTGCGCAAACACCTCTCGGCGATCAAGGGCGGCAGGCTGGCAGCCGCCGCCCGCCCCGCGCGGGTCGTGACGCTGGCGATCAGCGACGTGCCGGGTGACGATCCGGCGGTGATCGCCTCAGGCCCCACGGTGCCGGACCCCACCACCTTCGCCGATGCACGCGCGATCATCGCACGCTACGGGATCGAGCCCTCCGCGGCGGTCGCGGCACGTCTTGCTCAGACGGCAGACGAGACGCCAAATCCAGGCGAACTGCCCAACGCTGAATTTCGTCTGATCGCCACGCCGATGATGGCGCTGAACCGGATGGCCGAGACGGCACGCGGCCTCGGCCTGGCGCCGCTCGTCCTGGGCGATGCGCTGGAAGGCGAGTCGCGCGAGATGGGCATCGTGATGGCCGGCATCGCACGCAGCATCCGCGCTCATGGCCAGCCGCTGCCGTCGCCTTCCGTGGTGCTGTCCGGCGGCGAGACCACAGTCACGCTTGGCAAGGGACCCGCAGGGCATGGCGGCCGCAATACAGAATTCCTGCTGGGCCTCGCCGTGGCACTCGGCGGCGCCGCGCACATCTGGGCGATCGCCGGAGACACCGACGGCCTGGACGGCATGGATGACATCGCCGGCGCCATCGTGGCACCGGGCACGCTGGCTCGTGCACGCACCAAGGGGCTCGACCCGCGCGCGATGCTCGCCGGACATGACAGCCACAGCCTGTTCGACGCGATCGGCGATGCGATCCGCACGGGGCCGACGCTGACGAACGTGAATGATGTTCGTGCCATCCTGATCGCCTGAAGGAAACAAGATGGCCACACGACCGAAGCTGCGTCGCCGCCGGCGCACGAAGATCATCGCGACCCTCGGCCCCGCCAGCTCCTCGCCCGAGATACTCACACGACTGTTCCAAGCCGGTGCCGACGTGTTCCGGCTCAATTTCAGCCATGGCACGCACGACGAGCACGCCGCTCGCTTCGCCATGATCCGCCAGCTCGAGGAACGGTTCGAACGGCCGATCGGCATCCTCGCCGACGTGCAGGGACCCAAATTGCGTGTGGGACGCTTCTCCGGCGGGCGGGTGCATCTGCAGACCGGCCAGCAATTCCAGCTCGACCTCAATCCGACGCCGGGCAATGCCTCACGCGTCAACCTGCCGCATCCGGAAATCATCGAAGCGGCCTCGATCGGCTGCACGCTGCTGCTGGATGACGGCAAGCTGCGGCTGCGCGTTGTACGCAAACGTGGCGATGCGCTGGAGACCGAGGTGGTGGTGGGCGGACCGCTGTCGGACCACAAGGGCGTCAACGTGCCGGATATCGTGCTGCCGATCCCGGCGTTGACCGCAAAGGACCGCGACGACATGGCGTTCGCGCTGGAGCATGGCGCCAACTACATCGGCCTGTCCTTCGTGCAGCGGCCAGAAGACGTGGCGGAGGCGAAGGAGCTGATCGGCGGCCGCGCCTGGGTCATGGTGAAACTCGAGAAGCCGCAGGCGCTGGAGAACCTCGACGCCATCATGCAGCTCACCGACGCGGTCATGGTTGCGCGCGGGGACCTCGGCGTGGAGTTGCCGCCCGAGGAGGTGCCGCTGGCACAGAAGCGCATCGTGCGCATCGCCCGCCAGTTGGGTAAACCCGTGGTGGTGGCGACACAGATGCTGGAGAGCATGATCAACGCCCCGGCCCCCACGCGCGCCGAGGCGTCTGATGTCGCCACGGCGGTGTTCGACGGCGCGGATGCCGTGATGCTGTCGGCGGAGACCGCCGCCGGTCAGTATCCCTATGAGGCGGTGAACATCATGGACCGGATCGTCGCACGGGTGGAGCAGGATCCAGGCTGGCGCGCGATGATCGAGGCGAGCCGGGCGGAGCCAGAGCATGCGACCGCCGATGCCATCGCCGCGGCGGCACGGCAGGTGTGCCACACCATCGGCGCTCAGGCGGTGGTGGCGTTCACCGCCTCCGGCGCCACCGCACTGCGCGTGGCGCGCGAGCGGCCGGAGGCGCCGATCATCGGCCTGACCCCGCATCTGGATACCGCGCGGCGGATGGCCGTCGTGTGGGGGGTGCACGCTGTGGTGTCGGCCGACGCGCATTCCATGGCGGAGGCGATCACGCGGGCGACGCGTGTGGCGCAGACCGAGGGTTTTGCCCAGCAAGGCGACGAGATCGTGGTGGCCGCGGGCATACCGTTCGGCCATTCCGGCACCACCAACGTGCTGCGTGTCGCCACGGTGCGGTAGGCGGTAGCGGGATGATGCTGCCGTCATACGTGAAGCAATCGAGCGCCGCCTCCCCTGTCATTGCGAGCGGAGCGAAGCAATCCCGAGCCAATAGCGCACCACCCGCGGGATTGCCGCGTCGCTTCGCTCCTCGCAATGACAATTTGGGTCGACTGGCCGATTTAGTCGCAAGCTCACTCGCTGGCATGACGACAGCAAGTCATCGCCTCCGCGCGACGGTTCCATAACAACTGACAGCGCAAGAACTATTGCTGGTCCATCCTTCTGACCTTCGTCGCGCCCGCGGGCACTCTCATCGGCCCAGAGATAGGCATAGCGGATGACATCGCCGCTCTGGGGCGGCGGCAAACTCACTGACCAGGCTCGGCCAGCCGGGCGAGGTCCGTCAGGAATTCCTCGGGTGTATCAGCGGCGAAAAACGCCTGCTGATCGCGTTGCCTCAACCGCTCGTACTCGTCGATCGAGATCAACACGTTACGGCGTTTGCCACCCCAGGTGACCACAACCGGGCGGGACAGCGCGACGTCGCTGTAGTGCGCGAATTGCCGCACCAGATCGGCAGCACTGGTGGTGACCCGATCAGACGAGGACATGCCGACGCCTCCGCTTGGAGCGTGGCAGGATATGCGTTGCGGGGTCCGTCGGGTCAATGCTTACGCCGCGTGCCTGACGGACCCCGCCCGTGCATCTTCCAGGATCATGTCGGACGCTTTCTCGGCGATCATAATGGTTGGCGCGTTGGTGTTGCCGGCAATGATCGACGGCATGATCGAGGCATCGACCACGCGCAGGCCGCCGATCCCGTGCGCGCGCAGCCGCGGATCCACCACCGCATTGGGCCCGTGGCCCATGCCGCAACTGCCCACCGGATGCAGATTGGAGACACCGCGCTTGCGTACGTCGTCGGCCAGTTGTTCGTCTGTCATCACCGACGGACCGGGCAGCGTCTCCTCCACCACCAGGTTTTGCAGCGCGTGCTGCCGGGCGATCTGCCGGGCGATGCGCATGCCCTTGATGACCGCCTGCATGTCGTAGTCGCTGCGCAGGAAGTTGAAACGGATTTCCGGCGGCGCCAGCGGGTCGGGGCTTTTCAGCCGCACCGTGCCGCGGCCTTCCGGGCGCAGATGCACCGGGCTGATCGCGAAGCCCGGGAACGGGTGGGCGATGATGCCGGCGCGCGTGCGGTCGATCGTGCTCCAGGCGGCGATGTTCAATTGCAGGTCGGGCCGTTCCAGCCGTTCGTCGCTGCGCACCAGGGCGCCGACATAGAGCCCGTTGCCCGACATCGGGCCGCCACGGTACAGCACGTATTGCAGGCCAGCGACGATCTGGCGCGGGATGCTGTGGTGCAGCTCGTTCAGCGAGATCGATCGCGAGATGCGCCAGGTGCAATAGGTGTTGAAGTGGTCGTGCAGGTTCGAGCCGACGCCGGGCAGATCGTGGACCACCGCGATGCCCATGTCCTGCAGATGCTGCGCCGGGCCGATGCCTGACAGCAACAGGAGCTGCGGCGAGCCGTAGGCGCCGCCGGAGACGATCACCTCGCCGGTGGCGCGTGCGGTGCGCAGCCCCTGCGGCGTGCGGTATTCGACGCCGACGGCGCGGCCGTTCTCGATCAGCACGCGCGTGGCATGCGCGTGGGTCCGCACGATGAGGTTCTGCCGCTTGCGCGCCGGGCGCAGATAGGCGGCGGCGGTGCTCCAGCGGCGGCGGTCCTTCGTCGTCGTCTGGTAGTAGCCGCAGCCTTCCTGCTGTGCGCCGTTGAAGTCCGGATTGGGCTTGATGCCGGCCTGGATGCAGGCCTCGAGCAGCAGCTTGCCGATCTCCCATTCATAGGGCTGGTTGGAGACGCGCAGCGGGCCGCCGGCGCCGTGGAATTCGCCGGCGCCGCGTTCGTTGTCCTCGGCCTTGCGGAAATACGGCAGGACGGAGTCCCAGTCCCAGCCTTCGCAGCCGCGCTGCCGCCATTCGTCGTAGTCGGCGTGGTTGCCGCGCATGTAGATCATGCCGTTGATCGAGCTGGTGCCGCCCAGCACCTTGCCTCGCGGCTGGTACATTACGCGGTTGTTCAGGTTGGCTTCCGGCTCGCTGTCGAACATCCAGTTGACGCTGGGGTTGCAGAACGTCCTGGCGTAGCCGAGCGGGATGTGGATCCACGGATTGCTGTCCTTGCCGCCGGCTTCCAGCAGCAGCACGCGGTGGCGCCCTGACTCGGAGAGCCGCGCCGCCAGCACGCAGCCAGCCGATCCGGCGCCGGTGACGATGAAATCGTAGGTGTCACCACCAGGTTGCATGTCTTCCTCTGGGTTCGTTGCGTTTCAGGCTGCCGCGCGGGCGGGGATCGAGGTTGCGTCTTCCAGGATCATGGCGGCGGCCTTCTCGCCGATCATGATGGTCGGCGCGTTGGTGTTGCCGCCGACCGCCACGGGCATGATCGAGGCGTCCGCCACGCGCAGCCCGTCGATCCCGTGAACGCGCAGCCGCGGGTCGACCACCGTGTTCGAGCCATGTCCCATGGCGCAGGAACTGGTGGGGTGCTGGTTGGACACGCCGCTCTGGCGCACATACTCGGCGAGGTCTTTGTCGGTCGTTATCGACGGCCCCGGGGCAAGTTCGTGCACGATGTATGGCTTCAGCGCCGGCTGGTCGGCGATCTTCCGCGCCAGCCGGATGCCGAAGATCACCGCCTGCATGTCGTATTCTGTGCGCAGGAAGTCGAACAGCACCGATGGCGGCGCCAGCGGGTCGGGACCGGCGAGACGCACGGTGCCGCGGCCGTCGGGACGCAGATGCACCGGGCTCAGGGTGAAACCCGGGAACGGGTGCGGCACGACACCATTCTTGTTCCGCTCGAGCGTGCTCCATTCGAACACGTTGATCTGCAGATCGGGGCGCTCCAGCCGCGGATCGGTCCGGGTGAACAGCCCCGCGTGGATGCCGTTGCTCGCCATCGGGCCGGAACGGAACAGCGCATAGCGCACGCCGGCCGCCAGCTTGCGCATAGGGCTGCGCTCAAGGTCGTTCAGCGTGATTGCCTTGCTGCACCGCCAGCTCACATAGGAGTTGAAGTGGTCGTGGAGGTTCGATCCGACGGCCGGCATGTCGCCGATCACTTGTACGCCCATGTCCTGCAGGTGCTGTGCCGGTCCCAGCCCGGACAGCAGCAGAAGCTGCGGGGAACCGTAGGCACCACCGGAGACGATGACTTCTCCCCGGGCACGGGCGGTACGGCGGCCCTCCGCCGTGTGGTACTCGATACCAACCGCGCGGTGGTTCTCGATCAGCACGCGTGTGGCCTGCGCGCCGGTGCGCACTATCAGGTTGGTGCGCCGCCGCGCCGGTTCGAGGTAGGCTTTTGCCGTGCTCCAGCGCCGCTTGTTGCTGCTGGTGGTCTGATAGTAGCCGCAGCCTTCCTGCTGCGCGCCGTTGAAGTCCGGATTGCGCGGGATGCCGGCCTGCACGCAGGCTTCCAGCACCGCATCTGCCAACTCGAACCGGCCGGGCTGGTCGGAGACATGCAGCGGCCCACCGACGCCATGGAATTCGTCGGCACCGCGGGTCTGGTTCTCGGCCTTCTTGAAGAACGGCAGGATGGAATCCCAGTCCCAGCCCTCGCAGCCACGCTGGCGCCACTCGTCGTAGTCGGCATGGTTGCCGCGCATGTAGACCATGCCGTTGATCGAGCTGGAACCGCCCAGCGTCTTGCCGCGTGGCAGATAGAGTCTCCTCCCGGCAAGCTGCGGCTGCGGCGCGCTTTCGAATTTCCAGTTCACCGCCGGGTTCACATAGGTCTTGGCGAAGCCGAGCGGGATGTGGATCCAGGGGTTGCGGTCAGGCGGCCCAGCTTCCAGCAGTAGCACGCGGTGGCGGCCGGACTCCGACAGCCGCGCGGCGACCACGCAGCCAGCACTGCCGGCGCCGGTGACGATGAAGTCGTAGGTTTCGCCCTCGGTGGTCATGGACATTCTCTTGTTGGTGATAGGTTACCGTGCCTCGGTATCCCAGGCGGCTGGGCCCGTTGACATTTCAGCTTGCCCGCTTCGCCCGCGCCTTGACGGTTGACGCAGCAGCGCGGCGCCTTCCCGCGCGCGGCGGTTCACAGCCGATCGCTGACAAGCCGGCCAGCGTCACCAGCGCCCGTCCCTCAAACTCGGCAATCAGCCGGAGCCGCCCACCAAGCCCACGCAGATAATGGTCGAGCGTCGACAGCAGCATGTCGGTCCGCTGCTTTGCCCGCGAGATTGCCTGTTGTTTCAGGTGCAGCTTCTTCGCCAGCGCCAACTGGGTCTTGCCCATCACCTTGCGCAGATCGCGCAGGCTCATCTCCTCGGCGATGAGTTCCTGTCCCCGCGCCCGAACCTGTGCCTGACGATCCTCGGGTAGCCGGGCGAGCATTTCTTCCCACGGAATTCCCACTGTCCTCACACCCTACAGATCAGCGGCCCTGATCCACATCGCAATCCCGGCGGCAACCAACACGCCCACGGCGATCGCCGCAGCGCTGTCCGCCGCCAGCTCGTGCGCGATCGCCGTCCACAGATCGAACACCGCAACCCCCACGGCAATGCCGCCGATCAGGCTTGCCTTGCCCTGCTTGATCCGCGTCGTCATTCCGCCGCCACCTGCACATGGCCGACGCGCGGATCATCCGTGGTATTGCGCACCCGCTTGAGGTCGCGGCGGACGAATCGCGTGTCGTAGCCGTTGAACACGTGCCGCAGCAGGCCACAGGCGAGATCGGAGGTGCCGAAGAACCAGTCGGCGATCGGATAGGTGAGATTGAAGTTGCGCTCCATCATCAGCGCGGTGTTGTGGTGCGCGATGTGGTGGCGGCGGATCGAGTTCACCAGCGGAATGTGGCGGACGATCCGATCATCCTTCACGTGGCAGCAATAGTGGAACAGCTCGTAGTTCAGATAGAGCCCCACATTGGTGATCAGCAGCAGCCAGCCGGCATTCGGCAGTCCCAGCACACCGAGCAAAGCCGCCGGCGGAATGGACAGCGCCATGAAGGCGACCAGCGCATAGGGCGGGAAGAACACGATGCGGAAGTCGCGCGAGTTGTCGAAGGTCGGCTCGATGTGGGTGAAGAACTGATGGTGCGCCAGCGTGTGGCGCTTGTAGATGCCCATGAAGCCCTTGACCGGGCGGTGCATGACGTAGCGGTGGATCCACCACTCGAACGCGTTGGAGATGCAGAAGGCGAGCGGGATCACCAGGAACTCGTACCAGGCCGGATGGGCGATCTGGCGGGCGCAGTACCAGATGGCGGCGAGACCCAGCGCGTAGATCAGTGCGACATGCGCCCAGCCCGAATAGGCACTGGCGATGCGGGTGCGGAAGTCGGCGCGGAACGCCGCCTGCCGCTGCGACATCCGTTGAGGGTCCATTGGCGAATTCCTCCGGTCCCGCCAGTGATAGGACGGAAATCCGGGCCGCGACAAGTCCTGCCGGGGTCTGCATAATCGCCGGCACCAGGATGGAGGAAACCGCGATGCTCGAAGTGGAAAAGCCAGCCGACATGAAGGCCCATATCGGCAAGCAGGTCGGCACCAGCGAGTGGGTGCTGGTGGACCAGGCGATGATCGACAAGTTCGCCGAGGCGACCGGCGATCATCAGTGGATCCACGTGGACGTGGAACGGGCGAAGCGCGAGATGCCGGGCGGCAAGACGATTGCGCACGGCTATCTGACGCTGTCGCTGCTGCCGCGGCTGTCGCGTGGCATCCTGCATATTCGCAAGCGGTCGCGTGGCATCAACTACGGCTCGAACAAGGTGCGCTTCACCGCGCCGGTGCCGGCGGGGTCACGCGTGCGGCTGCACCAGACGCTCAAGAATGTGGAGGACATCGAAGGCGGTGTGCGGCTGACCTTCGACAGTCAGATCGAGGTGGAGGGATCGTCGCGTCCCGCGCTGGTGGCGGAGACGATGGGGCTGGCGTTCGACTAGGTTGGGTTCCGCCTGCACCGTCGATAGAGGAATCGATCCATTTCCGGGACGAAGCGCACCTGCTCGAATCCGGCCTTCTGCAGCACGCGGCCGGAGCCGATGTTCTTGGCGTGGGCAAATGCGGTGATCTCGGGCAGTTGCAGGACGCGGTCGGCAATATCCATGCAGGCCGCGACCAGTTCCGACGCATAACCGCGACCCCAGGCTGCCGGATCGAAGTGGTAGCCCACCTCGACACCCCAGCGGGGGTCGAAGGGGTCGTTGTACAGACCACCCCAGCCGATGATCCGGCCATCGAGCCTGCGGACGACGGTCCACGGGGCATAGCCATCGCGGCGGCGGAACCATTCGTGCACCGCGATGCGCCGGCGACAGTCGCGCAACGATGCGTCAACATGCGTAAAGCGCATTGCCTGGGGATCGCCGAGAAACCGGAACAGTGTCGGTACATCGGCAAGCATCGGTCGACGCAGGCATAGCCGTGGTGTCTCGATGTCCACACTGCGCCCTGGATCAGGTATGACCGCGCTCCATCTCCCGCAACGCCGCTTCGATCTCGGCGCTGGTAAGCCGCCAGGCATTGTCCAGTTCGGCGACGACACTGCGCATGAAGCTTTCGGTCAGCGCCAGCGCCCGTTGCGGATCCCCGAGATGGTCGGCCAGCAGCGCAAGTGCCAACTGCCGCGGGCCATCGCCTTCGTAGGTCCACTCGAATCCCGTGCGGCTGAACCGGTGGATATCGAAGCGCGGGTCGAGCGGCGCGCCGTCCACCGTCACCACCGAGCCGTCCAGGCTGCGGCCGCCTTCGTAGACCTTCATGCCGTGGCCCCGAACTGGATCACGCTGCGCACCGTCTCGCCGCGCTTCAGCGCCGCGAAACCTTCGTTGATCGCCTCCAGCGGAATGCGCGCGGAGATCATCTCGTCGAGCTTCAACGCGCCGTCCAGGTAGGCGCGCGCCAGCAGCGGAAAATCCCGCGCCGGCCGCGCGCCGCCATAGGAGCTGCGGGTGATCCGCTTCTCCTGCATCAGGCTGCCCCAGCGGAATTCTACCCGTTCGTTGACGCCGGTCTTACCGAGCCAGACTACCTGGC
Source organism: Acetobacteraceae bacterium (assembly GCA_041487355.1). Classification (GTDB taxonomy): domain Bacteria; phylum Pseudomonadota; class Alphaproteobacteria; order Acetobacterales; family Acetobacteraceae; genus JAMXLO01. The sequence continues at coordinate 16,241 of JBGPND010000035.1, read as the reverse complement.
CGCCCGGACGCACCGCCTCGACGGAGAGACGAAAACTGGCCGGCTGGCCCGCCGCCTCGATCACCACATCGGCGCCCCGCCCGTCGGTCAATGAACGCGCAACGTCGAAAACTTCCGCCGGTTCGGCGCCGCTGGCATGCGTGGCACCCAGCGCCTGCGCGAGTTGCCGGCGCGCCGGGTTGCGATCCACCGCGATGATCGCGCCCGCGCCGGCCAGCCGGCAGCCCTGGATCGCGGACAGCCCGACGGCGCCGCAGCCGATCACCATGGCAACCGCACCCCAGTGCAGTTCGGCAATGCGCGTCGCCGCGCCGACGCCGGTCATCACCCCGCAGCCGAGCAGCGCGGCACGGTCGAACGGCATCGCCGCCGCCACGCGCACCGCGCTCTGCGCTGGAACGACGCAGTACTCGGAGAAGCCGCCGAGATACATGAGCTGGTGCATCGGCACGCCGTCGCATGCCAGCCGCGGACGACCGTCGAAATGGAATGCCTTGGGGCCGTTGCCGAGGAACTGCGCGCACAGGATCGGTTGTGCGCTCTCGCAATAGAAGCAGCGTCCGCAATGCGGGTTCCACGACAGCACCACGCGGTCGCCGACGGCAACGTCGGAAACGCCGGGACCGAGTTCAGCCACCTCGCCCGCAGCCTCGTGGCCCAGCACGGCGGGCAGCTTCACCGCGAGCGAGCCTTCGATCGCCTCGAGATCGGTGTGGCACAGGCTGGCGGCGCGGATGCGCACCAGCACATCGCCTGGCGCGACCGGGCCGACCTCCACGGTCTCGATGGCCATCGGCATCCCAGTCTGCCGCAACACGGCGGCGCGCGCTTTCGGCATGGCTCCCCCCTCCCTCGCCCGCCGTATAGCACGGCGGCGACGGTCAGGGAGACGAACGCGCCGGCAGGTGGGAGGTCGCGGTCCTGCCGCGGGCCAGGCGCATCATTGCCAGCATCAGCGCGATCGCGCCTGCGTAGGCGAGCAGCTGCGCGCCGTCCGGCGTCGCGGTGTAACCGATCAGCGTGTGCAGCAGGCGGCCCGTCACGCTGTCGTCGCTGAGCAGCCAGGACGTGTCCCACAGCGGCGTGGCGAGGCTCTGGAAATAGTCGGCCTGTTGCAGGAAGAACACGGCCTGGGCCGCCAGTCCGGCGGCGAGCAGTGTAATCAGGCCGGTGGTGACCGCAAACAAGCGATGGGCCGGCACCGCAAGCAGGCCGAGATAGATCAGCGCCGACATAGCGGCGCCCAGCGCGATGCCAAGCAGGCCACCAGCCAGCATGGCGCCGACCGAGGCACCACCGGTGGCAAGGATGCCATAGAGGAACAGCACCACCTCGGAGCCTTCGCGCAGCACGGCCACGCCGACGACAACGGCGAGCGCGGTCAGCGGCCGATCGCCTTCCGCCACCGCGGTGCCCACGGCGCGCACCTCACGGGCGAGCTCGCGGCCGTGACCAGCCATCCAGGCGTTGTGCCAGGTCAGCATGCCGACGGCGACCAGCAGGATTGCTGCGTTGAACAGCTCCTGCCCCGAGCCGTTGAACAGCGCACCGAGCTCCCCGGCAAAGGCCGCCACCAGGCAGGCACCCAGCGTGCCGGCGGCAATGCCGCAGCTCACCCACCGCCCACGTCGCGGCACGGCCCGTGTCGCCGCCAGGACGATGCCGACGATGAGTCCGGCCTCGATAGCCTCACGGAAGACGATGACCAGGCTGGCGAGCATCCGGACTCCAAGATGCGAAGAATTCGCAATTGCAGTTAGGCCACCTCGCACGGCCGGTCAACTGCCATGTGCCACCGCACGATGCAGTGAGATGGGCATGCCGCCACGATCTCGCCAGCAAGGCTTCCTAGTTTCTGCGTCGGGAGACGAAGCGCTCGAAGGCGCGGACGGTGTGATCGTCGGCTACTGACGAACCTCAATCAGTCGCAGCCGCGCGTTCCTTCTCCAGGAGCGCGCGCTTGCGGGGAACGCCCCAGCGATAGCCGGTCAGGCTGCCGTCGCTGCCGATGACGCGATGGCAGGGCACCGCCAGTGACACCGGATTTTGCGCGCAGCTTCGGGCAACGGCGCGCACCGCACGCGGCTCGCCGATCATGCCGGCCAGTTCGCCATAGGTCCGTGTCTCGCCAGGCGGTATGCGGCACAGCGTGCGCCAGACACGCTGCTGGAACGCGGTGCCGCGCAGATCGAGCGGGAGGTCGAGCGCCTGCTTCGGTTCCTCCAGGAAATCCAGCACCGCGCGAACCGCACTAGCCAGAGCCGTATCATCGGCAACGATCCTCGCGCGCGGGAAACGCTGACACAGATCGCCGAGCAGCGCTTCGTCCGGTTCGGCGAATCCGATGAAGCAGACGCCCTTGTCGGTGGCACCAACCAGCAGACGACCGAACAGACAGTCGGCGAAGGCGGTGCGGATCACCTCCCCTTCGCCACCGCGTCGCAGCGCACCCGGTGTCATGCCCAGCAGCTCGCCGGTCTTCTCGTAGACGCGGCTCTCTGAGCCATAGCCCGCGCCGGCGACGGCGTCGGCCACGCGGGCGCCGCCCGCAAGAGCCGCGTGCAGCCGCTTCGCGCGCACACCCTCGGCGTAGCTGCGTGGCGTCAGGCCGGTATGGTCACGAAACATGCGCAGGAAGTGGAAGCGGGAGTAGCCGGACCGCGCCGCCAGGGTATCAAGTGACGGAATTTTTTCCGCCGCCTCGATGCAGGCGCAGGCGTCCTGCACCACGGCCTGGGCGAGCCGCGCGCGCGCGCCTTTCGGATCGCAGCGGCGGCAGGCCCGGAAGCCCGCTTCCTCCGCTTCGCCGCAATTGCGGAAGAAGCGCACGTTCCTGCGCAGCGGCCGCGGCGACGGGCAGCCGGGTTTGCAGTAGACGCCCATGGTGGTGACGGCATACAGGAAGTCTCCGGGCTCCCGGCGGATGACCTGGTCCCAGAGCTGATCGTGCGACAGACGATCGATCATGTGAGTGTCTTTCATGCCGCTATACTGGGCGCAGGCGGGTCGGCTCGCCATCCGCGCGTTGCGATGACTCGGCCTGCCGGCGCTTGCCACCTGCCAGGGTGGCGCGCACACTCTGCGGCAAACAAGCCACAAGGCCGCCAAATCGGGGGATGCGCACACGATTTCCTGTTGCAAGACGGGATATTGCCGGGCTTAGCTCATGTCCCAGGTGAAGTTTCGCCGCCCGCCACCTCTGGACTGGAGCTTTCGCATGCGCATCATGTTTTCCGGTCTGCTCGCCGCCGGCCTGCTGTGCATCCAGATTGCCAGCGCGCAGCAATGTGCAAAGCCCGCTGACGTGTCGGCGTTCGACATCGCCGGACTCAAGAGCAAACTGATGGTGACCGCGCTCACCTGCGCCCAGCAGGACCGCTACAACGAGTTCGTGCAGCGCTTCCGCAGCGACCTGATGACGCAGGAGCGCGCCTTGCACGCTTACTTCGCCCGTGCGTTCGGCGGCGGCCGCGCGCTGCGGGAGCACGACGACTACATCACCAGCCTGGCGAACACCCAGTCGCAGAGCGGGATCAAGCAGGGCACGCTGTTCTGTCAACAGAATGTCGGCATTTTCACCGAGGTGATGGCGCTGCAGAAGGGCGCCGACCTCGCCAGTTACGCCGCAAGCAAGACGCTGGCCCAACCGATCGAGGTCGTGGCCTGCCCGGTTGCGACCCGAACGGCCCAGGCCAGCCCCAGTCGTCGCTAGGCAGCGCGCCGCGGATCACAGCCGCTCGTAGCTGATCACCGAGCCATCATCGGCGGTGAAGCGCATGCGTGCCGATCGCCGTGCCACGGCGCATCAAGCGAAACGCCCCGACCCGTTACAGGAATACGACACTGAGCCTGGAGACGGGGAGGACAAGTCCCCAGCAGCGTGGCAGACTCGGCCTCTGCCAGCGCCGGACCTCACGCAGCATGCACCAGCTTCTGCTCCTGCGGCACGCCAAGTCTTCCAGGGACGACGCGAAGCTGCCGGACCGCCATCGTCCCCTCAACAAGCGGGGACGCCGAGCGGCTGCCGCAATGCGCGGCGCGATGCGCGAACTCGGGCTGGCCCCTGATGTCGTGCTGGTCTCGCCCGCGCGCCGCACGCGGGAGACACTCGCGGCACTGGAGCCCTGGGACGACACGCCACTGGTGGAACCCATGGAGACGCTCTACCTGGCGAGTGCCCGGCAACTGCTCGCGGTCCTGCATGGCGTGAGCGAGACGGTTCGCAGTGTGCTGTTGATCGGCCACAATCCGGGCATGCACGAACTGGCCGTCATGTTGGCCAGCGTACGCTCACAGTCCGCCTCAGACGAGGCGGCACGTCGGCTTGCCGCTGGTTTCCCGACCGGGGCTCTTGCCGAGTTCGCCATCGCCGGCCCGTGGTTGCAGCTGGATGCCGGCGGCGGCCAGCTTGTGCGCTTTCTGACTCCGCGCGACCTGCGCGATGGTGAGTTGCCGGAGACGGCGAGCTGAGCACATGGAGCTGGAGCTTGGCCTCGATCCGGACGACGCCACTCGCCTGCCTCGGCTTGCGCTTCTCGCACCGCTGAAGAGCGGCAAGGCACGCGCGAGGGCCATCCGGGTCGTCTGGCACGACAGCCCCGACAGGGCCCTGGCCGAACAAGGCCTGGCACTCGCCGAACAACGCCCGGGATGGCGGCTGGAGCGGCTGCATCCCGACACGAAGACCTGGCCGCCCGGTCTCCCGGCGCCGGTGCTGGCGGCTGGGCGTGATCCGACCACGCTCGGCCATGCGCTGCCCGATCCGCTGGTGCCGGTGGCCGCGTTTGAAGGCCGCTCGCTGAGCCTCGCGCTTGCCGATGCGCAAGGACCCGTCGCGCTGACTCTCTTGAACGGCGCCGTGCGTGCCGTCGCCGGCGAGCACCGCGTCAGCCGGGTGCGGATCGAGGGAGCGGCACAAGCGGTGCAATCCCTGGCAATGGCGCTCGCCGGTCAGCTTCGCCTCGCCGTGCCACGCGCCAGCCTGGCCGCCGAAGCCCTCGCGATTGCCACAGGTGTGGCGCCACCACCGCGGCACGAGGGCGTGCCCGTACTGCCCGCCGGGCTTTCGGTGGCCGAGGCGTTCGCCCACGTGGTCGGCCACCTGACCGACGTGATCCTGCACTTCGCCCCATCCGCCGCCGAGGGGCAGGAAGGCCCCGAACCCGTGCACCAGATGCGTGTCGCGGTGCGCCGGCTGCGTTCGGCGATCAAAGTGTTCCGCCGCGCGGTGAGCTGCCCCGCCGTGGATGCGGTGGATGCGGGACTGAAGGCGCTCGCCACGAAGCTGGCGCCCACGCGCGACTGGGATGTCTTCGTGACCGAGACCGGCGCCGCAGTCGCCGGCACCTTTGCCGCCGAGAAGCGATTGCAGCGCCTGCTGGCCACGGCAGAGCAGCGCCAGAGCGCCTGCCACGACGAGTTGCGCGCGTTCCTGGCCGGAGCCGAATTTCGTCGCCTCGGAATCGAGCTGGCCTGCCTCGCCGGCGGGCACGATTGGCAGGGGACGCTGGGCGAAACAGAGCATGCCGCGCTTGATGTGCCGCTCGATGAGTTTGCTGCCCGGGTGCTGAACCGACGGCTGAAGCGGCTGCTGCAGATCGATGACGACATCGCCGAACTGGAGCCTGCCGCACTGCACGCGATACGCCTGCGGGCCAAGCGGCTGCGCTACGCCGCGGAAATATTTGCCCCGCTGTATCCCGGCAAATCGGCCAGCCGCTTCATTCGCCGGCTGAGCACATTGCAGAACCAGCTCGGCGCACTCAACGATGCGGCGGTGGCCGCGAGCCTGCTGGCCGAACTGGCGGGCAGCGGCGGCGGCCAGGCCTTCGCCGCCGGGCTCATCCTGGGCTTCGTCGGCGCGCATGGCGAACGGACACGCAAACGAATCGACCGAGCATGGCAGAAGTTCCATCGCTTGGCGCCGTTCTGGGGCTGACCGCCCGCATCGTCGCGTGACACAGCCGCATCGCGCTGGATTCGCGCCGTCATCCTGATCGCCATGCTGGCAATCGTCCGCAAACTCATCATCCTCGATCTTGCCGACGGCGAGTCCGGAGAGTTGTTTGCCCTCGCGGCCGCCATCCCGGCGTTGGGCGCGGTGTACTGGCTGGTCAGGGATCGGGAGGCACGTGACGCAGCCTAGAAGGCGAACCGTGGTGCGATCGCATCGCGATGCGGCGGGCCGTCAACCCAGCCGCTCGCGCAACATCCCGCCGACTGCTAATGCGGTCCCCGCAATGCGCATCCTGTTCGTCACCTCCAACCGGCTCGGCGATGCGGTGCTGTCCACCGGCCTGCTGGACCATCTGGTTCGCACGCACCCCGAGGCCCGCATCACCGTCGCCTGCGGCCCCGTGGCGGAGGGCGTGTTCGCGCGCATGCCGAACCGCGAGCGCACCATCGTGCTCGACAAGCGCCCCTACAGCCTGCACTGGTTGCCGCTCTGGGCCAGCGCCGCGACCACCACGTGGGACCTCGTGGTGGATATCCGCGGCTCGGCGCTCGCCTGGACGGTGTCGACGCGCAGGCGCGCGGTGATGCGACGCCGGCCCGGCCACAAGGTCGCCCAGCTTGGCGCGGTGCTGGGCCTCGATCCGCCACCGCTGCCGGTTATGTGGACCGCACCGGAGGATCGTGCGCGCGCCGCCGCCTTGCTGCCGGCGGGCCGGCCGGTGATTGGCCTCGGCCCGACCGCCAACTGGGCACCGAAAATCTGGCCAGCCGAACGCTACGCCGCGCTGTTCAAAGCACTGGTGACCGGGCCGCTGCCGGGCGCCGTTCCCGCCGTTTTCGCCGGCCCAGGCGAAGCGGAACGTTTGATGGCGGCCCCGCTCCTCGCCGCGCTGCCTGAAGCCATCGATCTGGTCGGCAAGGTTAGCCTGTCGGAAGCGGCAGCATGTCTCGCACGCTGCGCTCTGTTCGTCGGCAACGATTCCGGGCTGATGCACCTCGCCGCCGCCGCCGGCGCACCGACGCTTGGCCTGTTCGGCCCCACACCGGCGCACGAATATTCGCCTGTCGGACCACGGGCCGCCGTGGCGTTGTCGCAGAGCGAACGCATGCAGGATTTGTCCGTCGCAGCCGCGCTCGCCTCGGCAACGCGGCTGATCGCACTGGCTGAACCCGCGTAGGCCTACACCGCCTCGTCCAGATCAGATCCCCACATCTTCTCCAGCGCGTACATCGCCCGCGCCTCGGGCTTGAACAGGTGCACGACGATGTCGCCGGCATCGATCAGCACCCAGTCTGCACCGCCGGCGCCCTCCACCTGCACGCGCTTCAGTCCCGCCTGATGCAGCTTCTCCGATAGATGTTCCGCCATCGCGGTGATCTGCCGGTCGGCCAGGCCGGTGGCGATCACCATGCGGTCGCAGAACGACGCCTTGCCGGCGAGGTCGAGCGTCACGACGTTTTCCGCCTTGTCGTCCTCCAGGCTACCGACGATGACCGACTGCAACCGCTCCAACGTGGACAGCTCGGCCTTTCGTCTCCGGCGCGGTGCGGCGGAGCGTGGACCGGCCGCTATCGTCTTCTTGCGTGGCGTGCCGGGCGTCTTGTCGGCCACCGGCAGCGTCGGCTTGGCGGTCTTCTTGCGCGGGGCGGCGCGGTGCCGCGCGGGCGAGAACGGTTTCGGCGGCTTGGCTATGGCTCTGCTCCTTTGCTGGCGCGGATCGCACTGGCCGAAGCGGCGTGCTGCGGGACGCACAGAAAAACCCAGGCTGGCGCGGCAAATTCGGACAACACCGGGGCCGATCGCGCCGGCCGTCTTGCATGGCCGAGCCGGCGTGCCGCATGGCCGGCCAAGGCGCGGTGATTGTAGCTTGGCCGCGGCAGGACGGCGAAGGGAATACCGCGCGCGATGTCCAGCCAGCGGCGCCAGCGCGGCAACTGCTCCAGGATATCAGCGCCCATCAGCCAGACGAAGCGCGCGCGGGGAAATTGCCGCAACAGGCGGCGCAGCGTGTCGATGGAGTAGCGCGTGCCGAACACTGCCTCGATCGCGCTTGCCACGACGCGTCGTCCGTCCGCAATGGCGCGCGCGGACGCCAGACGCTGGCCGAACGGTGCCATCCCGCGTTGCGGCTTCAACGGATTGCCCGGCGAAACCAGCAGCCACACCTGATCGAGCCGCAGCCGTCGCCGCGCAACGTCGATAATATGGCGATGACCCACATGTGCCGGATTGAACGAACCGCCGAGCAGGCCGATGCGCATGCGCCTTCGGTCACCGAACCGGGGGATCGGTTCATGCCACAACGGCGCGTTCAGGGACGCACCTGCCCGGTGCCGATGACCAGGTAGCGATAGGTTGTCAGTTGCTCGGGTCCCACCGGACCGCGCGCATGGATGCGTCCGGTGGCGATGCCGATCTCGGCGCCGAAGCCGAATTCGCCGCCATCGCAGAACTGCGTCGAGGCGTTCCACAGCGCGACCGCGCTGTCCACGCCACGCAGGAACTGCTCCGCCGCTTCCGCGTCCTCGGCGACGATGGCGTCGGTATGCTCGGAGCCGTGGCGGGCAATGTGTGCCAATGCCGCATCGACGCCGTCGACCACCGCGACTGACAGGATCGCGTCAAGCCATTCGGTGTCGAAGTCGGCTTCGCTCGCCGCGGCGAGGTCAGGCACGATGGCGCGCGCCGCCGCATCGGCACGGAAGTCGCAACCGAGGGCGCGCAGATCGGCGACGATTGCCGGCAGCAAAACGGGAGCGATGGCGCGGTCGATCAGCAGAGTCTCCGTGGCACCGCATATGCCGGTACGCCGCATCTTGGCATTCGCCACGATGCGACGCGCCATCGCATGGTCGGCGGATGCGTGCACATAGGTGTGGCAAAGCCCTTCGGCATGCGCCAGCACCGGCACGCGCGCCTCGCGCTGCACCCGCTCGACCAGGGATTTTCCCCCGCGCGGCACGATCAGATCGAGCAGTCCGGCCGCCGCCAGCATCGCGGCGACATAGGCGCGGTCGGCATTGGGAGCGATCTGCACGCAGCCTTCGGGCAATCCCGCCGCGCGCAACCCCGTCACCAGTGCCGCATTGATCGCCCGAGCGCTATGCAGGCTTTCGGACCCGCCGCGCAGGATCACCGCATTGCCCGACTTCAGGCAGATGCCCGCGGCATCGGCGCCGACATTCGGCCGGCTTTCGTAGATCATGCCGATCACACCGATCGGTGTGGCGATGCGCCGGATGCGCAAGCCATTCGGCCGCGTCCAGTCGGCGAGCGTGCGGCCGAGCGGATCGGGCAGCTTCGAAATATCCTCCAGGCCCTTGGCCATGGCATCGACCCGCGCATCGGTGAGCGTGAGCCGGTCGCGGAATGCGGCGGTCCCGCTGTAGGCCGCCAGGTCAGCGGCGTTGGCGGCGAGTATGTCGGCCGTGTGCGACCGCAAGGCCGCCGCCATCGCACGCAGCGCGGCGTTGCGCTCCGCATCCGGCAAGCGCGCCAGGACATGCGAGGCGGCACGCGCGGCCGCCGCGGCGCGTTGCAGATGCTGGGTGGCTTCCGTCTCGATGTGCATCTCTGACGTTCCTCTGATGTCAGTCTGCCTTTGCAACGCGGCTCAGAGCAAGACGCGCGAGCTTGCCGGGCCCTGATGGGTTTCGCTCCGCTCAACCCATCCTACGCTTGCGCCGGAATCTGTAGGATGGGTTGTGCGGAGCGATACCCATCTCTGCCGTCGCAACGCGGCTCAGAGCAAGACCAGGTCGTCGCGGTGGATGATCTCGTCGCGTCCGCGCCAGCCCAATATGGCCTCGATCTCATCCGACCGATGCCCGGCGATGCGTTCCGCGTCGGCGCTGGCATACGCGGACAGACCGCGTGCCAGCGCCTGCCCGTCCGGACCGCGCACCACCACCGGATCGCCACGCTCGAACGTGCCTTCGACGCCGCGCACGCCGGCAGGCAGCAGCGAACGCCCCGCCTTCAGCGCGCGCGCCGCGCCTGCATCCACCACCAATGCGCCGAGCGGGGCCAGCGCGCCGGCGATCCAGCGCTTGCGTGCCGAACGACCTTCCGGTGTGGCGAGGAACCAGGTGCAGCGCGCGCCCTTCTCCAATGCCGCGAGCGGGTGGTCGGTATCGCCATAGGCAATCGCCATCGCACAGCCCGCCTGCGTGGCGATACGCGCCGCCGCCAGCTTGGTACGCATTCCGCCGGAGGAATAACCGGGCGGCGGCTCGCCACCCATCGCCTCGATCTCCGGCGTGATGGAAGGCACCAGCGGTATGTGCGCGGCGGCGGGATCGCGCCGCGGATCGGCGGTGTAGAGCCCGTCGATGTCGGACAGCAGCACGAGCTGGTCGGCCTGCGTCATCTCCGCCACCCGCGCCGCGAGACGGTCGTTGTCGCCGAAGCGGATCTCCGCGGTCGCCACCGTGTCGTTCTCGTTGATCACCGGTATGCAGCCGAGGCCAAGCAGCGTGTTGAGCGTCGCACGTGCGTTGAGGTAGCGGCGGCGATCCTCGGTGTCGTCGAGCGTCAGCAGCAACTGCGCCGCGGTGAGGCCCTTTGCCGACAGCGCCTCGCTCCAGGCCTGTGCCAGCCTGATCTGGCCTACCGCCGCCGCGGCCTGCTGCTCCTCCAGCCTAAGCCGCCGCTGTTGCAGTCCGAGCGAACGCCGCGCCAGGGCGATGGCGCCGGAGGACACCACGATCACGTCCACGCCGCGTGCGCGCAGCGAAGCGATGTCCGCCGCAACGCCATCCAGCCATGCCGTCCGAGGTGCGGCCTCGTCCTGGTCCACCACCAGGGCGCTGCCGATCTTCACGACGAGGCGCTGGGCGCGTGTGAGCGAGGGGGTCATGGCGTCCCCGCCGTGCCCCGATGCCCCTCGTCATGGCCGGGCTTGGCCCGGCCATCCGTCGCGGCACCCGTGCTGGTACGGATGGCCGGGTCAAGCCGGGCCATGACGAGGGAAAGGAACGGGCGTCCTCTGGCCATTATGCCGCCTTCTCCTGCCTCGCCGCGTTGATCAGCGACTGCAGCGCGCGCAGCACTTCCGGCGCTCCCTGGCCGGTTACACCGGATAGCAGCATCACCGGCCGGCCGGACGCCTTGGCCAGCGCCGCCTTCCGCGTCGCCGCCTCGCGTGGCGTCATCGCGTCCACCTTGTTGAGCCCGATCAGCTCCGGCTTGTCCGCCAGCCCGCCGCCATAGGCCGCCAGCTCCTCGCGCACGGTTCGCCACGCGCGCACCACATCGCCCGCTGCGCCGTCCACCAGGTGCAGCAGCACCGCACAGCGCTCGACATGGCCGAGGAACCGATCGCCGAGCCCGGCGCCTTCATGCGCCCCCTCGATCAGGCCGGGGATGTCGGCCAGCACGAACTCCTCCGCGGCCGACAACCGCACCACACCCAACTGCGGATGCAGCGTAGTGAACGGATAGTCGGCGATCTTCGGCTTTGCCGCGGATACCGCGGCGAGGAAGGTCGACTTGCCGGCATTCGGCAGCCCGACCAGCCCGGCATCGGCGATCAGCTTCAGCCGCAGCCACACCCAGCGCTCCTCGCCAGGCCAGCCCTTGTCGGCCCGGCGCGGTGCCCGGTTGGTGGAGGACTTGTAGTGCGCATTGCCGAACCCGCCGTCGCCGCCACGCAGCAGCACGAGCCGCTTGCCGGGCGTATCCATGTCGGCCAGCAATGTCTCGCGGTCCTCGGCCATGATCTGCGTCCCGATCGGAACCTTGATCACCACGTCCGGCGCGCCGGCTCCGGTGCGGTCGGCGCCCGAGCCGTTGCCACCCTTCTTCGCGCGGAAATGCTGCGTGTAGCGGAAGTCGATGAGCGTGTTCAGGTTGGGCACGGCCTCGAAGACGATGTCGCCGCCCTTGCCGCCATTGCCGCCATCGGGGCCGCCGAACTCGATGAATTTCTCCCGGCGGAACGCGACCACGCCGTCGCCGCCGTTGCCGGAGCGCACAAGGATCTTGGCCTGGTCGAGGAACTTCATCGCTACCTTCCAACGAAAACGGGGGCCGGCTGGCGCCGACCCCCGTCAGAAACGCAAAAGGGTCCGGCGCCTTACTCGGCGGCAGCCGGCAGCGGTGCCACGGACACGTGCACCCGATCGTCCGACCGGCGCTTGAACTCCACCTTGCCGTCCACCAGGGCAAAGATTGTGTGATCCCGCCCGAGTCCAACGTTGTGGCCCGGCTTCCACTTGGTGCCGCGCTGGCGAAGTATGATATTGCCGGCAATCACCGCCTCGCCGCCGAACTTCTTGATGCCGAGGCGCCGGCCTTCCGTGTCGCGGCCATTGCGCGAGGAGCCGCCCGCCTTCTTGTGTGCCATCTCGTTCTACTCCCGCGGCGCGACCCCCGGGTCGGAGCCCGGGGCAAGGTTTTCGGGGTTCTCGCCCGCGGCCACCGCGAGCGGCTGCGCCACGTCCAGGGCGGCCGGCTCGATCGGCTCGGCTGGCCCGGTCGGCTCGACCTCGGCGGCAGCGGTCAGCTCCCTGCCGTCCAGCCCGATGCCAGCGACCCGCAGCACGGTCACGTGTTGGCGATGGCCATTCCTGCGGCGGCTGTTCTGCCGGCGGCGCTTCTTGAAGATGATGATCTTGTCCAGCCGGTCCTGTGCGACGACGGTCGCGGTGACCGAGGCGCCCGCCACGACAGGCGCGCCAAGGGTCACGGCGCCCTCGTTGCCCACCGCGAGGACGTCGGTGAAGGTGACGGTCGCGCCGGGCTCAGCCTCCAGCTTCTCGACCTTCAGCACCGCGTTCGGCGTCACCCGGTATTGTTTCCCGCCGGTGCGGATCACTGCGAACATCACACGAATTCCCACGCCATAGCGGGCCGTCAGGACACCCTGCGGCCGGAGAGCGGGGGTTATAGCGGGCGGGTTCGCCCTGTCAACGCGTTTGGGCCATGATCGCGCAAAGGTCCACCCCGCACCCAAGGTCGCGTCCATGCAACAGCATTCATTCGGCAGGCTTCCCCCGGTTTCCACGCTGACCCTCGGCGGCGGCGGGCTCGGCATGCTCTGGGGCCCGACCACGTTCGACGAATGCGTCGCCACGGTGCATGCGGCGGTCGCCGCCGGGATCAACCTGCTCGACCTCGCGCCACGCTACGGTGACGGCAAAGCCGAGGAGGTCGTGGGCGAGGCCTTCGCCGGCCGGCTGCGCGCTGGCGTCCAGGTCACCAGCAAGTGCAACCTCGGCAACCCGCCACCCGGGGAGATCGAGACGATCCTGCGCCGGTCGATCGAGGCCAGCCTGCGACGCCTGCGCCTGTCGCGCCTCGACATCTTCCTTCTGCACTCCAATGTCGTGCCGGACGCGGCTTTCATGGCGGGATGGGGCGACGGCGGCAGCCGCATGACGCCCTATCCGGTTTTCGTTACGCATATCCGGCCGATCTTCGAGCGGCTGGTGGCCGAGGGCCTGATCGGCGCCTGGGGGCTGACCGGCATCGGCCATCCCGACACCATCATCAGGCTGCTGAACGAGCGCCCTGTCCCGGCGGCGGTGCAGTGCATCGCCAACCTGCTGGACTCGCCCGGTGGCCTGAAGTTCTTCGACGGGCCGGCGAAGCCCCGCGCGGTGATGGCGGCGGCGCGCGCCAACGGCGTCGGCGTGATGGGCATCCGCGCGGTGCAGGCCGGCGCGCTGACCGCCGCGATCGATCGGCCCCTGACCGCAGACCACCCGGAGGTCCGCGACTATGCGCGTGCTGCCGGCTTCCGCCGCCTCTGCGCCGAGCTTGGCGCCAATCCGGCGGTGATCGCTCACCGCTACGCTCTGTCGCTCGACATCGACACGTTGGTGCTGGGCGTGAAGAACCGCCAGGAACTGGCGGAGTGTGTCGCGGCCGCCGAGGCAGGCAAGCTGCCAGCAGAGCTTGTCGCCCGCGTCGACGCCTCGGTTGCTCGCGCGCCCATTGGATAACTGCGCGGCCCGTTGCCACCGGCCAACGCGGGTCCTACCCTGCCTCTCACTTGGCGCTCGGGCTGTCCACAGACCGAGCGCCGAAGGAGCACAACCCCAGCAGAGGGAATTCGTGAGATGAAGGTTGGCGAAGCAGTTGCCGAAATCATGAAACGCGAGGGGATCGAGATCCTCTGCGGCTACCCCGTCAACCATCTGCTGGAATATGCAGCCGCCGCCGACATCCGCCCGGTCATCGTGCGCCAGGAGCGCATCGGCCTGCACATGGCCGACGCGATCTCCCGCGTCACGTCGGGCAAGAAGATCGGCGCCTTCTGCATGCAGCACGGCCCGGGCACCGAGAACGCCTATGGCGGCATCGCCCAGGCCTTCAGCGAATCAGTCCCTGTGCTGGTGATCCCGCAGGGCTATCCGCAGCGCATCGCGCATATCGACCCGAACTACAGCGCGGTCCGCGAGATGCGCGGCGTGTCGAAGTCGGCCGAACCGCTCGTCGTCGCAGCCGAGCTGTCCAACATCATGCGCCGCGCCTTCTCGCGTCTGCGCAACGGCCGCGGCGGCCCCTGCATCGTGGAAATCCCCACCGACCTGTGGGGCGCGGATATCGGCGAGCTCGACTACACGCCGGTCACCCGCGTCCGTTCGGCGCCCGATCCCGCCGACGTGCGCAAGGCCGCGGCGGCGATCCTGGCGGCGAAGCGGCCGGTCATCTACGCCGGCACCGGCGTGCACTGGTCGGAGGCCTGGCCGCAACTTCGGAAATTCGCCGAACTGCTCGGCGCGCCGGTCACCACCAGCCTCGGCGGCAAGAGCTCGTTCCCGGAGAACCATCCGCTGTCGCTCGGCTCGGGCGGCAACGCAGTGCCGAAGCCGGTGCATCACTTCGTCGCCAATTCCGATCTGATCATCGGCATCGGCTGCTCGTTCACCGAGACCAACTTCGGCATCAAGTTCCCCAAGGGCAAGAAGTTCATCCACGCCACCCTCGATCCCGACCATCTGAACAAGGATGTGCTGGCCTCGATCGGCCTGTTGGGCGATGCGGCGCTGACGCTCGAGGCGCTGATCGGCGAGCTGTCGCAGACCATCAAGTCGAACCGCGATCCGAGCGCGGTGGTGAAGGAGATCACCCAGGTCCGCGAAGAGTGGATGGCGCAGTGGAAGCCTCTGCTCAACTCGAACGAGGCGCCGATCAGCCCGTACCGCGTGATCTGGGAGCTGATGGCCGGGACCGATCCGAAGAACACCATCATCACCCACGACGCCGGCAGCCCGCGCGACCAGATCTCGCCGTTCTGGGTCTCCACCGAACCGATGTCGTATATCGGCTGGGGCAAGACCACGCAGCTCGGCATGGGGTTGGGCCTTGCCATGGGCGCGAAGCTGGCGAAACCAGAGAAACTCTGCATCAACTTCTGGGGCGACGCGGCGATCGGCTTCACCGGCATGGACTTCGAGACGGCGGTGCGCGAGCGCATCCCCATCCTGTCCTGCCTGATGAACAACTTCTCCATGGCGATCGAGCTCAAGGTGATGCCGATCTCCACTGAGAAATACCGCTCCACCGACATCTCCGGCGACTACGCGGCGATGGCGCGCGCGTTCGGCGGCTATGGCGAGCGCGTGACGGATCCCGCGCAGATCAAGGCGGCGATCCAGCGCGGCATCGAGCAGACGCAGCAAGGCAAGCCGGCGCTGCTCGAGTTCATCACCGCCAAGGAGACTCGGGTCTCGAAGTTCTGATACAACCGTCATGGCCTCCCCGGGCTTGACCCGGGGATCAGGCTGGCCATCCACGACTTTCGTGCGTGAAGGGAAGACGTGGATGGCCGGCCTTCGCCGGCCATGACGATTTGGAGGACGTCCAACAACATCATGGCCAACGTTTCCATCCGGAACGTCCGCAAGATCTTCGGCTCGACCGAGGTGCTGCACGGCGTCAGCGTCGAGATCGAAGACGGCGAGTTCGTCATCCTCGTCGGCCCATCTGGCTGCGGCAAATCGACGCTGCTGCGCATGATCGCCGGGCTGGAGAACATTACTGCCGGCGAGATCGCCATCGGCGAGCGCGTGGTGAACAACGTCGCGCCGAAGGAGCGCGACATCGCCATGGTGTTCCAGAACTATGCGCTCTATCCGCACATGACGGTGCGCGACAACATGGCGTTCTCGCTCAGCCTGGCGAAGGTGCCGAAGGGGCTGATCGAACAACAGGTGGCCCGCGCGGCGCAGATCCTCGGCCTGACGCCATATCTCAACCGTTATCCGCGCCAGCTCTCCGGCGGCCAGCGCCAGCGTGTCGCGATGGGCCGTGCGATCGTGCGCGACCCGCAGGTGTT
>JBGPND010000034.1:0-33992 GCA_041487355.1 Acetobacteraceae bacterium | reverse complement strand
CCAACCGCCGTTGCTGCTGACTCTTGTCGCCGCTCCCTCGCCGTCATGGCCGGGCGTGTCCCGGCCATCAGTGGTGGCACCGTGCCACGACGAATGGCCGGGACAAGCCCGGCCATGACGGGAAAAGCGAGCGCTGACCAAGGGTCATTGATTCGGGCGGTTGGTATAAGACGAATCACCGCAGAGGCGCAGAGGGCGCAGAGAACGGGATCGGCGCTTCGCGCGCAGCGCGCCCTTGTCTGCTCCGCGCCCTCTGCGCCTCTGCGGTGAATATTCCTTCCTGCTGACCTACCCCCCCACCTTCTCGTCCGAATTCACCCCGAGCTGCTTCAGCTTGCGATGCAGCGCGCTGCGCTCCATGCCGACGAACTGCGCCGTGCGGCTGATGTTGCCGCCGAAGCGCAGCAACTGCGCCTGCAGGTACTGCGTCTCGAACAGATCGCGCGCCTCGCGCAGCGGCAGGCCCATGATGTCGGCGGTCGGATCGATGTTGAGCAACGCGGGCGCGTTGGCGCCGATCTCCGGCGGCAGCATGTCGGCGCGGATCGGATCGGCGCCGCTGCCAGGCGCCATGATCAGCAGCCAGTCCATCAGGTTGCGCAACTGCCGCACATTGCCCGGCCAGTCATAGACCTGCAGCGCGGCCAGAGTGTCGGCCGACAGCTCGCGTGCCTGCATGCCGGCATTCTCGGCCGATCGCTCGATGAAGTGTTGCGCAAGCGGCGGTACGTCCTCCCGCCGGTCCTTCAATGCGGGTACCTTCAGCGGCACCACGGCCAGCCGGTAATACAGGTCCTCGCGGAACCGACCGCCGCCGATCTCCGCCTGCAGGTCCTTGTTGGTGGTCGACAGCACGCGCACGTCCACCTTCACGCGTGCCGACCCGCCGAGCCGCTCGAACGTCGAATCCTGCAAGGCACGGACGATCTTGCCCTGGGTTTCCAGCGGCATGTCGGAGACCTCGTCCAGCAGCAGCGTGCCGCCATGCGCGCGCTCGAGCACGCCGGCGCGGCGTGGATGGGTGATTGGATCGCTGCCTGCCTCCAGGCCGAACAGTTCCTCCTCGAAGCGCGACGGATTCAGCGTGGCGCAGTTGAGCACGATGAACGGCCCGTCGGCGCGGCGGGAGCGGGCATGAAGCATGCGCGCCACCACCTCCTTGCCGGAGCCGGCGGGGCCGCTGATCAGCACGCGCGAGCCGGTCGGCGCCACGCGATCGACGCCTGCGCGCAGCCCACTGATGGCCGGGCTGTCACCCGTCAGGATGGTCTCCGGTCCGGCCCGCAGGCGGAGTTCCGCATTCTCCCGCGCCAGTGCGGCCGCTTCCAGCGCACGGCGCACCACCAGCAGCAGCCGGTCCGACTTGAACGGCTTCTCGATGAAGTCGTAGGCGCCCTGCTGGATCGCCGCGACAGCGGTTTCGATCGTGCCGTGGCCGGAGATCATCACCACCGGCACGTGCGGCTCCTCGCTGTGGAACGCCTGCAGCAGCCCCAGCCCATCGAGCCGCGAGCCCTGCAGCCAGACGTCCAGGATAACCAGCGACGGACGGCGAACCCGGAACGCGGCGATTGCCGCGTTCGAATCGCCGGCGCCGCGCGTGTCATAGCCTTCATCGCGCAGGATGCCGTCGACCAGCAGGCGGATATCGGGTTCGTCGTCGACGATCAGGATGTCATACGCCATCCGGCACCTTCGTAGGCAGAACGAGCGCGGCCACCGCTCCCGGGCCATCGGGCCTGTCGTCCAGCGTCAGCCGCCCGCCATGGTCTTCCATGATCTTCTTGACGATGGCGAGGCCAAGCCCGGTGCCCTTCGGCTTGTGCGTAACATAGGGTTCCGTCAGCCGCGCGCGATCCTCCTGCGGCAATCCGACACCGTCGTCGGTCACGATGATGCGAACATCATTCGCGCCGGACTGCACGGCGAGGCCGATTGTTCCACCGTGCTGGCCGCCTTCGGCTTCCCGCATGCTCACCGCGTCGGCGGCATTCTGCAGCAGATTGGTCAGTGCCTGGCGCAGCAGGCGGCGATCGCACGGCACCATCGGCCCCTGTTCCGGAATCTCGGTATGCCAGGCAATCTGCGGCCGCGCGGTCTTCTGCAACACCAGAGCTTCGCGCGCGATGCGGCCGACATCCTCCGGCTTGATAACCGGCTGCGGCATGCGCGCGAAGGCGGAGAACTCGTCAACCATGCGGCCGATGTCACCGACATGGCGAACGATCGTGTCGGCACACTGGGTGAAGGTCTCCGGATCGGAGGTGATTTCGCGCGCGAAGCGGCGCTTCAGCCGTTCGGCGGCGAGCTGGATCGGGGTCAGCGGGTTCTTGATCTCGTGTGCGATGCGGCGCGCCACGTCGGCCCAGGCGGCCTTGCGCTGGGCGGATTGCAGTTCGGTGATGTCGTCGAAGGTCACCACGAACCCGTCGGTGCGACCGCCGGACAGATCGGCCCCGATCCGCACCAGCAGCGTGCGCCTGCGCGTCGGCGGTCCGATCTGGATTTCCGCGGTGCGCGCCCGTTCGGGCGATGCCGCGGCCTCGTGCAGAAGTTCGGAAAATTCCGGCACCACCTCGCCAAGCTCGCGGCCGATCGCCGAAAGCAGATCGATGCCGAGCAGTTCGTCCGCCGCACGGTTCGGCAGCTCGATCCGGCCGGACGCGTCCAGGCCGATCACCCCGGCGGAGACGCCCGACAGCACCGTCTCGGTGAACCGCCGGCGCTCGTCGATCTGGCTGTAGGCGTCCATCAGCTCGCCACGCTGCGCGGCAAGCTGGCCCGTCATGCGATTGAATGCACGCGACAGACCGGCAACCTCGTCGCCGGTCTTCGCCTCCGCCACGCGCACGGTCAGATCGCCGCCGCGCACGCGTTCGGCCGCATGGATCAGGCGCCCGATCGGCCGCGCGATCTGATTGGCGAGCACCAGGCCGATCAGCACGGCGGCCAGCAGCACCAGCAGGGCGACGATGGCGAAGATCCAGGCGAAGGCGATCTGCAGCCACGACCGGTTCTGGTCGAGCCTCTGGTACTCGGCCACCGCCTGCTCGGTGCGCGCCATGTGTTCGAGAATCTGCGGATCGACCGGCCGTCCGATCATCAGCATCAGCGGCGGCGTGGATTCGAGCTTGACCACGGCTTGCACCCGGGTGCCGTCGCCCGCGGCCAGCACGGCCACATCGCCACTCTGTGCCTGCATCGTCGCGCTCGCCGGCGGCGGCTCCACGCCCATGCCGACGAACAATCCGGCCGCGGCGAGCACCTGACCGGTCAGCGGATCGTAGATCACCGCCTCGGTCAGGCCGCGCAGCGTGGTCTGGGTGCCCAGCACCTCGGCGAACACCGAGGGATCGGCGGACAGGAACTGGCCGGCGCGCGTCAGGTCGTTCGCCATCTCCAGCGCGACCGAACGGATGTTGTTGCGGTGCTCTTCCAGATAGCCGCGCGACACCTGGAGCGACTCGTTGACCGCCTGGCGCACCGGGTCGTTGAACCAGGCCTGGATGCCGAAATGGAAGAAGGCGACGGCGAAGCAGGCCACCACGATGGTCGGCGCCACCGCCACGCCGCCAAATAGTAGGACCAGCCGGACATGCAGGCGCGAGCCGGCGGAGCCGCGGCGGCGCTCGACCCAGACGCGGGTCAGACGCGCGGCGAGCACCGCGCCCAGCAGCAGCACCGCCGAAAGATTGGCGAGCACGAGGCCGACGCCGACGCCCGGCTGCAAGCCGAACGGCGAGCCCCGCGCAAGGAAGACGAACGTGGCGAGGCCGACACCGAACGCAAGCGCGGCCAGCATCAGGGTCAGCGCCTTGCCGAGCAGGATGTTGGCGATGCGTGCCAGCAGCGTACGGGCTGGGCTCTCCGCCTCGATTTCGGAGCCTGCCCCCGCCCCCGGACTTGATCCGGGGGGCGGTGGTGGCGGCTGGGCCTGGTGTTCGGGTCGCAGCGACCCGGATGGCGGCGCTACGTTCACATGAGCCCCCGCATCACAGGAATGTCCAGGTCGCGGATCTTCTTGCGCAGCGTGTTGCGGTTGAGCCCGAGCATGGCCGCGGCCTTGATCTGGTTGCCGCGGGTCGCCGCAAGGGTGAGGCGGATCAGCGGTCGCTCCACCTCGGCGATCACCCGGTCGTAGATGTCCGTCGGGGTCGCTCCTCCCTCATGGCTGGCGAGGAATTCGCGGATATGCCGTTCCACCGCGCGCACCAGCGGCTCCGGTCCGGCGGCAGCCGGATGCTCAACCGGCGGCGCGGTGGTCTCGACCAGTTCCGCCTCGATCTGCTCCGCGCCGATCGTCTCGTGCGGACAGAGCGCGGCGAGCCGGCGCATCAGGTTCTCGAGCTCCCGCACATTGCCCGGCCAGGCATAGCGCTTCAGCCGTTCCACGGCCCCCTGATCGAGCGCCTTGCTGGGCAGGCCGTCGTCGCGGGCGCGGTCCAGAAAGTGGCGGGCGAGCGGCGGAATGTCCTCCACCCGCTCGCGTAAGGGGGGCAAACGGATCGGCACGACATTGAGCCGGTAGAACAGGTCCTCGCGGAACAGGCCCTGGCGGATCGCGTTGCGCAGGTCGCGGTGGGTGGCGGCGATGATGCGCACGTTGGCCTTGATCGGCTGGCGCCCGCCGACCGACGTGAACTCCCCCTCCTGCAGCACGCGCAGCAGCCGCGTCTGCGCCTCGGGTGGCATGTCGCCGATCTCATCGAGGAACAGCGTGCCGCCATTCGCCTGCTCGAAGCGGCCTTGCGCGCGCGTGGTGGCACCGGTGAAGGCGCCGCGCTCGTGGCCGAACAGCTCGCTCTCGATCAGCTCGCGCGGGATGGCGGCCATGTTGATGGCAACGAACGGACCGGCCCGGCGTTTGCCGTAGTCGTGCAGGGCGCGCGCGACCAGTTCCTTGCCGGTGCCCGACTCGCCATTGATCATCACCGTCAGGTCGGTCGTGGTGAGCCGGGCGATGGTCCGATAGATCTCCTGCATGGCCGGACTGCGGCCGATCAGCGGCAGCCGTTCGTCCGCGTCGCGTGGCTCGGACACGTTGACCACAGGCTCCGTCGGAACCGCCAGGGCACGGCCGACCACCGACAGCAGTTCCTGCAAATCAAACGGCTTGGGCAGATATTCGAACGCGCCGCGTTGGGCGGCCTTCACCGCGGTCATCAGCGTGGACTGCGCGCTCATCACCACCACGCGCAGGTCCGGGCGGATCTTGCGAATACGCGGGATCAGGTCGAGGCCGTTCTCGTCGGGCATCACGACGTCGGTGATGACCAGGTCGCCTTCGCCATCCTCGACCCACCGCCACAGGGTGGCGGCGTTGCCGGTGCTGCGCACCTGGTAGCCGGAGCGGCCCAGCGCCTGCGTCAGGACGGTCCGGATGGAACGGTCGTCGTCGGCGACCAGCACGGTGGGTGGGGTCATGGTATGTCCTTCGCCATCGTTCAGGTGCCGGGATCGGCCTCCTCGTCGGTCAGCACCGGGAGGTGCAGGCGGACTTCGGTACGTCCCGGCCGGCTGTCCACCTCGATCAGCCCGCCATGGTCGCCGACGATCTTGGCGACCAGTGCCAGGCCGAGCCCGCTGCCCGCGGCCTTCGAAGTGACGAACGGCTCGAACAGATGCGGCCGGATGTCGTCGGGAATGCCAGGGCCGTTGTCGCGCACGGTGACCAGCAGCGGCAGGTCCAGCCGCGTCGTGGTGCCCGGAACGGCAAGACGCATGCCGTGCTGGAAGCCGGTCATCAAGGTGATCTCGGGATTGGGCTGGCCTTCCTGGGTGACCGCCTCGGCAGCGTTCTTCACCAGGTTCAGCATCACCTGCACGAGCTGATCGCGATTGCCCCACACCGGCGGCAGCGACGGATCGTACACCTCGTGGAAGCGGACATGCGGCGCGAAGCCCGACTGCGCCAGCTTGCGCACATGCTCGAGCACCCGGTGGATGTTCACGGCGGTGCGGGCGATCGGTTTCTCGCCGAAGATCTCCATCCGGTCGACCAGCGCGCGGATCCGGTCGGCCTCGTCGCGGATCAGCACGGTGAGTTCGCGATCCTGGGCGTCCACGCTGGTCTCCAGCAATTGCGCAGCGCCGCGAATGCCGGAGAGCGGGTTCTTCACCTCATGCGCGAGGATGGCCGCCATCCCGGTGACGCTGCGCGCGGCGCCACGGAAGGCAAGCTGCCGGTCGAGCGCGCGGGCCGCCGAGGCATCCTGCAGCACCAGCAGCACCGCACCGGGTTCCTCGGGAAGCGGCGAGCCCTGCACGGTGATGCCTCGCTTGTTGAGCCGCGGGCTCTCCAGGGTCAGTTCGTGGTCCGACACGGTGGCATCGCTCTGGCGAACCTGCCGGACCAGCAGGAACAACGGATTATCCTCGGGAACCAGGTCGCGCAGGCGAAGCTGCGCCAGCCCCGATGCCGAAATGCCGAGGAACTGCTCCGCGGCATGATTGACGTAGCGGAACCGGTCCTCCGGATCGAGCAGCACCACCGGCACGGGCAGGGCACCGAGGATCTGCGCCGTGTCGGTTGCCCGCTTCCGGTCGAGCAAGGCCAGGGCCGCGCGGCTGACCGGGTTGGTCATGCCGCCTCCGCCATCAGCACGTCGTCGCGCGCCGGCGGCGTCCGGGTTATGCCGCGGGCGATCAGCCGGTCGTAGAATGCGTCGATCAGTTGCAGGACCGATGCGGCGTCGGGCAGCCGGTTCATCGCCGCGCGGAATTCCGCCGAACCAGGCAGGCCGCGCGAGTACCAGGACACGTGCTTGCGCGCCAGACGCACCCCGGCGTGGTCGCCGAAATGCTCGAGGATCACGTTATAATGCCCTGTCAATATGATTTTCTGTCTTGCCAGTGGCGGTTCCGGCAGGCGGCTTCCGGTGCGCAGGAAATGGGCCACCTGGGCGAGGAACCAGGGGCGGCCATAGCAGCCGCGACCGATCATCACACCGTCCGCGCCCGATCGGCGCAGCGCTTCCGCCGCATCTTCCTCGGTCAGGATGTCGCCGTTTGCAATGACAGGGATATCGACGGCCTTCTTCACCTCGCCGATGAAGTCCCAGTCGGCCGTGCCGGTATAGAATTGCTGGCGCGTCCGGCCGTGCACCGTGACCATGCGGATCCCGCAGTCCTGGGCGATGCGCGCGAGTCGCGGCGCGTTCAGGCTGGCGTGGTCCCAGCCCATCCGCATCTTCAGGGTCACCGGCACGCTCACCGCCCTGACCGTGGTTCCGAGGATGGCGGCAGCCGAAACCTCATCGCGCATCAGCGCCGAACCGGCCAGCTGTCCGACCGCCACCTTCTTCACCGGGCAGCCGAAATTGATGTCGATCAGGTCGGCGCCGCGATCCACCGCGAGTCGTGCCGCCTCGGCCATCGCCTCGGGCTCGCAGCCGGCGAGCTGCAGCGCGCTGATGCCGCCGCAGCCGTCCATCTCGGCCATCGCCAGGGTCTTCTGGTTCTCCCGGATCATCGCCCAGGAGGCGATCATCTCCGAGACCACCATGCCCGCGCCGAGCTGTTTGGCCAGCCGGCGGAACGGCAGATCCGTGACGCCCGACATCGGCGCCAGGATCACCGGCATGGCTATTCGCACGCCGGCTCCCAGGTCGATCGGCCGGAGGTCGAAGGTGGAAACTGTGGTATCGGAATGACACTTGCCCATCAATTGGGCAAATTAACGACACGCATGCCAATGTGCAATGCGAAAGCTGCAACCGTTGACGACGCTGGGGCCGGATGTGCTCTCCAGGTCATTGCAAGAAGCGAAACGACAAAGCAATCTCGTGGAGAACGCCCCCCGAGATTGCTTCGCTTCGCTCGCAATGACAGTCGCGACGGCCCTGAGCTCCCGCTTTGCGTGCGTGTGAATGAAGCCATCCCTGCGCCAGCGGTGACCGTGATCCCTGGGTCCCCGCTTGCGCGGGGATGACAATTTGTGGGATGCCAACCTGGCCTGCAGGTTCCCCCGCTGGCGTGTTGACGCGGCCGGCCGGCACGGCGACGGTGCCGGCATGCGAATCGCAGCCATACTGGTCGCGGCCGGGTCGGGCAGCCGGTTCGCCGCCGAGACGCCGAAGCAGTTCCTGTCGCTCGCCGGCAAGCCGGTGATCCGCCACGCCGCCGAGGCCCTGGCAGAACATGTGGGCATCCTGCAACCGGTTGGCGACGCGGACCCGATCGAGGCCGCGCTCGCGGGTGTGCCGCACCTGCCGCCCGTGCCCGGCGGTGCCACGCGCCAGGAGAGCGTTCGCGCCGGCCTCGAGGCGCTGGCCGCGCAGGCACCCGATGTCGTGCTGGTGCACGATGCCGCACGGCCGCTGATCCCGAAGGGCACCATCCCTACCCTGCTGGCCGCCCTGGAACACGCCCCTGGCGCGATTCCCGCCATTCCGGTCGCCGACACGCTGAAGCGCGTGGCCGATGGTCTGATCACCGCCACCGCCCCGCGCGATGGCCTGTTCCGCGCCCAGACACCGCAGGCCTTCCGCTTCCCCGTCCTGCTCGCTGCCCACCGGGCCGGCGCCGCCGAGTCGGCCACCGACGATGCCTCGCTGCTGGAAGCCGCGGGCCAGACTGTGGCAATCGTCCCCGGCTCCGAGGACAACATCAAACTGACCTATCCCGAAGACCTGCGCCGGCTGGAGCGCGCCATGACCGCCAACCTCATCCCCCGTGTCGGCACCGGCTTCGACGTCCATGTGCTGGAGACCGGGCGGCGGCTCGTGCTCTGCGGTGTGCCGATCCAGCACGACAAGGGGTTGGTCGGCCATTCGGACGCCGATGTGGGCATCCATGCGCTGTGCGATGCGATCTACGGCGCGCTTGCCGAGGGCGATATCGGCCGGCACTTCCCGCCCAGCGAAGCGACCTGGAAGGATGCCGACAGCGCCCGGTTCCTCGCCCACGCCGCCGGCCGCATCGCCGCCAGGCACGGGGTGCTCGCCAATGCCGATGTCACCCTGGTCTGCGAACGCCCGAAGATCGCCCCGCACGCCGCCGCCATGGCAGTGCGCCTGGCCGGCATCCTTGGGGTCGACCCCTCGCGCATTTCCGTGAAGGCGACGACGACGGAGAAGCTCGGATTCACCGGCCGCGGCGAGGGGATCGCCGCCCAGGCGGTCGCCACCATCCTGCTGCCCGCCTGACCGATGGAGCCGGGGATGGAAATCCCTGGTAACTGTGCACAATTGTTTGCCCGCGCAAATGAGCCAGGGAGGCTCCGGTTCAGATGAAGCACCCCGCCATCGCCGCCGCACTGCTCGGCGCCGCCTGGATCCTGACCGGCTGCGCGACGGGCAACGCCCCGCCGTCCGTGCCGCCGCCGATGGCCGAGGCGATACCCAAGCCGCCGGTGACCCCGACGCCTCTGATCTGGCAGCCGGGGCACTGGGACTGGACGGGCAGCTCCTATGTCTGGGCGCCTGGCCAGTATGTGGCGCGCGGGGGCCACGGCGAGCTGTGGATGCCCCCCTACTGGGAGCAGATCGAGTCCGGCTGGGTCTGGCATCCGGCGCATTGGGTGTAGAAACGGCACCGGAGCCCGCCTCGGCGACGGCCGGGAGCCTGCCCCGGCGTAGCGAAGCGGAAGCCGGGGGCAAGCTCTTGCGGCTCACTTGCTGCGGTGTTAGTGCCCGCCCGCCGTTGCAGGGGCTGACCGATGTCGCCGACCTTCGAAACCGTCGCTGGGATCATTTCCGAGACGTGCGACATCCCGCGTGAGAAGATTATGCTGGACAGTCATGCCATCAACGATCTCGGCATCGACAGCCTGGACTTCCTGGACGTCGCCTTCGCCATCGACAAGTCGTTCGGCATCAAGATGCCGCTGGAGCAGTGGACGCAGGAGGTCAACGAGGGGAAGGTCTCGTCCGACCAGTATTTCGTCATGAAGGACCTCTGCGCCAACATCGACAAGCTGGTGGCGGCGAAGGCCGCCTGAGCCGGAATGCGCCTGGAATACTTCCAGATGGTGGACCGGATCGCCGAGCTCGATCCGGTGGCTCGGATCGTGCGCGCGGATTGCCAGGTGCCCGAGGCCAGCCCGGTGTTCGAGGGCCACTTCCCCGGCCATCCGCTGCTGCCCGGCGTGCTGATGATCGAGACGATGGCGCAGACCGGCGGGTGGCTGGTGCTGGCGGTGCTGCGGTTCCAGCGCATGCCGTTCCTCGCCAAGGTGAAGGAGGCGAAGCTGCGCGCCTTCGTCGTGCCCGGCCAGGCATTGCAGGCCGAAGCGCGGCTGCTGCACGACGGGTCTGGCTACGCGGTGGTGGCGGGCAGCATCTCCTCTGGCGGCAGGAAGGTGGCGGACGCGGAGATCACCTACCGCGTGGTCCCCTTCCCCAACGAGACATTGCGCACTCAGATGCTGGAAACCGCGCGGCGTATCGCGGTGCCGGAGGCATTCCTGCATGGCTAGTCCGCGCGACGCATTGATTACCGGCATCGGCCTGGTGTCCTGCCTCGGCGAAGGGGTGGACGCGCACTGGGCGGCGCTGAACCGCGACGGCGGCTTCCAGCCAGTGGTCGATGTCACGGGCTTTGCGCCTTGGCCGGTGCACCCGATGACGCCGCTGGAGCTCGACAGGCAGATCCCCAAGCGCGGCGACCAGCGCCAGATGGAGGCGTGGCAGCGCATCGGCACCTATGCCGCCGGGCTGGCGCTGGAGTCCGCCAGCGTAAAGGGCAACGCCGAACTGCTGTCGCGCATGGACATGATCGTGGCCGCCGGCGGCGGCGAGCGCGACTACGCGGTGGATGCCGCCATCCTCTCCGCCCTACCCGCCGCCGCCGATCCGGGTGCCTTCCTGAACGAGCACCTGATGTCCGACCTGCGGCCCACGCTGTTTCTCGCCCAGCTCTCCAACCTGCTCGCCGGCAACATCTCAATCGTGCACGGGGTCGTCGGCTCCTCGCGCACCTTCATGGGCGAGGAGGCATCCGGCGCCGATGCCGTGCGCATCGCCTGTGCCCGCATCGCCGCGGCACAGGGCGATCTCTTCCTGGTCGGCGGCTCCTACAATGCGCAGCGGCCCGACGTGCTGCTGCACTACGAGATGGGTCAGTTACTGTGGAAGCGCGGGTTCGCCGGCGTCTGGCAACGCCAGGCGCAGGGCGGCGGCATGGTGCTCGGCTCGCTCGGCTGCTTCCTGGTGATCGAAAGCCGTCAGCACGCCGCCGCGCGCGATGGCCGCGCGCTGGCGCATATCGCGGCGATCGCCACCGACCGCAGCCGCCGGCGCCCCGGCGGGGCGCCGGCAAACGCGATGCAGCAGCTCGACACGATGCGCCGTCATCTCGATCCGTCGCACGCAGCCGTGATCTCCGGTGCGTCGGGCGCGCCGGCGGCAACGGGCGAGGAGGCGGAATTCCTGCGTGCCCTCGGCATGCCGGTACGCGCCACCGTGACGGCGTTCGGCCACTCGCTGGAGCCGTCGTTCCCCGCCAATCTGGCGCTGGCGGCGATGTCGCTGTCGAGACGCCGTCTGTTCGCCCCGCTTGAGGCAGCGGATCTGGAAGCGTCGATGGCGGCGGACCTGCATCAGGTGCTCGTGACATCCTGGGGCCACTGGCGCGGCGAGGCATTGGCCGTGGTCGAGGCAGCCTAGGAGGCCGGCATGGGACGTTCGGACATCGACAGTCGCGGCCGGCCCGTCGTCGTGGTGACCGGCACCGGCGTACTCACGTCGCTGGGCAACGGCAAGCAGAACAACTGGCGCGAACTCACCGCCGGACACTCCGGCATCCGCCGCATCAGCCGCTTCCCCGTGCAAGGACTGCGCACCACCATCGCCGGCACCGTCGATTTCGTGCCGGTCGATGAAATCTCGGCGCCTGCGCTGTCGGAGCGCATCGCCGAATTCGCCATCGAGGAAGCCGTCGCCGAGGCAGGCATCGGCAAGCCGGGCGACTTTCCCGGACCGATGTTCCTGGCGCTGCCACCGGTGGAGCTGGAATGGCCGCAACGCATCGCGCTCGCCACGGCCTCCGGCGCGAAGGAGACGGTGACCTACGACGACCTGCTGCGTGCCGCCGGCACGGGCAAGTTCAGCCGCTACTACGAGCGCTTCCTGTTCGGCTCGGTGGCGGAGGCCCTGGCGGTCCGCTTCGGCACCAAGGGGTCCCCGGTCGCCACCTCGACCGCCTGCGCCTCCGGCGGGACCGCAATCCAGCTCGGTGTCGAGGCGATCCGGCGCGGCGAGTGTGAAGCTGCGCTGGTGATCGGCACCGATGCGTCGGTGAATCCCGAGAGTCTGATCCGGTTTTCCCTGCTCTCGGCGCTATCCACGCGCAACGACCCGCCGGAGGCCGCCGCGCGGCCGTTCAGCAAGGACCGCGACGGCTTCGTGATGGCCGAAGGCGCCGGCGCGCTGGTGCTCGAGAGCCTGGCGCATGCGCGGGCGCGTGGTGCCAGGATCGTCGGCGTCGTCGAGGGCTGCGGCGAGATGGCAGACGGCTTTCATCGCACACGTTCGTCGCCGGACGGCAAGCCGATCATCGCCTGCATGCGGCACGCGCTGGACGATGCCGGGCTGTCGCCGGATGCGATCGGCTACATCAACGCGCACGGCACCGGCACGCCGGAGAACGACAAGATGGAGTGGGTCGGTGTATCCGCCGTGTTCGGCGAGCGCGCCTCGTCGATTCCCATCTCGTCCAACAAGTCGATGATCGGCCACACGCTGACCGCCGCCGGCGCGGTCGAGGCGATCTTCACGCTGCTCACGCTGCAACACGGCAGGCTGCCGCCGACGATCAACTACGAGACGCCGGATCCCATGCTGCCGGTGGATTGCGTGCCCAACGTCGCGCGCGATGCGCAGGTGGCGCATGCCATCTCGAACTCGTTCGGCTTCGGCGGGCAGAATGTCTGCCTGGTGCTGGGCACGCCGGGATGAAATGCGCCGCACCATGAGCGCGCGTGCCCTGGTGATCGGCGGGCGGCGCGGCATCGGCGCCGCCGTGGTGCAGGCGTTCGCCGCGAAGGGCATGGATGTCACCTACACCTATCGGACCTCGCCAGGTGAATCCGCGGCCACTGCCCGCAAGCTCGACCTCGCGGATCGCGCAGCGGTCGAAGCCTTCGCCAGGGAACAGGAAGACGCGCCCGCCTGGGACGCGATGGTGCAGGTCGGCGGCACCACCTACGACGCGTTGGCGGCGATGATGGATCAGGACGCCACAGAGCATGCGATGCAGGTGAATTTCTTCGCCTTCGCCCGCATCGCGCGCGCCGTCGTGCGGCCGATGATCCGCGCCCGGTCCGGGCGGATCGTCGCCATCGGCTCGGTGATCGGCCAGTTCGCAAGCCAGGGCAACGCCGCCTACGGCGCGACCAAGGCCGCGCTGCTCGCCTATGTCCGCACGCTGGCGATCGAGAGCGCACGGCGTGGCGTCACGGTGAATTACGTGGCGCCGGGTTTCGTGGATACAGAGATGCTGGCACCGTTCGCCGCCTACCGTGAAGCGACCGAGGGGCGCATCCCCGCCGGCCGCTTCGCCCGGCCGGAAGAGATCGCCTCGGTGGTGGCATTCCTGGTCTCGCCCGAAGCCAGCTACATCAACGGTGCCTATATCCCGGTCGATGGCGGGTTGACCGCCTCGATTGGCATTCCGCGGTCCTAGCTGGCACAAACCGCGTATGCCGACGATACGCGCCCTGCAGTTGCTGGCCGACCGCGAGATCGCGCTGGTGGAGCGCGATGCACCACCGCCACCCGCGGCGGGCGAGGTACAGCTTCGCGTGCGTGCCATCGGCCTGAACCACATCGACGTGTGGGGCTTCCGCGGCATGGCTTTCGCCAAGCGGCTGTTCCCGCTGACCGTCGGCGCCGAGGCGTCATGCGACATCGTCGCAGTGGGCGACGGCGTCAGCACGCTGTCCCCTGGCGATCGCGTGGTGCCGTTCGCCGCACTGGTCTGCGGCACCTGCCACGCCTGCCGGGGCGGACGCGAAAACCTGTGCGAGAACGTCGCCGGCGTGCGCGGCTTTCATGTCGACGGCTTCGCCCAGGAACTGACTAACCATCCCGCGCGCCTGGTGGTGAAGCTGCCGGACGCAGTGGATCTGCGCGACGCTGCCTGCGTGCCGGTCGCCTACGCCACCGTCGAGCACATGCTGTTCGACAACGCGCGGTTGGAACCGGGCGAATGGATCCTGGTGCACGCCGGCGGTTCCGGCATCGGCAGCATCGCCATCCGCGTCGCGAAATCGCTTGGCTGCACCGTGATCACCACCGTCGGCAGCGACGAGAAGGCGGCAAAGGCGCGCGCGCTCGGCGCCGATCACGTGATCAACTACCGCACCGACCGGTTCGAGGGCGTGGTGCGCAAGCTGACCGGCAGGAAGGGCGTCGACGTGGTGTTCGAGCATGTCGGCGCGGATACCTGGAGCGGCTCGCTGCTGTCGCTGAAGCGCGGCGGACGTCTGGTGACATGTGGTGCGACATCCGGGCCTTCTGCCAGCATCAACCTGATGCAACTGTTCCAGCAGCAGTACCGCATCATCGGTTCGTTCGGATCACCGCTCAACGCGCTCGGACGCGCGCTCGATCGCATCGCATCCGGTGTGCGGCCGGTGATCGATACGATCTACGGCCTGGAAGATTTCCGCGCCGGCCTCGCGCGGCTGGAACAGCGCGACGTGTTCGGCAAGATTCTTGTCGAGCTCTGAAGCACCCCCCCCCCGACCCTCGCCCGCTTCGGGGGAGAGGGAGCTCCCTCTCCCGCGAAGCGGGCGAGGGTCGGGGAGGGGGTAATGCTCCGCCAACTCACGCTGTACGGCGATCGGCTGCTCGGCCGCATCGTGAAATACCTGCTGGCGGCATTGCGGCGGACGAATCCCGACCGTGCGGCCGATCTCTGCGGCGCGATCGCACGCCACGTCGGCCCGCTGCTGCCGGCGCATCGTATCGGGCGTGAGAATCTTCGCGCCGCCTTCCCGGACAAGGACGCCGACTGGATCGAAGCGACGCTCCGCGCGGCATGGGACAATCTCGGCCGTGTCGCGGGAGAATACGTGCATCTCGGCCGGCTGTGGGACTACGACCCGGAACACCCGAACACCGGCCGCATCGTCTCCGACGATGAGCAGATGTTCATCGAGCTGCAGAACGACGGCAAACCAGCGCTGTGCTTCGCGGCGCATCTGGCGAACTGGGAATTGCCCGCGGTGATGGCTGCCGCGCATGGACTTCCCTCCGCCGTGCTCTATCGCATGCCGAACAACAAGGCGGTGGCAAAGGAGATCGCACGCATCCGCGCGCCGCTGATGGGACGGCTGATTCGCAGCCGAGCGCAGGCGCCGCTGGAAATGGCGGCCGCACTCGATCGCGGCGAGCATCTCGGCATGCTGGTGGATCAGCATTTCTCGCGCGGCGTCGACGTGACGTTCTTCGGCCGGCGCTCCAAGGCCAATCCCAGCATTGCCCGTCTCGCCCGCCAGTTCGATTGCCCCGTGGTCGGCGTACGCGTGATCCGCCTGCCCGACCGCCGCTTCCGCATCGCCGCGGAGGGGCCTCTCGCACTGCCCCGCGATGCCGATGGCCGCATCGACGTGCACCAGGCCACGCAGTTGATCACTTCCGTGGTCGAACGCTGGGTCCGGGAGAACCCGGACCAGTGGCTCTGGTTTCATCGCCGCTGGCGCTGAAACGCCGCAGGCACTGAAGGCGCTGGCTGCCGGCGACCGTGCGCAGGCCATGCAGTCGGCCATTCCGGCTGCCACGGCGTTGGCCCAATAGTCGGAAGCTTGATTGCCCTGCTGCAACCGTCCAGAGTGTCGACAATAGTCGGGCTTGGGCGGAGCAGCTGTGGCCGAGGCAGACGAAGACTTCACCGAAAGGACCGTCGCCTTCCGTGCTTCCGCGGCGCCACCGCCGTCGGCGCAAGCGGATGCGCCGGCGCATCTGCTGCTGGTCTTCGCCGAGAATGCGCCGCCCAGGCATGTTCCGTTGCACGTCCTGCCGCTGACCATCGGGCGCAGCGCGCCGAGCGAACTGATTCTGGACGGCAGCACCGTATCGCGCCGGCATTGCCGGCTCGACCGGCAGGATGACAGCATCATTCTCACCGATCTCGAATCCACCAATGGCACGTTCGTCAATGGCGAGCGCGTGGGCGCGCCGGTCGTGCTGCAGGACGGCGCGCGCGTCACGATCGGTGCCCACGCGCTGAGCTACTATCGCCGCAGCCAGCAGGAGATGGCGGGATGGGAGGCACTGGATCGCGAGCTGGGGGAGGCGAGCGACTACGTCCTGTCAATCCTGCCCGCGCCGATCACGACGGGACAGATTCTGGCGGACTGGTTCTATCAGCCGTGTACGCGGCTGGGAGGCGACACGTTCGGCTACCAGATGCTGGACTCGCGCTGCTTCGCGGCGTTCATGCTGGACGTCGCCGGGCATGGCGCGGGATCGGCGCTGTTTTCGGTGACGGTGGCGAATGCGCTGCGCCAGCGCATGCTGCCTGACATCGATTTCCGCGATCCTGCCGCGGTGGTCCGCGGACTGAACCGCATGTTCCCGATGGAGCGGCACAACAACCTGTTCTTCACCATCTGGTACGGCGTCTACAACATCGTGGAGCGAGCGCTCACCTTCGCCACGGCCGGTCACCATCCCGCCTTCCTGCTGTCGCCTGGCGCGTCGCAGCCAGTGCCACTCGGCACGCGCAATCCATCGATCGGCATTGCCGCGGATCGCGAAGTTGCCGCCGCGCGCGCGCCCGTGCCGCCTGGCAGTTTCCTCTATCTGTTCAGCGACGGGGTGTTCGAGATCACCGATCAAGACGGTCGCGAATGGGATTTGTCGCAGATCCTGTCGCTCCTGCCGGCGATGTCCGGGCCTGGCGGGCCACGGCGCCTCTACGAGACGGTGCGCGCGGCCGCGCGGCCCGGCCCGCTGGAAGACGATTTTTCCGCGCTTATGATCTGCTTTTCCTGAGCCAGGGGAGCTCGTATGGCCAACATTCCGATCAGCCTGACCTGCGCCGACTATGCGCGCGTGATGCCTCTGGCGACCGGCGACGTGAAGCCCGACCGGATCGACCTGACGATGATCCTCGGTAGGGAGGGATCCTGGGCGATGCGCGCCGAGATGCTGCGCCGCTCATCGAATGATCCGACCGTGCATGGCGGCGAGTCATCGATGGCCGGGCATCTGCGGCGGATCGACAAGGGTGACCGCAGCCTGGTCGGCCTGCCGGTGTTCCCGCTGCGCAACTTCACCGCCCGCGACCTGTATGTACGCAAGGATGGGCCGGTAAAGACGCAGGCGGATCTGCCCGGCAAGCGCGTCGGCATGTACGACTGGGTGGCCAGCGGCTCGATCTGGTACCGCCACTTCCTGCGCTTCATCGGCGTGCAGCCGGAGCAGTTGCAATGGTGGATTGGCGATGTGGACGAGCCGAAGATTACCAACCACGTCTACACCCTGCCGGATGGTGTGCACGCGGCGCCGGAGGGACGCGCCCTGTCGGAGATGCTGATCGCCGGTGAGCTGGATGCGCTCTACAGCCCGCCGCGGCCACGCCGCTACCATCCGGTCGATGGGCCGATCGTGCGCCTGTTCCCCGACATTCGCACCATCGAGCACGACTACTTCCGCCAGACCGGCATGTTCCCGCCGCAACACCTCGTGGTGCTGCGGCGCGAGGTGTGGGAGCGGAACAAGTGGATCGCCCGCGCGCTGGCCGACGCGTTCATCCGCTGCAACGACGTCTTCACCAAGGCGCAGCGTTCGTTCCCCTATGTCTCGCCGTGGCTGGACGCGGAGCTGGAGGAGACCGAGGCGCTGATGGGCGCGGACTTCCATCCCTACGGTTTCGCGAAGAACCGCGCCACGATCGAGACATTCAACGAGCAGGCCTACCTCGCCGGCATCGTCGGGCGGCGCATCAGCGCGGAAGAATACTTCGCCGAGTTCCTCCAATCATGACTATTGGCTTTCGCAGGAGCTCGACCCCCACCAGTCGTGATGGGTATCGCTGCGCTCAACCCATCCTACAGCTCCGGCGTAGGATGGGTTGAGCAGAGCGAAACCCATCGCTCCGGCGCGATTCCAGTTATGCTGAACGCACTCTAGGCTTGGGCGGCCAACTCCGCGCCGAGTGTGGCGAGCACCGCCGAGACCTCATCGGCACGATATGGCCCAGGCCCCGCAGCATGCAGCCGCCGATACACCGACGCCTGTGCATAGCGGCGCACACCGGCCGGCAGAGAGGGCAGCCATGCGGCGATGCGGGCGGCTGCCTCGCCATGCACGCGCTCCCACTCGCTGCGCGCCGGACCGAAATCGAAATCCCCTGTCGGGCGCAGGCTGTTTCGCAACCGGTTGGTGGTTACCTGGTCAACGTCATCGCTGATCAGCGCAACGCCGTAGACCGCCCTCGCCCGCTCGCGCGACACCAGCCCGGCGGCGACATCGCGCGCCACCGCGTCCGGATCACGCGTGAACGGATCGCCGTAGCCGCCGCCACCACCGCTCCACAGCCGGATCACCTCGTGCAGTTCCGGCCGGTACACCGTGCGCTTGCCGATGTCGCGCTTCGGCTCGCCCGGCACCAGGCTGTCGTTGCCGTTCACCGCGCCGGCGCGGCCGCCAGCGACTCCCCAGGAACTGAAGCGGTGGCGATCCTTGCCGCGCATCACGACGACGGCGCTCGGGTGGCGGATCTCCAGCTCGTATTCCAGGCCGAAGCCGCCACGGTACCGGCCGGGTCCTTCGGAATCCGGCAGCAGGCCGAACTTGCGCACCAGCACGGGCGCTTCCGATTCCAGCACCTCGACCGGCACATTGCGCAGGAAGGCGACGGAGAAGTCGGTGCCGGAAATCCCGTCGCGGTCCGGGCCGCCGCCCGATCCGGCAGGCACCGGATTGGCAACCACCACGCGTCCCTGCGTGCCGAGTTCCGATGTAGAGATGTAAGTAATGACCAGTGTGTTGCCGCCGCCCGCGGGGACCGTCCCAGGCAAAGCCTGCGCGAGCGCGCCAAGCACCATGTCGTGGATGCGCATCGCGGTGGTGATCCGCATGCCGCAGGAGGCCGGGAACTTCGAGTTCACCACAGAAGCCTCGGGTAGCACGAGGTCGATGCAGCGGATGATGCCGGCGTTGATGTGGATTGACTCGGACTGCGTCACCACGAAGCTGGTCAGGCCGAACGACAGGAACGGATGGTGGCGCATCGAACCCGTCGGCAGGTTCAGCGCGGCGCGCACCTGCGGATCGGAGCCGGTGAAGTCGAGCTCCACCGTGCCATCGCCGCGTGAGGTCAGCTTCAGCGCGATGCGGACCGGCAGATCGCTGATGTAGTCGTCTTCGAAATAGTCGGTGAAGCGGTAGTCGCCGCGCGGTATCCGCCGCAGCACGTCGCGGGTGATGCGTTCGGTGCGGTCGATCGTGGCATCGATCGCCTGTCTCACCGCCGCCAGCCCATAACGCTGCGCCAGGCGCTGCATGCGCTGCTCCGCCTTGGCCAGCGCGGCCAGGCAGGCGGTAAGGTCGCCCCAGTTCAGTGCCGGAATGCGGCAGTTGTCGGCGAAGATGTCCCAGACCTCCCGGTTGATCTCGCCGCGCCGGAACAGCTTCACCGGCCGCAGGCGCAGTCCTTCCTGGAACACCTCGCCGTTCTGCATGTCGATGCTGCCCGGCGCATAGCCGCCGACATCGGTGCAGTGAATGAACGCCCAGGCGAAGCACAGCAATTCGCCCTCGGCAAAAATCGGCCGGAACACATAGAGGTCGTTGAGATGCATCACCATGCCGCCCGAGCTGTACGGGTCGTTGGTGATCAGCACGTCGCCCGGCTCCCAATGCTCGAAGGCGCGCGTGCCGGCGTGCATCGGCATGCCGATCATCGTGGTCGCACCGCTGCCATAGGGCGAAGCGAAGGTTTCACCCGCGTTGGTCACCAACGCGACGGCAAAATCCTGCGTCTCCTTGACGAAGGTGGTGTGCGAGGAGCGCAGCACGACCCAGGCCATCTCATCGACAACGGCCTTGAACAGATTGGCGAAGACCTCGGTGGTGACGGCGTCCTGCTTCATGGCGCGCGCTCCAGCACCAGCGCGCCCGATCGGACGACACGTGCGTTCCAGCCAGGCGGTATCAGCGTCGTCGTGTCCATCTGGTTGATGATTGCCGGTCCCATGAGGGCACGGCCGTCCGCGAGCGACGCGCGGCCCTGCACCGTGGCTTCGAACATCCTGCCGAACAGACGGATCGGTCGCTTCGCGGAACCGCGCGCAGCGGACTCGTCCGGTGCGGCGACGACGCGCGCCTTCGGCATCACGCCGATGACATGCGCGCGAAGCTCCTTCATCCAGACTTCCGCTTGCTCGTTCGCGTGGCCGTAGACGCTGCGATGCACGGCGTGGAATGCCGCGACGATCGCTGCTTCGTCGCCCTGCTCGAGCCAGGCGGTCTCAAACGGCACGGTGACGTCGTAGCCTTGGCCCTCGTAGCGCATGTCGGCGGCGTATTCGACGCGGACCTGCCGCACCGGAAGCCGCGCTGTCTGTTCGGCGGCCCAGTTCCGCGCCTGATCCGCCAGTTCGCGGAAACGCTGCGCCAGCGCATCGGCCGACAGGCTGTGCAGACGGCGATACACCGGCTGCACCAGATCGCCCTCGATGTCGGCGCGTGCGGCGCCGAGCGCGGAGAGCGCACCGGGAACCGGCGGGATCAGGATCGCGTCGATGCCGATCTCGTCTGCCAGAAGAGCGGCCATCAGCGGGCCAGCACCGCCGAACGCCACCATCCGAAAGCTCGGCGCATCGACGCCGCGGCGCGCCAGCACGCGCGAAGCCTCCGCCGCCATCAGCGCCGTCGCCACACGAATGGCACCATCCGCGACCTCCTCCGCGCTGTTGCCGATCTGCCGCGCCAGCGTGTCCAGCACGGCGCGCGCCGGCTCCATCCGCAACGCGAGCTTGCCGCCGAGACGTTGGCCCGGCTCGAGCAGGCCCGCGACCAGGAATGCATCGGTCAGCGCCGGCACCAACGAACCGGTGCCGTAGCAGGCCGGCCCGGGATCGGCGCCGACGCTGCGCGGACCGACCTTCAGCGAACCGGTCGGATCGAGCCAGATGATCGAGCCGCCGCCGGCGCCGATGCTGGACACCGCGATGGTCGGCACGAGCACGGGAAATTCGCCGACCTGCTCCTCGGAACTCAGCACCGGCCTGCCGCCGCGAATCACGCCGATATCGGCACTGGTGCCGCCGACATCGAGGGTCATCAGATCGGCCGCGATCCAATCCGCGTCCTCCGCCGTGGCGGCAGCACCCGCGACACCGGCAGCGGGGCCGGACAGCAGCGCGACGACGGGGCGCTCGCGCAGCGTGGTCGCCAGTTCGGCCCCGCCGTTGGATCGCGCGACACGCGGCGGCAAAGCCAGCCCGCGCTCCGCCAGCCCCGCGGTCAGCCGATCGAGATAGGCTTCCACGATCGGGCGGATCGAGGCATTCAGCGCGGTCAGCACGCTGCGCTCGTATTCGCGCGCCTGCGGCCAGATCTCGCTCGACAGCTCCAGCCGCAGCCGCAACCCATGGCGCTGCACGATGTCTCGCGCCTGCTGCTCGTGCGCCGGATTGCGATAGCTGTGGATGAAGCCGACGACGGCGATCTCCACGCCCGCGTCCTGCAATGCGCGCGCCGCCGCGATCACATCGGCCTCGTTGAGAGGCTCGAGTTCCGCGCCGTCGGGCCCGATGCGTCCGCGCACCTCGCGCACCAGAGCGCGCGGCACCAGCGGTTCCGGCCGGCGGGAATCGAACCGCATCGGATGCGGGATCGCCAGGCGCTGCAATTCGAACACGTCGCGAAAGCCGGCGGTGGTGAGCAGGCCGATGCGCGCACCTCGGCGCTCGATCAGCGCATTGGTGGCGACGGTGCTGCTGTGGGTGTGATGCACGCTCCCCCAGGTCGCGGCATCGGGAGCCAGCACGCCGAACAGTTCATCGACCCCTTCCAGGATGCTCTGGCCCGGCCGGGATGGTGTGCTGGGAACCTTGAAGCAGTGCAGCTCGCCCGCGGGCGTGCACCACGCGAGATCGGTGAACGTGCCGCCGACATCGGTGCCGAGATTGCAGCTATCGGCCGCCATGAAGTTTCGTCTCCGGAGAATTGTCCCAAGATGGTAATTCCATTCGTCTGCCAAGCCAAAGAGCGCCCAAGTGTCATTGCAAGCCGAAGGCGAAGCAATCCCCAGAATGGTGCGCACCCTCATGGGGCTTGCTTGGCCGGGTGATCCCCGGATCAAGTCCGGAAACGGCCACCGCTTCGCTTCTCGCAATGACAGTCGGACGCTGGATTCGGGCCTGAAGAAGATTCACCACAAAGACACGAAGGCACGAAGACTTCGCAAAGCCTCTGTGTCTTTGTGGTGAATCTTCTTTCTACTCAGCCGAAATGCCGCATGATCGTCGCCGCGAAACGCTCCATCGACTCCATCACCTTGCCATGCGGCAGCGCGCCGAAATTCACCTCGAAGCAGAGATAGGTCACGCCGAACCGTTCCGACAGCATCGCCACCTTCTCGATGCACTCCTCGGGCCGGCCGACCACGGCGCGCGACGCCTTCATCTGTTCCAGCGTGATCGTCTCGCGGTTCTCGAAGAAGCCGTTCCAGTCCTTGTAGGCGACCGGATCGCGGTAGGCCTGACGGCTCAGGTCGGTCGCCTTGGTGAAGGCCTGATATCGGCGCAGCGCCGGATCGGCTACCGCCGCGATATCCGCATCGTCATTGCCGCAGTACATGTGATAGACGGCCATGACCTCCTTCCGCGCCGGATCATGGCCATGCGCGCGCAGGCTGTCGCGATAGACGCCGAGCAGTCGCTGCTGGTCGCGATGGTCGGGGAAGAAGAACGGCGCCGTCAGCAGGTCGAAGCCGTTCGCTCCGGCCCAGGCATAGGTGTCCTCGGTGCGCACCGCCGCCACCCAGATCGGCGGGCATGGGCGCTGCAGCGGCTTCGGCCCAAGCGTGTGGCCTTCCACCGTGGTCCAGCGCCCGCGATACGTGACGTTGTCCCCGGTCCACAGCGCGCGGACGATGGCGATGTTCTCGTCGAACCGCTCGCGGCTTTCGCTCATCGGCACGTTGGAGATGTCGTAGTCGTATTTGTAGAGGCCGCGGCCGACACCGAAATCCAGCCTGCCGTGCGACAGCACATCGGCCATGGCATAGTCCTCCGCCAGACGCACCGGATTGTTCAGCGGCAACAGACTGACGGAGCAACCCAGGCGGATGCGGCTCGTCTCGCGCGCGCAGGCGGCGATGAACATGGCGGGCGAGCCGAACGCGAAGCCGGGCACACGATGCTCGGCGAACCACGCGCCGTGAAAGCCGAGCCGTTCGGCCAGCTTCACCTCCTCGATCATCCCTTCGTACCAGTCCTGCCAGGAGCCGGACAGTTCCTGGTGATAGTCGGGGATGTAGCAGAGCCCGAACTTCATCGTGCCTCGCCCGCCGGATGTGGTGCCGGAGCCTGCCCCAGCGCGCCCTGCCTGTGCAATGCCGCGACCGTGCTAAGCTGCCGACAGCAGGACGGGAGGAAACAGCATGGATTTCGGCATCGGCATCGCCACGTCGAGCGACTCATGGAAGCTGGCGCAACGGGCTGAGGAGCTGGGCTTCACCCATGCCTGGTTCTTCGATACGCAGATGATCACCGCCGATTGCTTCGTCGCGATGGGCGCGGCGGCGATGAAGACCTCGCGGATCAGGCTGGGCACCGGCGTGCTCGTGCCGTCGAACCGGATCGCCGCAGTGACGGCGAATGCATTCGCCACGCTGAACGGCATGGCACCCGGCCGGATCGATTTCGGCGTCGGCACCGGCTTCTCCGCCCGCCGCGCCATGGGGCTCGGCGCGATGAAGCTCAGCGACATGGAAGAATACATCCGCGTCGTCTACGGACTGCTGAACGGCGAGACGCTGGAGACGAATGTCGAGGGCAAGCGCAAGAAGATCCGCTTCCTCAACCCGGATATCGGGCTGATCAACACGCGCGATCCGATCCGCCTGCACGTCTCCGCCTACGGACCAAAGTCGCAGGCGCTGACCGCGAAGCTGAATGCCGGCTGGAAAAGCTTCATCTCCGACGTCCCGGGCGCGATGACCGTGCTGGAAAGCATGCAGCAGAGTTGGCAGGCGGCGGGGCGCAGTGCCGGTGATCTCTACGCCACGGCCTGGGCCTGCGGCTGCGTGCTCGCCGACGGCGAGCCGGCGGACAGTCCGCGTGCCGTGGCGCAGGCTGGCCCGCGCGCCGCGGTGCTGCTGCACCGCGCGGCCGATTTCGACATGGAAGGCTGGCAGAACACCTCGCCCGTGCCGCCATCGGTGGCGGAGCAGGTGGCGGGCTACGTCGCGATGGCGCGCGGCTATCAGCCGCCGGACGCGCGCTATCTGATGAACCACCGCGGCCACTTCGTGTTCGTCAAGCCGGAGGAGCGGAAGTTCGTCACCGGCGAGCTGATCCGCCGCACGACGTTCACCGCCACCGAGCAGGAACTGAAGCAGCGGGTGGAGGCGTTGCGCAGCGCCGGGTGGAATCAGCTCGTCATCCCGATCACGCCGGGCGAGGAACGCGCGATCGAGGACTGGGCCCGGATCAAGCGGGCGTTCGACTGAGAACGGTCGGTTCCGGCAGCATCTCGGCCGGGTCCAGCCCGAGGACCCGGCGCAGGCTGTTCCTGGTCTCCACTATCGGTGACGAGCGGCTTTCCCTCCTTCATGCGGGCCCTGCCCGAACTGCTGCGGCGCCGACCGGCGGCGCAGGTGTTGGTGGTGGGCGGTGACGACACAAGCTATGGCCCACCGCCCGCCGAGGGCACCTGGCGCGAGACGATGCTGCGAGAAGTCGGCCTGCTCGATCCGGACCGCGTGCACTTCCTGGGCCGCCTGCCCTACGGACGGTTTCTCGACGTGCTCCGCGTCTCCAGCGTGCACGTCTACCTGACGGTGCCATTTGTCCTGTCGTGGTCCTGCCTGGAGGCGATGGCGGTCGGCTGCCTTGTCGTCGGCTCACGCACGCCGCCGGTGGAGGAGGTGATCGAAGACGATCGCAACGGGTTTCTGGCCGACTTCCTGGCACCGGCCGAAATCGCCGCGCGGGTGGCCGACGCGCTGTATGCACGCGCCGGGCTGGACGCGCTGCGCCGCCGCGCGCGCGAGACGGTGGTGGCGCGCTACGACCTGCGCAGGTGTCTGGCAGAGCAGATGCGGCTGATCCGGTCGCTGGCATAGGGGAGCTGTCGGGCGACGGCACGCCGCCCGTCCCGATGGCCATTGCCGCTGCTGCCCGCTGCTCCGGCGCCAATCCGACGCAAGCCCCCCGCCGACCTAGGCCGCGGCCAGTCTCCACCAGGACCGCTTCAGAAGGGCGACCCGTTTCGTCTGCTCGACGATTGAGGTGATCGTGCAGGAGGTTGGGGGCAGCGGGCGGCGCCAATGCAAGCGGGGTTGTCGGATCAGGGACAGACTGCCTCCGCCTCCGCCTGCACAACCGACCCGACCCTCTCGATTGTGTCTCGGAAGGATCCGCTAAATGGACCGCCGAGAAGCTTGCGGTAACCACTGCGAGCGCAGAAGAAAACGAAGAGCAGAAAAGCGGTGACGAGCGATCTCGCAACCATGGTCGCCACGAAGACTGCCTCGGCCCGTTGCACGTGCGCCAGAACCCTAGCTCGTGCTGTCTCGTCCTCGATAGTTGCAATGACCATTCGAACGCGATGGATTTCCGCACGCGAAGGTTTACGAATCATGAAATGGAACAGCAGCCGCGGCAGCGTAGCGCGATGGGCAAACCGAACCAGCGCGGTCATCGCCGCGCGCACCGCCTCGTATGCCTCACTCCCAAATTCAAGTTCCCGCGTGTGAGCCATGTCGAAGATTGCATCACGCTCTTCGAACGCAGCCTGCCTCGCGTGATCGGCCCATGCCCATTGCCACGGGCCCAGATATAGACCGCACAAGAGACCTGCGACTACCAGGCCAGTTAGCACTTCGGCGCCGGTCATCGTTATGGCTCCCTGTCCCTTGGATTGCTTGCGCCGCGGGGTGTCAGATTAGAGGAAGAGCGGTTTGGATCAACTATGGTTTCAAGTTCCTTTACCCGGCGATGGAGACGCTCCACAGTACTTTGGCGGATGCGGCGCTCAAGGAGCGCCCAAAGGCCCGCAAGGCCAGCCACGGCAACCGAGATTGAGACCCGCCAGTCTGCAACGATGGCGAGTCCCCAGGATCGCAGGACGGTCGTGGACTTCCCGGCCATGGCTTCGACTGCCAAGAACGCGTACCGGGCAATGCCCAGCCACATCCCACAGCGGAGGGCAGTACGGATCGTGCCATAGAGTTGATCAACATGCTGGGGATTGAGTGATCGCCGCGAGCGTGCGTTGTGCGCTCCAGCTGAGTGCGTCGATCGCGCCACGGCAGGCAGCTTCGGACGATTCGATGATTCATCGTTGCGCATTTGGACCGCACGCGCAATAGCTACAGCATATGCAGTAGCGGAACCCGCCGCACAGGGCCTTGGTTGAACCGCCACCCAGCGTATCTGGCGCGCCCTGCTGGACTCGAACCAGCGACCCACAGCTTAGAAGGCTGTTGCTCTATCCAACTGAGCTAAGGGCGCCCCCGGCTACGGCGGTGGACGCTCAGTGCGTCCAGTTCTCGATCCGACCGTAGCGGAAATTGTCGGCATAGGCCTTCGGCCTGATGCGCCTCGCCTGCGGCAACTCGAGATCGTAGTGGATGCCGTGCCGCTCCGCGTAGGCCACCGCCTCCTCGCGCGTCCCGAACGACAGCCGCACCTGCGCCTGCGTGTCGGCGCTGCCGATCCAGCCCATCAGCGGATCGGGGCGGCGTGGCGAGGATGGCTCGAACTCGAGCACCCACTCGTGGGTGCCGGCCCAGCCGGACTGCATCGCGTTCTTCGGCGGCTGGAAGATGCGCGCCCGCATGACACCTCTCACTGCAACTGGTCGGGGCGGCGGGATTTGAACCCACGACCTCGTGTACCCAAAACACGCGCGCTGACCAGGCTGCGCCACGCCCCGCCGATATGCCCCCGGGCCTGACCCGGGGGACGCCCGGAACCTATGGGCGGCCGGGCGGATAGGCAAGCAGCGATCGGTGGCCAGCCCTCAGGGGGCACCGTTGCCGAAAATTCGCTGCTGCACGTTGTCGCCCACCCGGATGTTCCGCCGCGCCGTGGTGC
Source organism: Acetobacteraceae bacterium (assembly GCA_041487355.1). GTDB lineage: Bacteria > Pseudomonadota > Alphaproteobacteria > Acetobacterales > Acetobacteraceae > JAMXLO01. The sequence goes on along the minus strand of JBGPND010000034.1, from coordinate 6,769 downwards.
CCGCGGCCAGCTCCAGCGTGGCGCGCACCGGGCCGCGGCTGTCGATGATCGCCAGGCTCTCGGGCACGGTGTTCTCCGCGATCGAGCGGATCGTGCCATCGGCGTTGATGAACACCATGTCGAGCGGCGCGATGGTGTTGCGCATCCACATCTGCGAATCGCGCGGCATGCCCCAGTCGAACAGCATCCCGCCGTCGGCCGGCACGCTCGGGCGGAACATCAGCCCGACGGTCTGCTGATCCGGCGCGGTGGCCATCTCGACATTGAAGTCATGCCGCGCCCCGTCGCGGGTGACGATGACCAGCTTCTCCTTCGGCAGCTCGGGTTGCGGACCGGTCGGGTTGGCCGGCTGGGCACGCGCCGCAAGCGGGATGACGGTGAGCAAGGCCAGAAGTGGGCGGCGACGCATAGGGACGGCTCTCATGGCGACCGGGGCTGCGGCATCCCTTGCGGGATCACGGTCTTCACGATGGTCGCGTCGAGTGCCTCGTAGTCGTGGTAGCCGATCGCGGCATAGAGCTCCGCGCGCGTCTGCATGCGATCGAGCATAAGCTGGGTGCCGCCGTCGCGGCGGATCGCCGCATACAGCTCGGCCTGCGCCTTGTTCGCGACACGCAGCGAGCTGACCGGCCAGATCACCATCCTGTAGCCCATGTCCTGGAACTCCGCCGCGGTGAAGAACGGCGTGCGGCCGAACTCCGTCATGTTGGCGAGCAGCGGCGCGTCGACGCGCGCGGCGAATGTGCGGAACATCTCGGCGGTGGTCAGCGCCTCGGGGAAGATCGCATCGGCGCCGGCTGCCAGATACAGCTTCGCCCGCGCCACCGCGCCGTCCATGCCCTCGCTGGCGGCGGCATCGGTGCGGGCGACGATGAACAGGTGCCGGCGCGCCCGCCGAGCGGCGGCGACCTTGGCGGCCATGTCGTGCGGATCGGCCAGCTTCTTGTCGTTCAGGTGGCCGCATTTCTTGGGCAGCAACTGGTCCTCGATATGCACCGCGGCGGCGCCGGCATCCTCGAACGAGCGCACCATGTGCATGACGTTGAGCGCCTCGCCGTAGCCGGTGTCGCCGTCGACCAGCAGCGGCAGGCCGGCCGCCCGCGCGATCTGCCGGACGAAGCCGCACACCTCGTCCACCGTGATCATGCCGACGTCCGGGATGCCCATCGACGCCGTCATCGCCGCGCCGGAGAGATACAGCGACTCGAACCCCGCCGCCTTCGCCTGCAACGCGGCCATGCCGTTATGGGCGCCGGGCATCTGCAGGATCCCGGGGCTGGCGAGCAGGGCGCGAAACCGCTCTCCGGCGGGCTCGGTGGGAAGATCGGCGGCGACCAGATACGTCATGACGCGGGCTCCGGACTGGGCGGCTTCGGCATAGCCGAAGCCTCACACGAAGAACAGCAGGCTCACCAGCGCCGGTAGCAGCAGGCAGGACGCCAGCAGCATGAAGCCGAAGAAGCCCGGCATGCGCACGCCGCGATGCGATGCGATCGCGCGCAGCATCATGTTCGGCGCGTTGCCGATATAGGTCAGCCCGTGGGTGGCTACGCGCCGTCGTAGGCCCCAGTAAAGGAAGCAAGAAGGTATTTTTAACACGGAGAAAAAGGGAGGACACCGAGGTCACAGAGAAGGCATTTATGCGCTTCGCGCGGCGATGAACCGTCTTCCTGCGCGAAGCGCCAAGAAAATTCTACTCCGTGCTCTCCGTGGGGCCTCCCTTTTTCTCCGTGTTAAATGCCTTTCTTGCTCCGCTGACCATATGCGTTAGCCCTGCGTGAGGCTCGCATCCTGTCGACTTTTGACCTGTGCCAAAGCCGGGTGACGTCGGACAGCGCCTTGCAGACCTCATCACCGGACGTAACGACTGGTTCGGCCATTTCTCGGTCATTGCGACCGGCCGTGTCCGGATGCGGCGCCTCACGGATTGAATCGGCCGCCGCGCTCTACCGGCTATCGGTGAGCCCACGGTGGCAGACCCTATAGCGGGTTCAGGGTGACCGGAACCGCGCGCCGGCCACGGCCCATCATTCCGGCGAGATTCCAGTCATGCTGAACACGCTCTAGATGAAGAACAGCAGGCTGACCAGCGCCAGCACCGGCAGCAACACGGCGGACGCCAACAGCATGAACCCGAAGAACCCCGGCATGCGCACGCCGCGATGCGATGCGATCGCGCGCAACATCATGTTCGGCGCGTTGCCGATATAGGTCAGCCCGCCGAAGAACACCGCCCCCGCCGAGATCGCGGTCAGGATCGTGCTCTCGGGCCCACCAAGCGACGCCGGTCGGATGCCGGCCAGCTCGAAGAACACCAGATAGGTCGGCGCATTGTCGAGGAAGGCCGACAGGATGCCGGTGAGCCAGAAATAGGCCAGCGGCAGCGGCCTTCCGCCGCCGTCCCGCGTCAGTTGCAGCAGCGGCGCGAGCGGGCCGTCCAGCCCCGCCCGCAGCATGTCCACCACCGGGGCAATGGTCACGAAGATGGCGGCGAACAGCATCGCCACCTCGGCCATCGGGTGCCAGGTGAAGTCGTTGGCCTGGCGGATCGCGCGCGGCGTGATGCGCACCGACACGAGTGTGACCGCGACGAGGACCAGGATGCCGACGAGCTGCCCGGCGCCGACAGCCTGGCCCAGAAGCACGAGACGCCCCGGCTGCACCGCGCCCTGCGCCAGGACGACGAGGATCACCAGCAGGATCAGGCCGATGTTCCACCAGCCCCTGACACGAAAGCGCTGCGGTTCCGGCGGCGGCGGCTCCGCGGCGGCGAGGCGGCGGTCGATCAGGTAGAACACCGCCAGCAGCGACAGGGTCACCACCAGCAGCGGGGCGATCAGGTGGCGGGCCGGCCAGAAGAACGGCACGCCGTGCAGCAAACCGATATACAGCGGCGGATTGCCGAGCGGCGTGATCGCGCCCGAGGCGTTGGCCACCAGCACGATCAGGAACAGCACGAGGTGCACCTTGCGCCGGCGATGCGCGTTCGCGTGCAGCAGCGGGTGGATCAGCACCATCGCGGCGCCGGTGGTGCCCATCACCGCGCCCATCACCATCCCCAGCGCCAGCATCGCCGTGTTGCCGTGGGGCGTGCCGGCCGGGCCGCCGCGCAGCAGCACGCCGCCGCCGGCCGTGTAGAGCGCCAGCAGCAGAGTCACGAACGGCAGATAGTCGATCAATATGGCATGCCAGGCGGCGGCGGCAGCCGGGCCGACGCCGACCACGACCGCTTCCTGAGCCAGCAGCACGGCACTCCAGGCGAAGGCGACGGACCCCATGCGCCGATGCCAGAAGCGCGGCGCCACGATCGGGAACACGGCCATCGAGGCCAGCAGGCCGAGGAACGGAAAGCCCCACTCGAGGCTGGGTGCGCTTGGTTGCATGCCCCGGACCCTGCAAGTAACGTCCGGCCCGCACAACGGGGAACCGGTCCGATGGACATGACGGGTGAGCGGCGCATCCCCGCGCCGCGCCAAACCGTATGGCAGGCGCTCAACAACCCGGAGGTGCTCAAGGCCAGTATCCCAGGCTGCGAGAGCCTGGACAAGCTGTCGGATACCGAGATGAAGGCGACCGCGGCGATCAAGATCGGGCCGATCTCGGCGCGGTTTACCGGCACCGTGCACCTCTCCGATATCGATCCGCCGAACGGCTACACGATCGGCGGCGAGGGCCAGGGCGGGGTCGCCGGCTTCGCCAAGGGCGGCGCCAACGTGCGGCTGGAGGATGACGGCGGCGGCACCTTGCTGCGCTACGAGGTGAACGCGCAGGTCGGCGGCAAGATCGCTCAGCTCGGTTCCAGGCTGATCGATGCAACCGCCAAGCAGATGGCGGACGCCTTCTTCGACCGGTTCAGTGCGCGGGTGGCCCCACCGGCCGCCGCCGAAGCGCCGTCGGAAGCTCGGCCCGCGCCTCCGCCACCGCCCTTGGCGATCAGCCCGCTCGCCCTGGTGCCACGCGAACCGTTCGGCCTGCCGCTGGTTGCCTGGATCGGTGGCGTGATCTACCTGTTCATCCTCATCCTGATCCTCGGAAGCCTGATCTAGTGGCCGATCTGCCCTCGACCGTCGCCGACACGGCCAGGCTGCTCGCCGATCAGGGCTACATCGCGGACCTGGAGCTGGCGACCACGGTGCATCTGGCACTCGCCATGCGCCGCCCGCTGTTCCTGGAGGGCGAGCCCGGGACCGGGAAGACCGAGATCGCCAAGGTGCTGGCCGCCGGGCTCGGGCGGCGGCTGGTCCGGCTGCAATGCTATGACGGCATGGACCTGTCGGCCGCGGCCTACGAGTGGGACCATGCGCGGCAGCTCATGGCGATCCGTCTCGGCGAGGCCTCGGGGCGGACCGACCCGGGCGAACTGGCCAGCGATATCTATACGCGCAAATACCTGCTGGCCCGGCCGCTGCTGTCGGCGATCGACCCCGATCTGCCACCCGCGGTGCTGCTGATCGACGAACTCGACCGCGCGGACGAACCGTTCGAGGCGTTCCTGCTGGAGCTGCTCGCGGATTTCCAGATCACCGTGCCGGAATTCGGCACGGTGCGCGCGAAGACGCTGCCGGTGGTGGTGCTGACATCGAACCGCACGCGCGAGGTGCATGACGCGATCCGCCGGCGCTGCCTGTATCACTGGGTGGACTACCCGGACGCCGAACGCGAGCGCGCCATCCTCGCCGCCAAGGCGCCGGACGTGCCGGCACACCTGTCGGCGCAGGTGGTGGAGTTCGTGCAGCGGCTGCGCGGCGAGGACCTGTTCAAGCTGCCAGGGGTGGCGGAGACGATCGACTGGGCGCAGGCGCTGACCTATCTCAACCAGAAGGAGCTGGCGCCGCGGGCGGTGGACGAGACGCTTGGCGTGTTGCTGAAGTATCAGGACGATATCGCCAAGATCCGCGGCGCCGAGGCGGCTCGGTTGGTGGCCGAGGCGCGGCAGGCGGCGGAGTAGTGCAGATGATTCACCTGCAGCCGTGGCCGGTTGGCGCGTGGTGCCTCAGCAAAGCAAGGATTCAACACGGAGGAAGTGCGGAGAGCCACTGAGTGCCACGGAGAAGGCAATAATGCGCTTCGCGCGTAGCGCGGTTCCATACTGCTCCGTGGCCCTCAGTGGCTCTCCGCACTTCCTCCGTGTTAATACCGTGCGCGCGCGCCAACCACACCGGTGCCGCGGCCGAGGACCATCGCCACGCCAACCGACACCAACCTGCGTTCCCCGCAATTCAAACAATTGAGCGATGTTCCGGCTGACACCGGTTTCGTCCGACCGATGAGCGAGAGTTCGTCCGCCGCCGACGCCGTCAGCATCACCCGCGCGGGGCTGCGCGATGGCTCCCTGCTCGCCGCAGCGCGCCTGCGCATGCCGCCCGGCACCGCGCTGCTGTCGGATGCCGAGATCGAGGCCGACCTCGACACCATGCTGGCGCGGCATGCACCGGGCGCGGATGTCTGGCTGTTCGGCTACGGCTCCTTGATGTGGAACCCGGCGATCGACTTCGCCGAACGCCGCGCGGGCGCGGTGCACGGCTGGCACCGGCGCTTCTGCCTGTGGCTGCACATGGGCCGCGGCTCGCCGGACAACCCCGGGCTGATGCTGGCGCTGGAGCGCGGCGGGCGCTGCGCCGGGATGGTGTTCCGCATTCCGGCGGCTGATGCACGGGCCGAGCTGCTGCTCGCCTGGCGGCGCGAGCTGTTCACCGGCGCCTACCGCTCGCGCTGGGTTACCGCGATGACCGATTCCGGCCCGGTGCGCGCCGCCACCTTCGTCGCCAACCGCGCCCATCCGCGTTACGCGGGACGGCTCGACGAACCGGCGGTTGCCGCGCGCCTGGCGTCCGCCACCGGCTCGCTCGGCAGTTGCGCGGCGTATCTGGCGGAGACGCTCGGCGCGTTGCGGTCAGTGGGGCTGCGCGACCGCGCTCTGGAGCGACTGCAGCTTTTGGTCGGCGAGACGCCTAACTGACGCAGCGGCGCGACCATTGCCGATCCGACACGGCCGCGCGTAGGGTCGCCGGCGCGCACGCACCCAGGAGCATCCCATGGACGACGACGTCTCGGCCGCGTTGGACCAGATCAAGGACAATCTGCTGGAGGTCATGCAGGAGATGATCAAGCAGGCGCAAGACGATAACACGAAGACCTTCGAGGGCGTGGCGAAGGTCACCGACGGGCTGACCGAGAAGCTGACCGATCTGTCGACCAAGCTGGACGAGACCAGTCGGCAGGTGACGGCCATTCAGGACTATCTCCGCTCGCTCGCGTCCACCTTGCTGGCCACGCCGCCTGGCATGCCGATCGCAGTTTCACCGCCGGTGTGGTAGCGCCGGGCGCGGGCAGCGCCGTTAAAAGGCTGCATACGCCCGCGTAACGTGGCACCATCCCCGCCGGAACGCTCCGGCGCAAAAGGCGGGGATGCACGTGGTCCTGCGGGTCTTCATCTCGGCGGTGAGCAGCGAATTCGGCCCGGCGCGCGACGCCATCGCCGCTGACCTCCGCGCGCGCGGCGTCTTCGTGCGGGTGCAGAGCGACTTCCGCCAGGAAGCCGCCGACACGCTGCTGCGGAAGCTGCACGACTACGTGCGCGACTGCGGCCGGGTGGTGTGCGTGATCGGCGCCGCTCCCGGCGCGTTCCCAACAGCGGACGAAGCCACGCCCTTCGCACCCATGCTGCCGCCGGGCATCACCGAGGCGTCCTACACCCAGTGGGAGTTCTTCTTCGCGCGCCACTTCAACCGGCGCCTGTCGGTGCATGTCGCGACGGCCGCAGTGCGGT
>JBGPND010000033.1:0-34869 GCA_041487355.1 Acetobacteraceae bacterium | reverse complement strand
GCTCACACCCAGACTCGCCCGGCGTGCAGCCGCACCTGAAAGGAAGGCTCTCGCGATGCAGAACTGAGCGCGAGCCGCCGCCTTACCCGAAAATCCACCCACCCCTCGCCGCGCCCGCCGGTTTGTTCGGGAATCCTGGGTCCAGGGGCTGCTTGCGCCGGTCGGGGCCCGGGGGCTATACCGCGCGGCCTGACTGTGGCCCCGGTCGCTGCTGTAGCTCAGTGGTAGAGCACCCCCTTGGTAAGGGGGAGGTCGAGAGTTCAATCCCCTCCAGCAGCACCAGCTCCCGTGGCGGCATATTGGTCGCGGCCGCCGCGCCACTACCCGGTTTGGTATCCCCACATCGATCAAGGGATTGTCTGGGCAAAGGGCGTGGTCGAGGGTTCATGCGCTGACCTCACTCCGCCGCCGGCAGATCGTTGCATGAAACATGACGCGGCCAGACTGGCTGGCCGCGTCATGCGACACGCGACGCAGGCGGGGGCGCCTAGGCATCGCCCCCGCCCACACCCCCCGGCAACCGACCCGTCAGGTGACGACGAGATCCGACTGGAAGACGTGCCCCTTGGTCTCCGGGCTGCACAGCAGTGCGACAATCACGCTGACCAGGCCGAATGTAGTGCCGATCAGCATCGGGATGGCGAAGCCGAGCTGATAGTTGACGGCGAAGTAGGTCAGGATCGGCGCCACGGATCCGCCAAAGATCGCTGCCTGATGGAAGCAGAAGCCGCTCGCCGTGGCCCGAACCTCGGTGGGGAAGCGTTCGGTCAGGTAGCTCGGCATCTGGCTGTACATCGCCCCGGCAAACACACCCTGCACGAGGAAGCCGCCGATGATCCAGGTAGGATCGCTGGTCAGCAGATAGGTCGGTGCCACGACCAAGCCGATCGCCGCCGGGATGATCATCGACCACCGGCGGCCGAGCACGTCGCCGACCCAGCCCCAGAAGCCCATGGCGAGGAACGCCACCAGGTTGGCGATGGCGATCGGCGTGGCGATCAGCCCCGGCGACAGGCCCAGATCCTTTTGCAGATGTGTCGCGAACAACGCCCAGATCGAGTAGTAGGTGACCATGCAGCTTGCCATCCACCAGCAGGCGGTCAGCGTGTTGCCGATGAACTGCCGCTTGAAGATGGCGAACAGCGGCAAGCGCATCTCGCGCTTCTGCGCACGCTGCTTCCGACGGTTCTCCAGCCAGACCTCCGGCTCCTTGACGTATTTGCGCACCCAGACGACCGCGAGCGCTGGCAGGATGCCGATCCACAGCATGCCGCGCCAGCCGATGTAGCCATAGAACAGGCCGTAGACTGCGCTGGACAGCAGGAAGCCGAGCCCCCACGAACCTTGCAGAATGCCGCTCATGAAACCGCGCGAGCGCACCGGCCAGGATTCCATCGCCAGTGACGCTCCGGCGGGCCATTCAGCGCCCATGCCGATGCCGAGGAGAGCACGGAAGAAGAACAGGAAGGCAAAGTTCGGCGAGAATCCGGCGATGAAGTTACACACCGAGAACCACAGGATGGAGATCATCAGCGGGATCTTCCGCCCGACCCGGTCGGCGAGCCAACCCGAGGCGGTGGCGCCGAGCAGGCGCAGCCACAGCGTGATGGTGAAGACCGCGGTCACCGCCACCAGCGGCACGCTGAACTCCTGCGAGATCGGCACCATGATCAGCAGGAAGATGGTGAAGTCGAACGCGTCCAGCGTCCAACCCAGCCAGGCGGCCCACCAGGCGATCCATTGATCCTTGGTAGGCTCCCTCCACCATGGAATGGACGCAGCAGTTCCAGTGGCTATTGCCATTTCTTGTGCCTCCCGCAGTGCGTTACGAAGTGGACGAACGGCTCGTTACGTCACGTATACGAACGACTGTCGCGGGACAGCGCCTTCGCTGCCCCGTAGCCCGGCACGAAAAGCGGAACGGACCCTAAAGGAACCGGCGGCTTCGGGTCAATCTGATCTTTCGCAAATGTGCGGACCGGAATTTCCCCGATCGTTGGCGGCCTCTCGACCCGACGCAGCGGCGGTGGCATCTCTCTGACCATGGCAAACGCTCCGGTATCGCCCCGTACCTCCAAGGTTGTGCAGGCACCGCCGCGGCGGCAGGCGCAGCCGCCTGGGCCGTGCGCCATGGTGATCTTCGGCGCCGGCGGGGACCTCACCAGGCGCCTGCTGTTCCCCGCGCTCTACAACCTGTTGCACACCGGCCTGATCCCCGAGCACTTCGCCATCGTCGGCGTCGACATCGCCGAGCGCAGCGTGGCGGCGTGGCGCGACAGCCTGCGCGAGATGCTGCAGGGCTTCATCGGCAATCCGAACAGCGAAAGCCGCATCGATGCGATCGACGAAGCGGCGTGGCAGCGTCTGGCCGGTTGCATGTCCTATGTGCAGGGCGACCTGAACGACCGCTTGCTATACGAGAAGCTCCGGCTGCGTCTGCACGATGTGGCGCACCAGCACCGCACCGGCGGCAATTGCCTGTTCTATCTGGCGGTGGCGGACCGTTTCTTCGGCCCGGTGATCGAGCAGCTCGGCCATGCTGGCCTGCTGGACGAGGAACTGCGGGACGACAAGCCGCAACGCTGGCGGCGCGTGGTGGTCGAGAAGCCGTTCGGCCACAGCCTCGAGTCAGCACGCGAGCTGAATGTGCGCATCCGCCGTGAGCTGCGCGAAGAGCAGATCTATCGCATCGATCACTTTCTCGGCAAGGAGACGGTCCAGAACATCATGGCCTTCCGCTTCGCCAACGGGTTGTTCGAGCCGATCTGGAACCGCGACCGGATCGACCACGTGCAGATCACCGTGGCGGAGACCGTGGGCGTCGAACACCGCGGCAGGTTCTACGAGGTCACCGGCGCGCTGCGCGACATGGTGCCGAATCACGTGTTCCAGTTGCTGGCGATGGTGGCGATGGAGCCGCCCGCCGGGTTCGACGCGCACTCGGTGCGCAACCGCAAGGCCGACGTGTTCGCCGCGCTCCGCACGCTGAGCGAGGCGGACGCGGTGCGTGGCCAGTACGGCCCGGGAACCGCCCTGGGCACGAAGCTGCCCCGCTATCGCGCCGAGCCCGACGTGGCGCACGATTCCAATATCGAGACCTTCGTTGCCATGCGGCTTGCGATCGACAACTGGCGCTGGGCGGGCGTGCCGTTCTATCTGCGCACCGCCAAGCGCATGTCGCGCCGCTACACCGAGATTGCCATCCGCTTCAAGCATGCACCCTACGCGCCGTTCGAGGCGACGCATGTCGAGGCGTTGCCGCCCAATTGGCTCGTGCTGCAGATCCAGCCGGACGAAGGCATTTCTCTGCAGTTCGAGGTGAAGCGGCCCGGGCCGGTGGTGGACCTCGCCGCCGTGCGCATGGAATTCAGCTATCGCGACTGGTTCCCGCGCGAGCCGAATGTCGGCTACGAGACACTGATCTATGACTGCATGATCGGCGATCAGACGCTGTTCCAGCGCGCCGACATGGTGGAGGAGACCTGGCGCGTCGTGCAGCCGGTGCTGGATGCCTGGGCCGCGAAGCCGCCGCGCCACTTCCCGAACTACGCGGCCGGCACCGACGGCCCGCATGCGGCGGATCTGCTGCTGCACCACGATGGCCGCGCATGGCGGCCGGTGGGCGGCGGCGAGGAACCGCATCGCACGAACGTTTGACTCGCGAGTCCGCGCCGCCATACTCCGGCAAAATGCCGGGGGGTAGGTGGGGCAATGACACGCAACAGATCGGTTCTGTCACGGCGCAGGCTGTTGCAAGCTTCGGGCGGGGCGCTCGCTGCTCCGTTCGTGATACCGGCGCTCGCCGCCGACACGCTGGTGGTCAACGGCTATGGCGCCGAGTTCCAGGACATCATCACGCGGACGACGATCGAGCCGTTCGAGAAGAAGTTCGGCGTCAAGGTCACCTATGACAGCACCGGCACCGCGGCGCAGAACTACGCGAAGATCCGGGCATCGCGCGGTGCTCCCGGCTTCGATGTGGCCGCCGAGCTGACGCCGCCCGAGGTCATCCTCGGCCAGAAGGAGAAGCTGCTGGAGACGCTCGGCGAAGCGGAGGTGCCGAACCTCAAGCATGTCTGGCAGAAGAGCCACAGCATCATCCCGCCCACCGGCGTAGTGCACACCTACCAGTATCTCGCGCTGCTGTGGAACAAGACACATCTCGCCAAGCCGGAGTCGTGGGCGAACTACTGGGATCCGGGGCCCGCGTACGGCGACAAGATCAAGGGCCATCTGATCGCCTTCGAGCCGGCCAACCTGCTGTCGGTCTACGCATTGATCATGGCAGCCAAGCTGAGGGGCGGCGGCGTGGAGAACATGCAGCCCGCCTGGGACCTGCTGAAGGCACAGAAGCCCTGGGTCGGCGTGAGCGTGATGGCGTCCGACGCTGCGGCACCCTATTTCGAAAACGATCAGGTCTGGCTGGCACCGTTCTGGAGTGCCCGCTCGGGCTACTACGTGGCGCACAACTACCCGGTGGATTTCACCATCCCGAAGGAGGGCACGATCGGGCTTGCCAACTGCGCGTCCGTGCCGGTGGGTGCGGCAAACAAGAAGCTCGCATTCGAGTTCATCAACTTCCGCCTCGACCCCGAGGTGCAGCGTGCATTCAATCTGGCGTATCACTCCAGCCCTGGCCGCCCCGACATCACCGACTGGCCCGCCGACTACGCCGCGACGCAGATTGTCACGGAGCAGAAGATGGCCAGCGTCGATTTTCCCGACAGCGCGGTGATCGGCAGCAAGCGCGGCGATTGGACCCGCAAGTGGCAGGAGATCATGAGCTGACTTTGTTCGTCATGGCGGGCGAAGGCCCGCCATTCACGTCCTTTACTGCCACACGCAAGACGTGGATGCCGGGGCCAAGCCCCGGCATGACGGCTGAAGACGGCCATGACGGGTAGGCGGTACCTCGCACCCTATCTGCTGATCGCCGCGCCAGCCTGCTTCCTGCTGGCATTCTTCGTCATCCCCTCCGCCGTGCTGCTGTCAATGAGCATTGTGGAATCCGAAGACACGATCCCCACCGGCAATCTCACGCTCGATAATTACGCCACGCTGCTCTCCAACCGGCTTTACCTCGGTGCCATCCTGCGCAGCTTCATCGTCGGCATCTCCTCTGGCGCCATCGTCGTTCTGCTGGCCTACCCGCTTGCCTATTTCCTCGTGCGCACGACCAGCCGGTGGAAAAACCTGCTGATTGCCGTTTCGCTGGCGCCGCTGCTGGCCAGCGTGATCGTGCGCACCTATGGCTGGTGGGTGGTGCTGAATCGCGAAGGTGCGATGAACGTCGCACTCCGCTCGCTTGGCGTGATCGATCAGCCGCTCATCATGCTGCCCTCCACGCTGGCCATCATCATCGGTCTGGCGCATGCGCTGCTGCCCTATGGCGTGCTCACCATCATGGCCTCGCTGAACGGGCTCAATCCCAGCCTGGAACGAGCCGCGATGAGCCTCGGCGCCGGCCGCGCGCGCACCTTCCTCGCCGTCACCCTGCCACTCACCGCGCCCGGCATCGCCGGCGGCTTCCTGCTCACCTTCGCCATTGCCATGAGCGCCTACGCCACGCCGGCAATCCTCGGCGGTCCCACCACCGAGGTGATGGCCACGATGATCCGCCGCTTCATGCTCGAACTGCTGGATTGGTCCTTGGGTTCGGCGATGGGCGCGATCCTGCTGGTCAGTGCGATGTTACTGCTGCTGCTCACCAGCACGCTCGGCAGCCGGCAGCGCGCACCGTGACTTTGCCCAGCCGACTGCCCTGGGCCGCACTGAAGCTCGCCGTTGCCTGCGTCTATCTGTTCATGCTGGGGCCGATCCTGATCACCGCGGCGGTCGCGTTCAATCAGGACAACCGCTCCTACTTCCCGCCGCGCGGATTTTCGCTGCAGTGGTGGGGTGCGGCGTTCGGCCCGCAATGGCTGCAGCCTCTGTTGTTCAGCCTGGAACTCGCGACTCTCGCCGCGCTGATCTCCGGCGCCGTCGGCATGCCGTTGGCATTCGCCTTCCAGCGCTACGAGTTTCCCGGCAAGACGCTGGTGCGCGCGATCACGCTGGGGCCGCTGATACTGCCCAGCCTGGTCACCGGCATCGCGCTGTTGCAGTTCCTGTCACTGGTCGGCCTGGGGCGTTGGATGGGCTTCTGGGCGTTGCTGATCGGCCACGTGGTGATCTGCCTGCCGTTTTCCGTGCGCACCGTCGCGATCAGCCTGGCGGCGATGCCGGGCAATCTGGAGCCGGCCGCGGCGAGCCTCGGCGCGACGCCATACGCTGTGTTGCGCCACGTCACATTGCCGCTCGCCACCCCGGGCATGTTCGCCGGCATGATCTTCGCGTTTATCCACAGCTTCGATGATGTGAACCTGTCGCTGTTCATTGCCCGCCCGGGCGAACGGCCGCTCACCGTGGCGATCCTCGCCTTCCTCGATTTCGGTTTCGCGCCGACCCTGGCCGCCGTTTCCATCCTGTCGATGCTGATACCGCTGGCGCTGGTGGCGCTGTTCGGCCGCTTCGTAGGGATCGGCGATTTCCTCTATCAGGAAGCCGGCAATGGCTGAGCCGGCGTTGCGGGTTGCTGGCCTCACCAAACGCTTCGGCAAGCTGGTCGCCGTGGATGCGATCGACCTCGCGGTGGCGCAGGGCGAATTCGTCACGCTGCTCGGTCCCAGCGGCTGCGGCAAGACGACGACGCTGAACATGATCGCCGGCTTCATCACGCCGGATGCCGGCAGCATCCATCTGCAGGGCAGGGCAGTCCAGTCATTGCCGCCGTTCCGTCGAGACCTGGGCTTGGTGTTCCAGGACTATGCGCTGTTCCCGCACATGACGGTCGCCGAGAATGTCGGCTTCGGCCTTCGCATGCGCCGCGTGCCGCGTGGGGAGATGGCGCATCGCGTCGCGCAGGCGCTGGACCTCGTGCAGTTGAGCGGTCTCGACGAGCGACGACCGTTGCAACTCTCCGGCGGCCAGCGCCAGAGGGTCGCACTCGCGCGTGCTCTGGTGATCCGACCGGCAATGCTGCTGCTGGACGAACCGCTGTCCAACCTGGACCTGAAGTTGCGGGAGGAGATGCGTGTGGAAATCTCCGCCCTGCAGCGGCGGCTGGGCATTGCGACGGTGTTCGTCACGCACGACCAGGGCGAGGCACTCACCATGTCGGACCGCATTGCGGTGATGCGCCTGGGCCGTATAGAGCAGATCGGTACGCCGACGGACGTGTACGAGCGTCCCGCCAACCGTTTCGTCGCTGGCTTCATCGGCAGCATCAACCTGCTGCCGGCGCGATCGGATGGTGGTGCGCCGACGGGCGGGCTGGTGCGGCTGGAAACCGCAGCAGGGGCAGCACTCGTGCGGCTTCCATCAGGCACCGAACCGGCAGGCGAACTCGCCCTGACGATCCGGCCCGAAAGATTGAAGCTGGCAACTGCCGACTCCGTCCCAGCCGGTGTGACAGCGTGGCCGGCGCGGGTAGAACGGGTGGTCTATCTCGGTGCCCGGATCGAACTGCGCCTGCGACTGGCCGACGGTTCCGCGGCACTGGCCGAGACGATGAACGATGGCAGCGCCGCCTGGTCCCAGGGCGATGCCGCGATGGCCTGGTTTCGTCCCGAGGACGCCTGGGTGATCGCGCCCCCTGATGACCATGCCTGATCGATAATCCGCATGCTCGCTTTCATCGTCTCGCGCATCCTGCAAGCCATTCCCGTGATGCTGGTCGTCGGCTTCCTGGCCTACGCGCTGTTCACCTTCGTCGGCGATCCGGTCACCATCATGCTCGGCCAGGACCACACCGAGGCGCAGCGCCAGGCATTGATCCACCAGCTCGGCCTCGATCAGCCCTTCTTCGTCCAGTACGCGAAATTCATGTGGGCGGCGCTGCACGGCAATTTCGGCATCAGCTTCCGACTGGCCCAGCCGGTCGCCGGACTGATCGCCGAGCGGCTGCCGGCGACGTTGGAGCTCGCCTTCACCGCCTCGGTGCTCGCCACGCTGATGGGCGTGCCGCTAGGCGTATACACCGGTATCTACCGCAATTCGCCGCTGGCGCGGCTGTTCATGGTGATCAGCCTGATCGGCGTTTCGCTGCCGGTATTTCTGCTCGGCATCCTGCTGATCCTGATCTTTGCCGTGGCACTGGGCTGGCTGCCAAGCTTCGGTCGCGGGCCGGTGACGCATATCGGCACCTGGTGGACCACGGGGTTCACCTCCTGGGCGGGCATCAAGGCGCTGATCCTGCCCGGGATAACGCTTGGCCTGTTCCAGATGACGCTGATCATGCGCCTGGTTCGCGCCGAGATGCTGGAGGTGCTGCGCACCGACTACATCAAGTTCGCCCGCGCCCGCGGCCTGTCCAACCGGGCGATCAATTTCGGCCACGCATTGAAGAACACGCTCGTGCCGGTGATCACCATCATCGGCCTGCAGCTCGGCGGCATCATCGCATTCGCGCTGGTGACGGAGACGGTGTTCCAGTGGCCCGGCATGGGGCTGCTGCTGGTGCAATCCGTGGCCGTGGCGGATATTCCGGTGATGGGCGCCTATCTCATGCTGATCGCGCTGATCTTCGTGGTGATCAACCTGATCGTCGACCTGTTATATTACGCCGTCGATCCGCGCCTGCGCATTGATCGTCGCACTGCGACGGGGGCGCGATGAGCGGGCAGACAATCCAGGCGCCGCGCGGCGAGGGGCGCATGGCGCGCTTCCTCGACAGCGACCTGCTGTACAGCTTCCGTCGCTCGCCGATTGCCATCGTTTCGGCCTTTGTCGCGCTTGTGCTGATCATCGGCTCCTTCGGCGCGCCGTGGCTCGCGCCGCACAATCCAATGGATCTTGCGAGCCTGAGCCTGCTCGATAGCTTCAAGCCACCGCTGCCTTTGCCCGACTCCGGCTGGTCCAATCCGCTCGGCACCGACAACCAGGGTCGCGACGTGCTCTCCGCGATCATGTACGGTGCGCGGGTCAGCCTGCTGGTCGGCTTCCTGGCGGTAGGCTTTGCGGTCGTGGTCGGCATCGCGGTCGGGCTGACCGCCGGCTATGCGGGCGGCGCGCTGGATTCGCTGCTGATGCGCATCGCCGACGTGCAACTGACGTTTCCCGCGATTCTCACGGCGTTATTGGTGGACGGCGTAATCGGTGCGGCGCTGCCCAAGTCGCTGCATACGTCATTGCAACTCTACGTGCTGATCTTTGCCATCGGCATCAGCCTGTGGCCGGGCTTCGCACGCACCGTGCGTGGCTCCACCCTGGTGGAGCGCAACAAGGACTATGTGATGGCCGCGCGTGTCATCGGGCTATCGTCGACGCGGGTGATGCTGACCCATGTGCTGCCCAACGTAATCGGGCCGGTGCTGGTGATCGGCACTCTGGCGCTGGGCAATGCAATCCTTGCCGAGGCGACCCTGTCGTTCCTGGGTGTCGGTCTGCCGCCGACCGAGCCCTCGCTCGGCACGCTGATCCGCATCGGCAATGACTTCCTGTTCTCCGGCGAATGGTGGGTGACGATATATCCCGGCGTCGCCCTCGTGCTGATGGTGCTGTCGATCAACCTACTCGGCGACTGGCTGCGCGACGCGCTCAACCCGAGGCTGCGCTGATGCTTCTCCTGTCAGTCCGTGACCTGACCGTCGAATTCCCCACCCGCCGGGGCGTGCTGCGTGCGCTTGATCGCGTGTCGTTCGATATCGAGGCCGGCGAGGTGCTCGGCGTGGTCGGTGAATCAGGTGCCGGAAAGTCGCTGACTGGTGCGGCGATCATCGGCCTGCTGGAACCGCCCGGCCGCATCGCCGGCGGCGAGATACTGCTCGACGCCAGGCGGATCGACAATCTTCCCTACGAGGCGATGCGCCACATCCGCGGCAGGCAGATCGGCACCATCTTCCAGGATCCGCTGACCACGCTCAATCCGCTCTATTCGATCGGCCGTCAGCTTGTCGAAACCATGCAGACGCACCTGATGCTGACCGACGCCGAGGCACGCAAGCGCGCGATCGGCTGGCTGGAGGAGGTCGGCATTCCCGCGGCAGCACAGCGCATCGATGCTTATCCGCACGAATTCTCCGGCGGCATGCGCCAGCGCGTTGTCGTGGCACTCGCTCTCTGCGCCGAACCGCGCCTGGTCATCGCGGACGAACCCACCACAGCGCTCGACGTATCGGTCCAGGCGCAGATCATCACATTGCTCAAGCGCCTCACGCGCGATCATGGAACGGCGGTGATGCTGGTGACGCACGACATGGGCGTGATTGCCGAGACAGCGGACCGTGTCGCGGTGATGTACGCCGGCCGCGTGGTGGAGATCGGGCCGGTCGTCGAGGTGATCAAGCATCCGGCGCATCCCTACACCGAGGGCCTGATGGGCAGCATCCCCTCGCTGGAGCATCGCGTCGAGCGCCTGCGCCAGATCGATGGCGCGATGCCGCGGCTGAATGCAATTCCGCCGGGCTGCGCCTTCAATCCGCGTTGCCCGAAAGTGTTCGACCGCTGCCGTGTCGAGCGGCCGGAATTGCTGGACGCCGGCGTAACGCGCGCCGCCTGCTGGCTGCATGCGGATCGCGCCGCCGTACGCACCGAGCGCGCCACGCATGCCTGAAGCGCCGGCTGATACACATTCCGTCACCGATGCGCCGATGCTCGAGGCGGTCGGCGTCACGCACTACTTCGATGTATCGAAGCCCTGGCTGCAGCGCGTCATCTCGCGCGAACATCGGCAAAGCTTACGCGCGGTGGACGATGTGTCGTTTGCCATCCCGCGCGGCACGACCCTTGCGCTGGTCGGCGAGTCCGGCTGCGGCAAGTCCACCATCGCGCGTCTCGCCGTCGGGCTCTATGCGCCGAGCGCGGGAGAAATCCGCTTCGAGGGTCAGCCGCTTTCCGCCGTCCGCGCGCAGCCCGAACTGCGGCGGCGGATGAACATGATCTTCCAGGACCCCTATGCTTCGCTCAACCCACGCTGGCAAGTGCGCGATATCGTCGCCGAGCCGATCCGCGCTTTCGGCATCATCCGCTCGCGGCGTGAGATCGCCGACCGCGTCGCCGCGTTGCTGACCCAGGTTGGGCTTGCGGCATCTGACGGGGAAAAGTATCCGCACGAATTCTCCGGCGGCCAGCGCCAGCGCATCTCGATCGCTCGCGCATTGTCCTCCGAACCGGAATTCCTGGTGTGCGACGAACCGACCAGCGCGCTGGACGTTTCGGTGCAGGCGCAGATCCTCAACCTGATGCGCGATCTGCAGCTTCGGCTCGGCCTGACCTATCTGTTCATCAGCCACAACCTGGCCGTCGTGCGCCACATGTCGGATCGGCTCGGCGTGATGTATCTCGGCCGCATCGTCGAGATCGGCCCGGCCGAAACGATCTTCCGCACGCCGCGGCATCCCTACACGCGACTGCTGCTGGATGCGATCCCGGATCTTGAACTGATCGGCCGCAGCCGCACGCCGGTCGGCGGCGAGGTGCCGAGCCCGATTGCCCCGCCACCCGGCTGCCCGTTCCATCCCCGCTGCCCGCTTGCCAACGCGCGCTGCCGCAGCGAGAAGCCGCACCACACGCGCGAAGGCGACGTCCTTGTCGCGTGTCATGCGGTGGAAGAAGGCAGGACAGCGGGGTGATGGCGGATGAGGATCCAGGCCCCAGCCCGCACCGCGCACTGATCGGGCTGGTGGCGATCGTGGTGGCGATCATCGCCGTGCTGTTCATCATGCACCGGCTCAATCAGGCGGCACAGATCCAGGACTGCGTCGCCTCCGGCCGTACCAATTGCGCGCCGATCGAGACGCCGGGACGGTAGGGGCTTGGGCACGCTGCGGGTCGAACGGAAGCGATGAAACCATATTGCAGGCTGCTGGGGCGCGAAACCACCCTGGAGGAGCTCCGATACCCGGCCGAGCCGGGGGCGGCGGGGCTCGGACACCCCATCGCGCCTAGACCGCTATCCTCGGCGGAAAGCTGTGGTTGCGTACTGGGCACCAAGTGGCAGCCAGCCGAGCGCCGCCTCGCAGGCAGCCAAAGGTTTCAGCCGCGGAGGAAAAAACATGAGGTATTTGGTTCGGATATCTGAAAATCTCGCCATGTGAAGTGCCCTCTGCGTCTCGCTGGCGCGAAGCAGAATGGCATTACGGTCGATTGGCGTGCGTGCCACAACATAGCGCGTGACCGGGTTCAGCGGGTTGTGCTCGAACACCACCACCCGCCCTTCGGCGCGCAGCAGGCGACGCACTGCCGCATACACGCTTGGCCGATCCGACGGTGCGACGTGATGCAGGACGGCGCTGATGATCACCAAATCGAATTCTTCTAAAGGAAATGGCGCCTCGGCTCCTGCTTCCTGTACGTGAAGCACGGGCTTCGGCAGACTTGCGGGCCAGCACCGCGCAGCTCCTTCGAGCATTTGATGCGAGATGTCGCAGCCAGCTAGCGTGACGCGCAGGCCTGCCTGCCGCATGAGACGAAGCAGTGTCCCCGTGCCGCAGCCATAATCAAGTACGCGGTACGACGCGTCGGCCGAGCGCAGAACGGGACATGCCCGGAGGAGCCAGCGCAGTTTGACAGCAACGAAATCCTCTGCCGAGTCCCCCAAGAGCTGCTTCATCGGGTTTTCCATGCCTGCCGCGTAGCCTTGGCCGTAAGAGTCGAACTCTGCGCCCACTTGCGGCGGGGAACGTGTCAAGTCCGGTACCTCAGTCATGCGCAGGTTCCTCAGACGACAGGTTCCGCATAGTTTGGATTTGGCTCGAGTGCTCGCACACGCGATGACCCACGGGCCGGCGCACAGACGATGCTGTCGACCACAAACAGCGGGCGATGTTTCGCTTCCATATAGAGTCGCCCGAGGTACTCGCCAATGACTCCCAGCATCACGAGCTGAACGCCCCCGATAATCAACACGAGCGTTGCGATGCTCGTCCAACCCGTGACCACCGCGCCGAACAGCCAGCCACCCACGGTGTAGCTGAGCGACAGCAGTCCCATTGTGCCGGTGATCAGCCCCGCGAGAGAGGCGAATCTGAGGGGTACCACAGAAAAGCTGGTCACGGCATCCAACGCAAAGCGCGCCATCTTCAGGAAGGGATAACCGCTCGACCCGGCAAATCGCGGTTCACGATCGTACAGTAACGGCACCTGACGAAGTCCGATCCAACTGACCAGACCCCTGATGAACCTGTCGCGTTCCGGCATTTTATTCAGCACATCCAGCGTGCGCCGGCTCATCAAGCGAAAATCACCGGTATCGAGCGGTATATCGATCTCCACCAGGCGCCGCAGCAAGCGATAGAACAGCGCCGCCGTCGTTAGCTTGAGGCGCGTTTCGCCCGCGCGCGCGCGACGCTGCCCATACACGACGTCGGCATCCTGCTCATCCATCATCTGCATCATGTCGGCCAGCAGTTCGGGTGGATCCTGCAGGTCTGCATCGAGGATGAGGATTCTTTCGCCGCGGCAATGCTGCAGGCCGGCTGTCAAGGCGACCTGGTGACCGTAATTCCGCGCCAAGTTGATCGCCACCACATGGGGATCATCAAATGCCAGTCGGTGCATGATCTCGAGGGTACTATCCCGCGATCCGTCATTGACCAGCACCAACTCCCACCTGCTATGCAACCCCGGCAGCGCGCAACATGCCGCTGAAACGCGGCGGTAAAATTCCTGGAGGCCCGCCGCTTCGTCGAAACATGGCGCAACCACCGAGAGGAAGACTTGCGAGGTCATGTTCATCCTCCGTTGGCCACATGGCGGCGCTGTGGGTCCCAACCCGGCGCGCCGACGCCGGTCGCAGCCGTCCTACCTATTGCGCACCATTGATTGTGATTCCGGACGACGAAGCCATAGGCCGAGGTCAACCAGTCCTTCGCCTGGGGATCACAGGTGATGATCAAGGTCCCCGGATCGATGCGACTTCCAGGCGCAAAGATGCGCCCCACTTGGGCATATTTGCGGTAGAACTCGGCAATAGGATTGTAATGGGCAAAACCAGCTTCATTGGGAAAGCCGTGGTCGACGATCACAAAATCCTGGATTTCCGGCCGTTCCTGCCCAACGATCGTTGCGTACCAATACTGCGCGTTCTCCGGTTCCTGTGCCAGGCTCACCGAGCCGATCTGGTTGAAATAAAAGTTCCTGGTCAATCCGAAGCAAAGACTGATGATCAGTACAACTTTCAGGATGTCCCCCCGTATCACTGGCTGCGGCGCCCCATGGATCGGGCGCAGCAATGTAAACGCCTGGGTCAGTGAGATGCCGACCGCCAGCGACAGCAGCGGTACGAGCGGCGCGGCGTACCAGTAGGCTTTCGTGTGTGCCGTACTCAGGATGATGAGCAGCACTGCCGCCACCAACAGGGACAGCAGGATGGCGTGACGATTTGCGCCATCGGTCCGTGCCAACGGGAGGGCAACCAAGGGTAGGAAAAGCATTCCCGGCTGGAACAACAGCAGAAGAACCCCAAGATAGTACAGTCTACCACCCGCATGCTTGTCCAGTGTGGTCAAGAAACGGCCGCCGAGTTCATTGTCCCAGACGGCCTGCACATAGCCTGGGTCGATCATCTCGCGCGTGCCATAATACAATGCGCAAGAGAGCAGCGTAACGCCGCCGGCAGCCCAAACTCGCCTGTCCAGCAATGTCGAGAGGAGCCGACCGCGCGCGGCTGCATAGGCGAGAAGACCGGGGCCGATCAACAAGGCGACCACCCCCTTGGTCAATATTCCCAACAGCAGGGCGAGGGCGACGGCGTAGATTGCAAGACCCTGCTGCGACTCGCGGCCATCGATGTAGAACCAGAATGCCAGAACCGAGAGTGTCATGAACAGCGACAACAGCGCGTCATAATCGCCCGTCCGCGCTACATGTTGCCCGAGAAACAGCATGGATGACAGCAACAGCAGCGCAGAGAGCATTCCGGCCAGTCGGTCGAGTAATACCCAACGGCAGAAGGCGAACAACGCGAGGGCGGTTGCCGCGGTGGCGATTGCACTTGGCAGGCGCAATGCCAGCAGCGGCGTTAGCCCGGCCTTGAGCAGTAAGGCAACAATCCAGATGAATAGGGGCGGTTTGGTGTTCCAATGATCCGGAATGCCGCCGAACAACGTCACGAGCCAGTTGCCCGTATGCACCATTTCGATCGCGTTGTTCGCGTTGCGGCTCTCGTCCCAGAGTTCCATCGGCAAGGCGCCGACGCGAGGCAAGAGCAGGACAGCCACCAACGCGATGAGCGATAGCGCGCAGGCAGCGTCTAGCCGCCTTCCATCGAGGCGAAAGGTGCGGGCGACAGCGCTTGCTGGCCGGGCGATCGACATGTTGATGCTAGGTGCGGAACCTGGTTAAGCCGCAACCTATTGCAGTTGTCGGCCTTTCATCCTGGTTACACACCAAACGCGCCGGCGCAGGCCCCGCAGCCTCACTCCCCCCGCCTGCTCGCCCTGATCTCCAGCACGCTGAGGAAGAACGCCCCATAGGCGATGTGGAACGCCAGCAGGATCGCGGTGCCCGACGGGATCACCAGACGCATCGCCCGCTCGGGCGACAACACGCCGAACTCCACGCTGCCCCAGGCGCCAACTGCGTACACGCCTAGCGCCAGCCCGAACAGCAGCAGCACCCCGCCAACGATCAGCCCGACCTCCAGCGTGACCAGACGCATCATCGCGCTGAACCGCGGATCGGGCGGCACGATGCCCTCGCGCATGCCGTAGATCTTGGCAAACACCCAGAACAGCATCGAATGAAAGCCCACCACCACGGCGAGCGCAGCGTAGAACAACGTGTGGATGTCGAGCGTCACCCCGCCGACCGTGCGCGGCGTCGGCAGCAGCCAGGCCATCATCGCCAGGCCAACAAGGAACAAGGCGGCACCGGGGAACAGGAACAGCCAGCTCGGGCTGAACAGCAGCAGGAAACGCAGATGTCGCCAGCCGTCACGCCAGCTTTTCAGGTGCGGTGGACGCGAGCGGCCATCCGGCGAAAGCGTGGTCGGCACCTCCGCGATGCGCAACCGGTGGATGGTCGCTTTCACCACCATTTCACTCGCGAATTCCATGCCCGGCGCCTGCATGTCTAGCGCCACTATGGCAGCACGCTCGAAGCCGCGCAGGCCGCAATGAAAATCCCCGCACGGGCTGCGGAAGAAAACGCGGCCGACGGCACTCAGGACGGGGTTGCCCAGGTAGCGGTGCAATGGTGGCATCGCCCCAGGCTCGATGCCGCCCTGGAACCGATTGCCCATCACAAGCTGATAGCCGGCACGCAGCTTCTCGACGAAGCCATCGAGCCGGCTGAAATCATAGCTGTCGTCGGAATCGCCCATGATCACGTAGCGGCCCCGCGCGGCGCGGATGCCGCTGAGCAAGGCGCTGCCGTAGCCCTTCTCCGCCACCGGCACGACGCGGGCGCCCTGCACCGCGGCGATCTGCTGCGACCCGTCGGTGCTGCCGTTGTCGGCGATCACCACCTCGCCAATGATGCCGCTGCGGATCAGGAAGCCGCGCGCCTTGATGATGCAGCGGGCCAGCGTCTCCGCCTCGTTCAGGCAGGGCATCAGGATGGTCAGCTCGCAAGCCGAAGCCGCCGCCATGGGGCGGAGCTCTCGCACTACGGCACTCAGGTCATCCGGCACCCTGGCAACCCTGCTTCCTGTGGAAGGAAGCCATCCTTACCCCAGGCAGGGTTATGCAAAGGTTTCAGCCGATCTCCTCCAGGCTGAACTGCTCCGCCTCCTCGTCGTAGCTGAACAGCTCGGCGAAGCGGCCCCACGCGATGACGGTGCGCAGCGTGTCCTCCGCGTAGTCGGGCGACATATGGTCCTCCAGCTCTTCGCGGAATCGCACGGCGGAGGCGCGGTGGTTCCAGCGCTCCTCCAGCACCTGGCGGATCATGCGCACCAGCGGCACATGCGCCATCAGCGTGGCAGCGAACAGGCGCTTGCGTTCCTCCGTGTCGGCGGCGACAAACCGGCGGCCGTCCTCGGCCAGGTTGATGTCGCCTTCCTCCAGGACGGCGAAGTGCAGCAACTGCAACGTCTCGCCGAGCGGCAGCAGCTCGTCGGCCTCGTATTGCAGTGCCGCCGCCAGCGCGGGCAGGTCGGCACGGCCGTGATAAGGCGGTCCCGCCAGCGCCTCCATCAGGCCTGCCATCTGGTTGGTTCCGACGCGATGCAGCGGGGCGGTGACGCTGATCGTCGGCGCCGCGGCCACCGCGCGGGGACTCGGCACCGGGCGGCGGGTCATCAGGCCGTAGATGTCGTCCACCAACTGGCGGAACGCCGGGTCGAGCCGATTGCGTGGGTGCGGGAAGGGGACCCGCAGCTCGCTCGCCACGCGCCCCGGACTGGCGGAGAACACCAGGATGCGGTCGCACATCAGCACCGCCTCCTCGATGTTGTGCGTCACCATCAGCACCGCCCGGACCGGCAGCTTGCCCTCGGACCACAGATCGATCAGGTCGGTGCGCAGCGTCTCCGCCGTGAGCACATCCAGCGCGCTGAACGGTTCATCCATCAGCAGCAGATCGGGATGCACCACCAGCGCGCGGGCCAGGCCGACGCGCTGGCGCATGCCGCCGGACAGCTCCTTCGGATAGGCGCTCTCGAAGCCGCCAAGGCCGATCAGGTCGATCGCCGCCTCGGCGCGGCTCTTGCGTTCGGCTCGCGGCACGCCGCGCGCCTCCAGCCCCAGCTCCACATTTTCCTGCACGGTGAGCCAGGGGAACAGGGCGAAGCTCTGGAACACCATCGCGACACCCTCGGCGGGTCCGTGCACCGGCCGGTCACGCCACAGCACCTCGCCGGCGGTCGGCGTCAGCAGGCCGGCGACGATGCGCAGCAACGTGGACTTGCCGGAACCCGAGCGGCCGAGCAGTGCCACCATCTCGCCTTCGCGCAGGCTGAGATTCACGTCCTCCAGCACCACGAGGTCCGCACTGGCATCCTTGTGATAGGCCTGCTTGCAGCCCCTCACCTCGAGCAGGCACTGCTGGCCGACGTTGGTGTCCATGCGAGCCTCTGCTTCAGCCGAGCTTCAGGTGTCGCTCGGAATAGGCGTAGAGCGGCCGCCACAGCAGGCGGTTGAACAGCAGGACGAAGGCCGACATCACCACCACGCCCAGCACGACGCGGGCCATGTCGCCGCGTTCGGTCGCCGCGGCTATATAGGCACCAAGTCCGTGCGCGGTGAGTTTTGTGTCACCCCAGGACGCCACCTCGGCAACGATGGCGGCATTCCACGAACCACCGGAAGCAGTGATGGCACCGGTCACGTAATAGGGGAAGATCCCCGGGATGATCACCTTGCGCCACCATAGCCAGCCGTCGACACGGAAATTGCTCGCCGCCTCGCGCAGATCGCCCGGGAAGGCGGCGGCGCCGGCGACGACGTTGAACAGGATGTACCACTGCGTGCCGAGCACCATCAGCGGTGTCAGCCAGATATCGGCGTTCAGCCCGAAATGCACGATGAACAGCACGACGGGCGGGAACAGCAGGTTGGCTGGGAACGCGGCAAGGAACTGCGCCAACGGCTGCGCCCGCCTTGCCCAGACCGGCCGCAGCCCAAGCCAGACGCCGATCGGCACCCACAGCAGGCTCGCCAGCACCATCAGGATCGCCACCCGCGCCAGCGTAAACAGGCCGAGGATCAGCGCCTGGCGCAGATCGCTCCAGCTCAGGTCGGCGGAAACGAAGACGGCGATCTTCGCGACCGCCCAGACGAGCACGATGGCGAGCACCGCGAGCCAGATCGCATCGACCAGGCGCGATGGCGGTGCAGCCACGGCGCGGCGGCGCGGCACGATGGCCAGCCGCAAGCCGCCGAGCGCCACCGCCGCGTCGCCGACCGCATCGCCCAGCCGGTTCAGCAGCCTGGTGCGCCGCATCAGCCGCAACAGCCACGGATCAGCGGCGGTTGCGCCCGCCGTCGTCTCGAAGCGGAATTTCGCGGACCAGGCAACCAGCGGGCGGAACAGCAACTGGTCGTACGCCAGGATCACCATCAGCATGGCGATGATGGCGTAGCACACCGCAAGAATGTCGCGCTGCTCCAGCGCCAGCGCGACATAGGAGCCGATGCCCGGCAGCTTCCAGGTGTTGTCGCCAACCGACACCGCCTCTGACGCGACGACGAAGAACCAGCCGCCGGACATCGACATCATGGTGTTCCAGACGAGCCCGGGCGTGGCGAACGGCACCTCCAGACGCCAGAAGCGCTGCCACGGCGTGAGCTGGAAGCTGACTGCCGCTTCCTTCAGGTCGGCGGGCACTGTCATCAGCGACTGATACAGGCTGAACGCCATGTTCCACGCCTGGCTGGTGAAGATTGCGAAAATCGCCGCGAGTTCCAGCCACAGTATGCGGCCTGGGAACAGGTGCATGAAGAACACCACGGTGAAGGTGAGGAACCCCAGGATCGGCACCGACTGCAGGATGTCGAGGATCGGGATCAGCATCAGCGCGGCGCGCCGGCTCTTCGCCGCGGCGGTGGCATAGCTGAAGGTGAACAGCAGCGACGCCAACAGCGCGGCGAACATGCGCAGCGTGGTACGCGCGGCGTAATCCGGCAGGTTGGCGGGATCCAGACTGACCGCCAGTGCCGCCGGTGCGTCGATCCGCACGAAGGTGCCGCGTGCCACATGCGCCACGCCGATCAGCGCCGCGAACACGCACAGGATGGCGGCCGCATCCCATACGTTCGGCAGGCGCCTTCCCGTGGTGAGGGCGGGGTGGATCGTGGCTGACATCTGGCTCGGGTGGGGGTTGCGGCGCGCCCTGTTAGCCCGGCCGGGTGCGCGAAGTCACCCCCCGTCCAGGTGGCAATCGTGTGACGGCGGCCAGTGGTCAGTAGTCAGTGGCCCGTGCTGCCGAAGCCGCCGTCGCTGCGGGTGGTGGCATCGAGGCTGTCCACCTCGTGCCAGCGGGCGCGCACCACCGGCGCCAGCACAGCCTGGGCGATGCGGGCGCCGCGCTCGATGGTGAACGGCGCGTCGCCCGCGTTCAGCACGATCACCTGTACTTCGCCGCGATAGTCCTCATCGATCGTGCCGGGACTGTTGGGCAGCACGATGCCGTGGCGCAACGCAAGCCCCGAGCGCGGGCGCACCTGCAACTCGTAGCCAGGCGGCAGGGCGATCGCGAGGCCGGTGGGGATCAGCGCCCGCTTGCCCGGCTCGATCGTCACCGGCGCATCGACCGCGGCCAGCAGGTCCATCCCCGCGGCGCCTGGGGTGGCATAGGCCGGCAGCGGCAGGTCCTTGCCGTGCGGCAGGCGGCGCACTGCGATCTGAACGGTCATGCCGGCATCATGCGGTCTTGGTGCGCCCGCCGCAATCGGCGTAGGCTCGGCGTGACCAGGGGGAGCCGATGATGAGCGAGACCGTTTCCGCTGTAGAGATCCGCTCCATACAGGGCAGCTTCGGTGCCGAGATCATCGGCCTCGATCTGTCGCACGACCTGTCGGACGCCGAATTCCGCCGCATCGAGCAAGCCTGGGGCGACGCGAGCCTCCTGGTGTTCCGCGACCTCGTGATGACGCCGGAGCAGCATATCGACTTCACCCGCCGGTTTGGCCCGCTGCACATCATGACCCCGCTGCACTACAACCTGGAGGGCCATCCGGAAGTGATGGTGCTGACCAACCTGGAGGAAGGCGGCAAGCCGCTCGGCATTCGCCGCGCCGGCATGGGCTGGCACAGCGACGGCGAGGACAAGCGGCTTCCGAACGCCGGTTCATTCCTCTATGCGCACGTGATACCGCCCGAGGGCGGCGATACGCTGTTTGCCGACATGTATGCCGCATACAACGAGTTGCCGGAGGAGACGAAGCGCCGCATCGCCGGACGGCGCGCGCGATTCTCGCGCGTCGACATGCACCACGTGCACTATCCGCACGAACCCGCACTCACCGAACAGCAGAAGCTCGAGCGGCCGGACGTGTTCCATCCGCTGGTGCGCACGCATCCGCGTTCCGGGCGCAAGTCGCTCTACATCGGCCGCTGGGCGCGCGACATCGAGGGTATGGACCCGGAAGAGGGGCGCCGGCTGATCGAGCAGTTGTTCGAATATGCCGCGAGTCCCCGCTTCGTCTATCGCCACATGTGGCGCGTGCATGACGGCGTGCTGTGGGACAACCGGTGCATGCTGCACTGCGCGACGCCGTTCGACGAGAGCCGGTATACGCGGCTGATGCATCGCACCACGCTGGAAGGGGATGTGCCGGTCTGATCCTGGCTTCGCCGCTCTTGAGTGTATGAAGTAATAGACCAAGCCCTCGCCCGACTGTCATTGCGAGCGCAGCGAAGCAATCTCGTGGTCGGTGCGCACTCACCCCGAGATTGCCGCGTCGCTTCGCTCCTCGCAATGACAGTGTGGGTCGAGAACACGCTTCAGCGCAGCGGCAGAAGGCGCCTACACAACGTCGAACCCCGCCTCTTCCGCCATGGCGCGCAGGTTGCGATGCCCGAGCCGCGCATAGGTCAGCGGATGCGCCTTGCGCGGATCCTGCTCGGCCTCCACCACCAACCAGCCGGAGTAGCCTCGCTCGCGTAACCGGCGCAGCAGCGGCGTGAACGCGATGCAGCCATCGCCGGGAACCGTGAACACGCCCTCCAGTACCGCGCCCATGAAGCTCATGTCCTCCGCCACCGCGCGATCGAGCACCGCGCGGCGGACGTCCTTGCAATGCACGTGCACCACGCGCGCGATGTGGCGTTGCGGCAGCGCGGCGGGATCGCCGCCGGCGAACAGGCAATGGCCGGTGTCGAACAGCAGGCCGGCCGCCTCGCCGGTACCGGCCATCAACCGGTCGATCTCCGCCTCGCTCTGCACGATGGTCCCCATGTGATGATGGAACGCCATGCGCACGCCGAACCCGGCCATGCGTTCCGCAAGTTCGGTAACCTTGCGGCCGTACGCCGGCCAATCCCCGTCCGCCAGCACAGGGCGTTGCGAGATCGGCGGAAAGCCTCCGTCGTGGCGCCGGCCGGAGGTATCCGCGTAGACGACGACCTTGCAGCCGAGATCGCGCAGCAGCGTGAGATGCGGTTCGATCGCCGCGAATTCCGCCGCCACCTCGTGCTCGAAGATTCGTCCGTCGTACCAACCGGAAATCAGCTTCAGCTTGTGGCGTGACAGGATCGGACCCAGTTCGGCCGACGTACGGGGAAACTTGCCGCCAAGCTCGGTGCCGCTGTAGCCGGCTTCGCGCGTCTCGGCGAGGCATGTCTCCAGCGGAATGTCGCCGCCGAGTTCCGGCATGTCGTCGTTCGTCCAGGTGATCGGATTGATGCCGATTTCCACTGCCATTGCCAGCCTCCAATCACCGCGCCAATGCTACCGAAGCCCGCTCCGCGGCTTGCAATGCCGCGACGGCGTCGGCCGCGGTGGCGCCCTCTGCCTCGCCGCCACGCACCCATGCCGCGAAACTCTCCGCCTGGCGCCGCAGTGCCTGCATGAAGACCTGCTCGCCATCCGGCGGCCAGAGGAAACGACAATCCTCGGCATCGCGCGTGCCGAACACCTCCACGCGGCAGACATCCCCGAGTGGGAAGCGCCGACCGAGCGAAACCAGGGCCGTGCTGCCACCTGACAGCGTGCACAGCGCCTGAGCGCTTTCGGCGTCGCCTGTCGCGGGCGGATCGGCAGACACCGATGCAACGGCAGGAGCGATGCCGGAAAACTCCTGTCCGCTCAGCCAGCGGATCTGGTCGAACTCGTGCACGCCCATGTCGACGAAGATGCCGCCGCTGCTGCTACGGAATTGCGGTGGCGGCGGTTCGCCATCCCACTGGTAGCAGGCGAGGAAATACAGCGCGCCCATCTCGCCATGCGCGATACGGCGCCGCAGGCGCTGCAACGCCGGCACGAAGCGGCGCCAATAGGCGACCTGCAGTTTGACCGTGTGGCACTCCGCGATCGATGCCGCCTCACGCGCCTGCTGCGCCGCGATGCCGCAAGGCTTCTCGCAGAGGATCGGCAGGCCGGCATCCGAAAGCTGCGCCACGAGGCTGAGATGCAGCGTGCTCGGTGCCGCCACCAGCACGCCATCGAGTCCGCCCGATTGCAGCATCGCAGCCACATCGGGATGGACCGCAATGGCGTCCCGTTCCACCGCGGCCCGCGCCGGTTCGGACGGTTCCGCCACCGCGACGACGCGCACGGCGTCGCTGCCGGCCAGAGCCCGCAGATGCGTGCGTCCCATCCGTCCGGCGCCGATCAGCCCGAGGCGGAACTCGGCCATGGTCAGACCGCGATCGTGGTCGATGGTGGGGATACGCGCTTCACTTCTCTCTATCGTCAATCAGTGGTCGATCGTCAGGGATTCCTCGGCCTCGGCGACTGACCACTCGTTAACCAGCGTATAGCCGATGCCCAACAGCACCGGGCCCAGGAAAATGCCGAGCAGGCCGAAGGCGATGGCCCCGCCGAGCACGCCGAGTACTGTGAGCAGGAAGGGAAGCTGTGCGCCGCGGGCGATGAACCAGGGGCGAATGACGGAATCGGCACCCGATACCGCGACCACGCCGTAGACCGCGAGGAAGATGCCCCAGCCGAGATGGCCGGTGCCCATCAGCCACAGTGCGGCGGGGATCCATACCACCGGCGCACCGATCGGCAGCACCGACAGGAAGCCCGCGACGGCCCCCAGCAGCACGGGCCGCGGCACGCTGGACAGCCACAGTCCGAATGCGGTCAGGATGCCCTGCACGATGGCGGTCAGCAGGATGCCGTAGACCACGCCGCGCACCGTCGCACCGGTGACATCGATCAGCCGGTCGGCCCGGGCGCCGGCGATACGCTGCAGGATCACCCGCAGCCGCGCGGCGATGGGGTCGCCGTACAGGTAAAAGAAGAAGGCGATGAACAGCGCGAGCACGAACAGCAGCACGCCATTCGCCAAGCCCAGCAGCAGGCTGAGCCCGCCTTCCACGACGATGCCGAAATACGGCCGCAACGCCTCGACCATGACGCTGATATCGGCCGCCCAGCGATTCCAGAGATCGCCAAGCGTCTGGCCGATCAGCGGGATCTCGAACACCCAATCCGGTGACCCCGGCAGGCCGGCGCGCAGTGCGTCCTCGATCACGCCCCGCAAATGGTTCACGTCATTGGCGCCGCCCGGTGCGGCGAGCGCGAGCGGCAACACCAGAACGACGGCGGTCAGCGCCACCATCGCGCCGGCAGCAGCGCCGCGACGCAGCCGCACATGGGTGTGCAGCCACTCGCACACCGGCCAGGTGGTGAACACAAGGATGGCGGCCCAGAGCAAGGATGAGAAGAACGGATAGAGCACGAGGACGCAGCCGACGGCAATCCCGCCGAGCAGCAGCACCATCAGCACGCGTTCCGCGGTCATGTGCTGGTCATTCCCCCCGCTCGCTTGTAGCCTCCCGCCGCGTTTCCGGGGAGGTCCGCGATGCCACGCCTAGCCGCCAACCTGTCGATGATGTTCAACGAGGTGCCGTTCCTCGACCGTTTCGCCGCCGCCCGCAAGGTAGGGTTCGACGCAGTGGAGTTCCTGTTTCCCTACGAGCACCCGGCGGCGGAGCTGCGCAAGCGGCTGGACGGCGAGGGCCTGACCCAGGCGCTCTTCAACATGCCGCCGGGCGATTGGGCGAAGGGCGAACGCGGGCTGGCGAGTCTGCCGGGACGGCAGACGGAATTCCGCGAGAACGTGAAGCAGGCGCTCGACTACGCCGCCGCGCTCGGCTGCAAGCTGGTGCACGCCATGGCGGGGATCGTGCCGGCGGGCGTTTCCCAGGTCACCGCGGGCAGCGTGTACGCCGCGAATCTGGCCTGGGCCACCGAGCAGGCGCAGAAGGCGGGGGTCAAGCTGGTGATCGAGCCGATCAACCACCGCGACATGCCTGGCTATTTCCTGAACACCGAGGCGCAGGGGGCGGCGGTGGTGGAGGCGATCGGGCGCGACCGACTCGGGCTCCAGTTCGACGTTTACCACTGCCAGACCACCGAGGGCGACATCACCAAGCGCATGGAGCAGTTCCTGCCCGTCATCGCCCATATGCAGATTGCCGATGTCCCGGCGCGGAACGAGCCCGGAACCGGAGAGATCGGCTGGAAGTTCGTGTTCCGCCGGATGGATGAGCTTGGCTATGGCGGCTGGGTGGGGTGTGAATACCGGCCGGCAGGAGACACCGTCGCGGGGCTGAGGTGGCGGCAGGAATTCGGAGTCTGAAAGAAGACTCACCACAAAGACACGAAGACACGAAGCTTCACGCGAGGCGGCGGTCTTTGTGCCTTCGTGTCTTTGTGGTGAACCCTTAGGAGGCAGGACATGAAGATCGGATTCATCGGCCTTGGCATCATGGGCCGCCCGATGGCGCTCAATCTGAAGAACGCGGGGCACGAGCTGATTGTGCCGGCACGCAAGAGCCTGACCGCCGAGGTGCGGGCCGCCGCCGAAGTGGTGGCGGACGCCAAGAGCGTCGCGGCGAAGGCGGAGGTGCTGATCCTGATGGTGCCCGATACGCCGGACGTCGAGGCGGTGCTGTTCGGTCCGAACGGCGCGGCGGACGGGCTGAAGCGCGGCACGCTGGTGATCGACATGTCCTCGATCAGCCCGCTCGCGACCAAGGAGTTTGCCAAGAAAATCAACGGCCTCGGCTGCGCCTACCTGGATGCGCCGGTTTCCGGCGGCGAGGTGGGGGCGAAGCAGGCCACGCTGACGATCATGGTGGGGGGGCCGGAGGCCGCCTTCTCCCGTGCCAAGTCGCTGTTCGAGACGATGGGCAAGAATATCACCCATGTCGGCAACGAGAACGGCGCCGGCCAGACCTGCAAGGTAGCCAACCAGATCATCGTCGCACTGAACATCCAAGCTGTGGCAGAAGCTCTTGTTTTCGCGGCAAAAGCAGGCGCCGATCCAGCCAAGGTTCGGGCCGCGCTGATGGGCGGCTTTGCCGCCTCCCGTATCCTGGAGGTGCACGCCGAGCGGATGCTGAACGGCACATTCGACCCAGGCTTCCGCATCCGGCTGCACCAGAAGGATCTGAACCTGGCGCTCTCCGCGGCGAAGGAGCTCGGCCTGTCGCTGCCCAACACGGCGATCGCCCAGCAGATGTTCTCGTCCTGCGCCGCGCATGGCGGCGCCGATCTGGATCACTCGGCTCTGGTGCTGGCGATCGAGGGGTTGGCGGATTATTCCATTCGACCGAAGAAATAATGCCCTGGAATGCAGAAGCAACGAGTCGCATGGATTGAACAGGGGTTGAATTTCCGAGCGATGTGGTCATAAGCTTGCTTGCCCGCGTCGATTCTGAGACTCCTGCCTTACACGCGGGATTGCAGGGGCGGGCCAAGGGGAAGGCCAGATGTCCATGCGCTTCACGGAGATAGGCCAGCAGCTCAGGGCCTACCGTCTGGAATCTGGGCTGCGTGCGGAGGAAATCGCCGCACGGTTGGGCGTGTCTCGCGCGGCGCTCTATCGCTACGAAAAAGGCGAGGTCATCAAGCTCGACACGATCAAGCGGCTGGCGGAATTATTGAAAATTTCGCCACTGTCGCTGCTTGGCATCGGAGTTGAGTACTACCACCGGCCGATCGGCTATTTCGAGCGACTTCGCCAAGTGGAGGAGACGGCCGATCAAATTTTGCAGTTGTTCGGGCCGGTCTGCTATCTGACGACGTCCGATGCCTACGACAGCGCGTTGGCCGAGGCGTTCGACGAGGCGGCGGAGCGCGCGGCGGGCGATCGGGCAGCGATGCGGTCGATGGCCGAGCAGGTGCTGGGGATCCTGACGGCGCGCAAGCGGATGTATGCCATGCGGCGGCCGGGGATCATCGCCATGGTGTCGATTTCCTCGGTGCAGCGGCTGCTCGAAACTGGCGTCGCCGGCGGCATCCAGGTCTCCGACCGGGTTCGGCGGATCTGCCGCGACGTGGCGGTGACCGAGGTGGAGAACATGGCCGCGCTGATGGAGGCGGAGCCGATGGGCCTGCAATTCGGCCTGCTGACCGGGGCGGAGCCCTCTTCGGCATTCAAGATCATTCGTGCGCGCGACCGGGTGAGCCTCGCGATCAATCCGTTCCGCCCGGATACGCATCCCTCGGCGCACACTGGGGTCGCGATGATCACCGGGGCGGACGAAGCGATTGCCGCGCATCAGCGGGTGGCCGAGTCGAGCTGGCGGGAGGCGCTCAAAGGGCCCGCCGGGGCGAACCGGCTGCGCCAGTTGGTGGCCACCGCGGTTCCTGCCTGAAGCAGGGGTGGGCGCTGCGGCGGCGCTTCTCTATGCTGGCGGCATGCCGTCCCGCACGTTTCCCCCACTGCCCGCGCATCCCGACGTCACGGTCTGTTCCGAACAAAGGATGTGGAACGGCCGCTTTCCGCTCGATGTCGTGCGCTTCCGCCATCGTCGATTCGACGGCGCCCTGTCGGGCGTGAAGACCTGGGAAGTGTGGCGGCGCGGGCGTGCGGCGGCGGTCCTGCCGTACGATCCGGTGGCCGATGCGGTGGTGCTGATCGAGCAGTTCCGGCTGCCCGCGCTGGCGGCCGGGCTCGATCCGGTGCTGGTGGAACTCCCGGCCGGGCTCTGCGACGATGGCGAGGCACCGGAGGCGACGGCGCGGCGGGAGATGGCAGAGGAGATGGGGTTGGCGGTGGGCGAACTGCGGCACATCGGCGGTTTCCTGCTGACACCCGGTGGCGCGGACGAACTATGCGAGCTCTATGCCGGCCGCGTGCAGGCGCCGGAGGCCGATCTGGATGGCATCGCAGGCCATGCCGGCATGGCGGAGGAGCACGAGGACATCCGCGTGCGCGTCTGGCCGGCGGACCGGGCGATCGAGGCGGCGCTGGCGGGCCGGGTGCCGAATTCGGTGGCGGCGATCGGCCTGCTATGGCTGGCGGCACGGCGCGCGGCTCTGCGGAAGGAGTGGATCACGGCATGACGGAGAAACTGTTTCTCGACGAACCGCGGCTGCGTTCGGCCTCCG
Organism: Acetobacteraceae bacterium; assembly: GCA_041487355.1. Lineage (GTDB taxonomy): Bacteria > Pseudomonadota > Alphaproteobacteria > Acetobacterales > Acetobacteraceae > JAMXLO01. Next base: position 6,938 of record JBGPND010000033.1, on the reverse strand, counting down.
GCACGGTGTTGGCGAGCGGGCCCGAGGGGATCGTGCTGGATCGCACCGTGTTCTACGCCCGCTCCGGCGGGCAGCCCGGCGATGTCGGCGTGCTGCGCTGGGATGGCGGCGAGACCGCGATCGCCGACACGGTGAAGGGGGAAGGGGAGATGATCCTGCATCTTCCCGCGCCTGGTGCGGCGGTTCCGCCGGTCGGTTCGGTGGTTGAGGGCGAGATCGACTGGGATCGCCGCTACCGGCTGATGCGCATGCACACCGCGATGCATTTGCTGTGCAGCCTGATCAAGGGCGCCGCGGTGACCGGCGGCTCGGTCGGCGCGGATCGCTCGCGGCTGGATTTCGATCTGCCCAATCCGCCGCCGAAGGAGGCGATCGAGGCGGGGCTGAATGCGCTGATCGAGGCCGACCATCCGGTGCGGATCGAATGGGTGGACGAAGCGGTACTGGATACGGATCCGGGCCTGGTGCGCACGATGTCGGTGGCGCCCCCGCGCGGCACCGGCCGGCTGCGCCTGATGCGGATTGGCGAGGGCGACACGCAGGTCGATCTGCAGCCGTGTGGTGGCACGCACGTCGCGCGCACCGGCGAGATCGGCCGCATCGCCGTGGTGAAGATCGAGAACAAGGGCAGGCAGAACCGGCGGATCATCATCGCGCCGGCTGGGTAAGAACGACCGCACGCAGAAGACCGACTGCCCCATTCCGCTGTCATTGCGAGGAGCGAAGCGACCCTCGGGTCAAGCGCCCGAGGGCAGGCGCGGCAATCTCGGTCCGGTTGCACACCTCTCGCGTGAAGTGATCGCCCGCGTTCCACACCGGCCAGTGGAATCGGACCTTGCCCACCACCAGCCGGCATTGTCGGTCTTGACCGCCAGCCGTCAAAAGATGGCCCAATAGGGGGTCGCCACACGATTTGTCCAAAATCGTACGCTAAGCCGCGAGAGGCGGGAACGTAGCGCGACCTGAGCGCGCAATTGCCGGATAGCCCGGTCGAGATAGATCGTGTTCCAGTGGACGATGGCGGCGGTGATGAGGCTCAGTCCAGGCAGAACAAGGGCCAACAACCATGAAGTTCGGCATTCACAACTCGTCCTGGCTCGACACTGCCGATCCGGCCGAGGCATTCGAGGCGGTGAAGGCAAAGGCGCAGTGGGCGGAGAAGCACGGCTTTGCCTGGTTCTCGGTCATGGATCACATGATCCAGATTCCCCGCGTGGGCGCGCCCGACGAGCCGGTCCTGGAAGGCTGGACCGTCCTGGCGGGGCTGGCTGCTGTCACGAGCCGCATCCGTCTCGCCACCCTTTGCACGGCGGTCGGTTATCGCAATCCCGCGCATCTCGCCAAGATCGCGGCGAGCGTCGATCTGATCAGCCGGGGACGACTGACGCTCGGCATCGGCGCCGGCTTTTTCGAGGATGAATACAAGCAATATGGCTGGGAGTTCCCGCCGCTTCCGGCGACGCGCATCCGGCAGATGGAGGAAGCGATCCAGTTGATCCTGAAGCTGTGGACCGAGCCCCGGACGACTTTCCACGGCCGGTATTTCCACGTCGAGGACGCGATTCTCGAACCGAAACCGGTGCAAAAGCCGCGACCGCCGGTGCTGATCGCCGGCGGGGGCGAACAGATGACCCTGGGCGCGGTCGCCCGTCTGGCCGACGCCTGCAATATCGTCGACGGCGACGTCGCGGAGGTACGGCACAAGCTGGCGGTGTTGCGCGGACATTGCGACGCGGCGGGCCGCGATTACGACACGATCGAAAAGACCCGTATCCAGCCCTGGCTACTTGCCCGCGATGCGGCCGCGCTGGCGGCAAAGCGCGAGCGACTGGCGGCCCTGGGACCGTTGCGCGGCTTTGTCGGCACGGTGTCCGAGGCCATTGACCTGATCGGGCAATACCAGGCAGCCGGCATCGAGTTGCTGATCAATGCCGATCGACGGAACGACGTGGAGACGCGGGAACTTTTCGTCTCGGACGTCATGCCTCACTTTGCCTGACAAAAGATTTCCTGATTACGCATAACCCTCAGCCAATTTCAGCAGCCGATAGGGCATTGGCGTGGTTCGGACGGCAGCCCAGGTGAGGCGCGGGATCATGGCCGCAAGATCGTATCGTCGGTTGAAGCGGTATTCGAATTCGGCGAGGTAGCGCGGGACGTGCTTGCTGCTGATGGCACGATAGGTTCCGGTGATGGCGGCCTTGATGTTGCCGAGCGCGGTGTTGACCCATTTGAAGGCTGGCGTGCGGGCCGCCTTGGGTCCTGACCCGGTCTTGATGACCTGGTGCGCACACCCGGCGTCGGCAACGCTGCCGAAACACTGAAGGCCGTCGCTGACGACAGAGCAGCTTGGATCGAGGCTGCGCTTGGCGAACCCGGAGATCGATGTTGCACAGAAGCTGGTGACCCGCCGCAGCTTCAAGCGAACCGGCTTTCCGTCCGAGGTCGTCTCGACAGCGGCGACAAACGGCGTTTTTCCGGGTGCGCCCCGCCCCCTCTTACCGCCGGAGCGTTCGCCGCCGAGGTAGGCGTCGTCGATCTCGACCCGGCCGGTCAAGCGCTTGGTGGCATCGCGCTCCAGCATGACCTGCTTCAGCTTGTGCTTGATCTTCCAGGCCGTGGTCTGCGTCACCCCGAGGCGACGGCCCAGTTCGATGCTGGAGATGCCCTGTTTGGTCTGGGTCAGGTGATAGATGGCACGAAACCATAGCCGCAGCGGCAGGTGGGTCGATGCGAAGATCGTTCCGGCGATCGGCGAAGTCTGCCGGCGGCAGTTGGTGCACTGATAGAGATCGCGGGTCGTCACCAGGCTATACTGCCTGCCGCCGCAAACCGGGCACTCGAAGCCATTGGGCCAGCGTGACGCGACCACGACCGCCCGGCATTGCTCCTCGGTGCCGTAGTGCCGTTCAAACGCCGGCTCGCTGAGACCCTTCTGGAACTGCACGACGTTTCGAGCCATCCCCACAACCTCATGAAACCGAATGGAATTTTGGCCTCCTACCAGACGCTCCGTGGCTGATTAAAGCACGTAATCAGGAAAGATTTTTCCGGACTCTGGCAAGGGAAAAGGACCTGAGCACTGAGGCGGCGAACATGACCACCACGCCTCGCTTCGGGCCTGGCGTGCGATTTTGCACAAATCGTATGGCGACCCCTTCCTGGCGAGCCCGTTCCGATGAGTTCGGCCGGTGATTCCGGCGTGATGTCGGCCACCCATTCCAATTCAGGTCGGCCAGCCGTTCCGCTCGATGTCGGCCGGGGTGGCGTCTGTCCGTGGACGTCATAATCTGTTCACGGTCCGAGGGTTCGGGTCAAGCCGTGACCAATAACGGTGATGGGTAAGCTTGAAGGTCCGCGTTGGGGGCGGGAGCAGGCATTTGGAAACCCGGAGATCCCAGCGGAAATGGTACTGGGCGGCAGGCCGCCTCTGTTGCACGATTCAAGAAATGTGGAACAGAGGAAAATCCTCGCCTCAATCTCACACTCCGTAAGAAATTTCTGATATTCACCGGAGTTGTGCAACAAGCATAGGCCGTGACCAAGTCATTGACCCAACGATTCTGCGGCCTTGCCGTTCCAGTGCGGCAAGGGGCCTCCGCTCACGACATATACACCACCGGAGATCAGAACGATTGCAATCCAATCGATTGCCGCGGGCCATTCCCCAAGGACTGGAATAGCCATGAGGCCGGTCACCACGGGAGTCAGTGCAACGAACGCGGCACCCCCTGTTGCCCCAAGAAGGCTCACCATGCGGCCGTAAAGCAGCAGAGCGACGATTGCCGTCAGGAGGCCCTGAACAACTGCTTGCAAACCAATATCGAATAATGGGGCTTCGAAGACGCTGAACCCGGCGACATAGGCATAGAGGGGCAGGTAAAGCACCAACGATCCGACCGCCGCGATCGCGGCGGCGTGGAGGCCATCAAGCCGGGCGCGCCGCATCGCGACAGTGTAGCCCGCCCATGCGAGGCCCGCGAGGAGAAACAAGGCGTGGCCGATATTCTGCGTCGTTCCAATCGTGCCGCCTCTTCCCCAAACGATACCCATCGCGCCGAGCACGATAAGGACGAAGCCGATCCTTTTCCGAAAGTTGAACGGTTCGTTCAAGATCACTGAGGCCAAAATTGCGACCATCAGCGGCATCACGCCGGGAAACAGAGCGCCTCCGTGAGCGGCGGGCGCGAACAACAAGCCCACGTTCACGAGCAACACCATCGGCGCCCCACAACCGGCAATGATGGCGGTCACCCCTGTCCAGCCAAGGCGGTCAAGCGCCAAACCTTTTTTGGCCAGATAAGGCGCCAACAGGACACCTGCCACGGAAAAACGTATGGCGGCAACGTCCCAAGGTGTCAGGCTCGTCCGCACACCCAGACGGGAAACGACAATGAAGGCGCCCCAGATGCATACGGCGGCCAAGCCGTAGATCGCGCCTCGCGTGTATGCTGATTTTGTTGGGCTTTCCATTTCGGACTGACGTGTCAGTATTCAAAGATCAGGCAGGTCGTCGTGCCATGGGCCAGCAAGCGCCCGTTACGATCCGTGATCTTTCCTTCGGCGGTGCCAATGCGTCGCCCCCTACTCAGCACCACGCCTTCCGCCCTGATCTCCCCGGTCTCGGTTGTGATTGGCCGCACAAGGGAAATCTTAAATTCCAGCGTTGTCTGACCGATACCTTTTTCGAGAGTCGACTGGATGGCGAGTCCCATGCAGCTATCGAGCAGTGTCGCGGAGAAGCCGCCATGCACCGTGCCAGCCGGGTTGAGCAGGGTATCGTTTGGCTCCGCGACAATGACAACACGTCCGTTCGCCGCTTCGGTTACGTCGTAACCCAGTGTCCGCGCGATCGTGTTAAGGGGCAGAGTCCTGTTCGCGAGACCTTGAATAAACTCAAGGCCGCCCATCTCTTTCTGCCTGGCCGCGCTGACGGTTCCATAAACTCTATCTGCAATAGGGGGCACCGATGCCTTCTCCCGTGGTGTCAGGATTGGGCTAGGGGTTGCCGCCGCCCATGGCCATCCGCTTCTTGCTACCACCAAAAAAGAGGTACCGGAGCGGGCGCACCCATCGGGCATACCTTAGCCGCCGTTGCACTTCTCAAGAATCATGAAACAAGATCAGGCCATTGACTGGATTTGGCTTTTTTGGTGCATGATTCTGTTTCATGAACGGCCCACTATGAACTAACCCACTACACATCCTGGCGAGCACCAGACAGGAAATCGGCCTGTCCGGCCGCGGAGCACCAACCCTCGAAAATGCGCGAGTTTCTGGACACTACCGGCAACCGTTCCACTTACCAGCAGCATCGTCCGCGCTATCCTGCGGGAGCCAGGACCACCGGGCCAGGACGGAGGACGCAGGATGGTTGCCAGCGACAGCTTTGCCGAGTTCCTGCGCGAGCAGCTCGCTCCGCTCGGCCGCGTCACGATGCGGCGTATGTTCGGCAAGACCGGCGTGTTCTGCGACGGGCTGATGTTCGGGATGGTGACGGACAACATGCTCTACCTCCGGGTTGATGACCACAACCGGGCGGAATTCAAGGAAGCCGAGTCCTTTCCGCCCCTCAACTACGAGAAGCAGGGCCGCACCATAGACCTCTCCTTTTGGCGCGCGCCGGAGCGGTTGTTCGACGAACCCGATGAGCTTGTCACGTGGGCGCGAGTGGCGCTGGCGGCGGCGCGTCGGGTCGCGGCGAAGCGAGAACGGACAGCGCCAAGACGAAAATCAAAGCCGTAACCCACATGGTGGCGGGCCTGAGCCGCATCACCGCCGCCATCGTCCACTGGAACACGGTCTGGCTCGACCGGGCCGTGAGGCGATCGCGCGCTCAGGGCACGACGGTTCCCGAGGATCTCCTGGCTCACGTCGCGCCCCAATAGCGACATCAGGCTTGTCATGCGCAGGTGTTTGGGCGAGATGGGCCGGCGTCCCCTGCGCTGATTTCTATCGGTGATAATGTGCTTCATCACATATTGTGATCGTAACAAACTAATACCGCAACATAGTCGTAGAAGACCCAGATCGCTGCAAGCCACGGGGTTAGTTAGAGTATCTACCTATTGAAATCACCCTAACTAACTACCACATCGGCCCCTTTGCACATCCAACCGGGCGGCACCTCCATGTATACCCTCCCCAACCTTCCCGCTGGCCTCCCGCGAACGCTTCGGCGTTCGCCTTTCCCGCTCCACCCCGCTACGCAAGAAGTCCGCCCCGACCGCGACGAAACCTCCATGGCAACCGTCGCCTCCGTGCTTCCAGCCAACGCCGGCGAGGCCCCACTCGCCGCACAGGCTTTCCTCGCCGACCCACACGCTGCGAATGCCTCCCGTTGCCGCCCTGTCCGGTCCTGCGGCGCTCAACCACCACGCCGGCTGGTGCCGCTCCATCAACGGTACCGAAGGCCCGCCAGCGCCCGATGTCACTGCCCGCGCCCTACGCGCTGTCGCATCGCCAGGCACATGTCTCGCTGCCCGCCCAATTGTCTCAAGCCAACAAACCATGAGACGCAATCCCAGGACCGGCCGCGCCACCCACCGCCAGGATGGCGCCAAGACCCCATGCAACGTGAAACCACCCTATCCGATCGACGCCCGGTCCATCCTCCAACATGGGCTATCGCCCGTCCGGCTTGCATCGTGACAGATCGCCGACCACCCCACGTCGTCTCATCCATCGCCCCAACGTCTCACCACACGCGCTTTGAGACGAAACTGCACGCCGGCCCCGTCGCTGATTGACTCCCCGCCGCTTGTGCCGACACTGCATCGCCGCGCGGCGCAGGGGGGGAACGATGGGACCGCTGGTAACAACGGATTGGCTTGCCGGGGAGCTGGGCAAGCCGGACCTCGTTGCGTTCGACGCAACCAAGTACCTGCCGAACGAGAACAAGGACGGACGCGCCGAATTCCTGCGCGCGCACATTCCGG
>JBGPND010000032.1:0-34902 GCA_041487355.1 Acetobacteraceae bacterium | reverse complement strand
TGCGGGTCTTCATCTCGGCGGTGAGCAGCGAATTCGGCCCGGCGCGCGACGCCATCGCCGCTGACCTCCGCGCGCGCGGCGTCTTCGTGCGGGTGCAGAGCGACTTCCGCCAGGAAGCCACCGACACGCTGCTGCGGAAGCTGCACGACTACGTGCGCGACTGCGGCCGGGTGGTGTGCGTGATCGGCGCCGCTCCCGGCGCGTTCCCAACAGAGGACGAAGCCACGCCCTTCGCACCCATGCTGCCGCCGGGCATCACCGAGGCGTCCTACACCCAGTGGGAGTTCTTCTTCGCGCGCCACTTCAACCGGCGCCTGTCGGTGCATGTCGCGACGGCCGCAGTGCGGTTCGCCGACGGCCGAACCAGCGCCGCCGACCTTCCCCCGCCGCAGCAGCGTTTCGTCGATCACCTGGTCAAGGAGAAGGGCATCGACTGGTCGGGTTTCGCGACGCCCGATCAGCTTCGGATTGCCGTGCTGCGGGAAGACTGGAACCCGGGCGACAAGCCGATCGTGCTGCCCTATGGCAGCCTCGGCGCCCTGTTCAAGGGCCGCGACGCCTTCCTGCGCCGCCTGCACGACAGCCTGCACCGGCCGGACGGCGGCACCGCCGCGATCGCCGGCCGCGCCGTGCACGGCATGGGCGGCGTCGGCAAGACGCGCGCGGCGGTGGAATACGCCCTCGCCTACGCCGCGGACTACACCGCCCTGCTGTTCGTGCTGGCGGACACGCCGGACAATTTTCGACGTAACCTCGCCGAACTGACCGGGCCGCTGCTGCTGACCGAACACCATGCGGCGGAGCAGGAGATCCGGCTGAACGCGGTGCTCGCCTGGCTGCGCGCCAACCCCGGCTGGCTGCTCATTCTGGACAATCTGGACAGCGAACCGGCGCTGGCCGAGGCGCAGCGCCTGATGGGAAGCATGGGCAGCGGACACGTGGTGCTGACCAGCCGACTGACGCGGTTCGGCCGCGGGGTGGAGAAGCTCGACCTCGACGTGCTTCGGCCGGAGGACGCCACCGCGTTCCTGCTGGAAGCGACCGCCGACAGCCGCCGCGCGGCAGCGGACGATGCGACGCAGGCGCGCGCGATCGCCGACGAACTCGGCCACCTCGCCTTGGCGCTGGAGATGGCCGCGGCGACGATCGAGCGCCGTGCGCTGGGTTTCGCCGCCTATCGCGCACTGTGGCGCGAGGCGCGCGACAAGGTGCTGGGCTGGGCGGAGCCGAAGCTGCTCGACTATCCGCGCGCGGTTGCCGCGACGTGGCAAACGTCAGTGCAGCAACTGAGCGACCCGGGGCGGCTCCTGCTGGAACTCCTGGCGTTCCTCACGCCCGATCCAGTGCCGGAGTTCCTGCTCGACGTGCCGGTGCCGGGCGCCTCGCTAGCGGATGCGCGTGAGGCGCTCGCCGACCTCGCGGCGTATTCGCTGGTGACGCGGGGAAAGGACGCGCCGCGCTTTGCCGTGCACCGGCTGGTGCAGGACGTGACGCGGCGCGCGCTGGCCGACGCGGGGACGGCGCAGGAGCGGCTGACGCAGGCACTGAGCTGGGTGAACGCGGCGTTCACTGGCGACCCGGGGGACGTGCGTTCGTGGGCGCGGCTCGATCCGCTGGCTCCGCATGCGGAAGTGGTGGTCGGGCACGCAGATGAGGCTGGGATCGCGGCGCCGACTGCGCGGCTGATGGGCGGGCTTGGTCTATTGTTTGGTGTGAAAGCGCTCCACGGGCGGGCGGAGCCGCTGTATCGCCGTGCGCTCGCCATCGACGAGGCAAGCTTCGGCAGAGATCATCCGAACGTCGCGCGCGACCTCAACAACCTCGCGCAGTTGCTGCAAGCCACCAACCGGCTTGCTGAGGCGGAGCCACTGATGCGCCGCGCGCTCGCCATCGACGAGGCAAGCTTCGGCAGAGATCATCCGAACGTCGCGATCCGCCTCAACAACCTCGCCGCGTTGCTGCAAGCCACCAACCGGCTTGCTGAGGCGGAGCCACTGATGCGCCGCGCTTTGGCGATCACCTTCGCGTTCGAGCGCTCAACCGGGCATACGCATCCCTCTCGCAAAACCGGGGAGAACAACTACGCCGTGCTGCTCGCGGAGATGGGCAAGACCCAATCGGAGATTGATGGAACCATCGCCGAGCTGCGGCGCGAAGCCGGACTGGATACAGCCTGACCGGCCCGGGTCCGCGCGTTCATTGCTGGTCGGCACCCCTTGCGTCCGCATCACGCCCGCGTTCTTCTGCCGCCACAAGATGGACACGCAAACCCCCACCCTCGCGGCCAACGTCATGCACTTCGCCCGGCTGCTGCGCCGTGCCGGGCTGCCGGTGGGACCGGCCGAGACTCTGGCCGGGCAGCAAGCGCTGTCCCTGATCGATCTCGGCAACCGGACCGAGTCGCGCACCGCCTTGCGCACCGCGATGATCCACCGCCACGAGCATCAGGACGTGTTCGACCAGGCGTTCAACCTGTTCTGGCGCGACCCGACCGCCGCCGAGCAGGCCGTCGCCATGGCCCTGCTCGAGGCGCAGAAGGAGAAGAAGCAGGAACGCGCGCCACCGGGCAGCCGCCGGGTCGCCGAGGCGATGGCGAAACCTCGGGAAACCAGGCCACGCCCGGAAGACCAACCGCCCGTGCAGGACGCGGTGCTGACCGTGTCGGACCGCGAGCGACTGCAGCGCATGGACTTCGAGGCGATGAGCGCCGAGGAAATCGCCGCGGCGAAGCGCGAAATCCGCCGCCTCGTCCTGCCGCTCGACCTGCGCCGCACGCGCCGGCTGCGCGCCGATCCGCTGGGACCAGTGACCGACCTGCGGCGCACCATCCGCAACAGTCTGCGTCAGGGCGGCGAGATCCTGACCATCGCCCGCAACCGCCAGGTGAAGCGGCCGCCGCCGCTCGTCGTGCTCTGCGACATCTCCGGATCGATGTCGCGCTATGCGCAGATCCTGCTGCATTTCCTGCACGCGGTGACCAACGACCGCGACCGCGTGCACGTGTTCCTGTTCGGCACGCGGCTCTCCAACGTCACGCGGCAACTCCGCCATCGCGATCCCGAAGTGGCGTTCCAGATGGTCTCGCATGTCGTTCCCGACTGGTCGGGCGGCACGCGAATCGGCGAGGCGCTGGAGACGTTCAACCGCTTCTGGGCACGTCGCGTGCTGGCGCAGGGGGCGATCGTGCTGCTGATCACCGACGGGCTCGACCGCGACGGCGCGCGCGGGCTGGCCGAGAACATGGACCGGCTGCATCGCTCCTGCCGGCGGCTGATCTGGCTCAATCCGCTGTTGCGCTGGGCTGGCTTCGAACCAAAATCACAGGGCATCCGCGCAATGCTGCCGCACGTGGACGACTTCCGCCCCGTGCACAACCTGGCCAGCCTGCGCGCGCTGGTCGATCTCCTGTCCCGCCCAACGCCGCGACGCACTCTCTTGGCGGCGGCGGGCGAGCCTGAAAGGATGGCATCATGAGCATCGCAGAAACCGAAGACGTGCTGAGCACCGCAGCCGCCTGGCGCGCCGCCGGCGAACAGGTGGCCGTGGCGACGGTGACCGAGACCTGGGGCAGCTCGCCGCGTCCCGCCGGCAGCCAGATGGCGGTGACCAAGTCCGGCAAGATGGCCGGATCGGTGTCCGGCGGCTGCATCGAGGGCGCGGTGGCTGACGCCGCGATGCAGACGATCGATTCGGGGACACCCCAGTTGCTGGATTTCGGCGTGAGCAACGAGCGTGCGTGGGAAGTGGGGCTGGCCTGCGGCGGCAAGGTGAAAGTGTTCGTGGAGAAGCTGTCGTGATCTGTCCCTGCGCCCCCACCCCAACCCTCCCCCGCTTGCACGGGAGAGGGGGTGTTGAACTCCCTCTCCCGCGCAAGCGGGAGAGGGTTGGGGTGGGGGCGCGGCCATGACACCCGAAATCCTCGCCGCACTCGACCAGGCGAAGCGCGAGAAGCGTCCGGTGGTGCTGGCGACGCGTCTGCCGGACGGTGCGCAGCGCCTGCTACCCGATCCTGCCGCCCCGGCGGAACTGAACGCCGCAGCGGAGCAGGCGTTGCGCGACGACGAGAGCGGCACGGTGAAGCTCGGCGGCGCGGACTGGTTCCTGCACGCGCACAACCCGCCGCTGCGGCTGATCGTGGTCGGCGCCGTGCACATCGCGCAGGCGCTGGTGCCGTTCGCCACGCAGTGCGGCTTCGCCATCACCGTGGTCGATCCACGCCGCTCCTTCGCCTCCGACGAACGCTTCCCGAACGTCACGGTATCGACCGCCTGGCCGGATGAGGCGATGGATGAGCTGCGGCCGGATTCCCGCACCGCCGTCGTCACCTTGACGCACGATCCGAAGCTGGACGATCCGGCGCTGGACCGGGCGCTGAAGTCGCCCGCGTTCTACATCGGCTCGCTCGGCTCGCGGCGCACGCATGCGGCACGACTCCAGCGGCTGCGCGAACTTGGCCACGGCGACGCGGCGCTGGCACGCATCCAGGGCCCGGTTGGCCTCAACATCGAGGCTGTCACCGCGCCGGAGATCGCGCTCTCCATCCTGGCCGAGATCGTCGCCGTGCGGCGCGGTGCACCGGTGCCGCAGAAGCGGGCGGCATGAAGTTCGGCCCGGTCCCGCTGGACGAGGCCCGCGGCGCCATCATGGCGCACTCCCAGCGCGTCGGCGAGCGGATGATCCGCAAGGGATCGGTCCTCGACGAGACCGCCATCGTCGCGTTGCGCGAGGCGGGCCGTAGCGAGGTGATCGTGGCCCGGCTGGAACCCGGCGATGTGCCGGAAGACATCGCCGCCGACCGCCTGGCGCAGCCGCTGGTCTCGCCGCTGCTCGCCCGCTCGCGCGCCGCCACCGGACGGGTGAACCTGGCCGCCGAGGTGCCAGGCCTGCTGCGCGTCGACACGGCGATGATCAATCGCCTGAACACCATCGACGAGTCCCTCACGATCGGCACCTTGCCGGATTATGCGGTGGTGGCGCCGAAAGACCTCGTCGCCACCGTCAAGATCGTTCCGTTCTCGGTGCCGGGCAACGTGCTGGCGGTGGCCGAGGCGCTGGTGCGCCAGAGCGGCTCGCCGCTCACCCTGCATCCGTTCCGCCACCTGAAGGTCGGCCTCGTCGCCACCGAGCTGCCCGGCCTGAAGGACAGCGTGACCGAGAAGACCATCGCCGCCACCGAGCAGCGGGTGACCCAGCTCACGGGTTCGCTGCTGCCGCCGATCCGCACGCCGCACGAGGAATCTCCGATCGCCAACGCGCTGGAATCGCTGATTTCCCAGGGGGCCGATCTGCTGCTCGTCGTCGGTGCCTCGGCGGTGGTGGACCGGCGCGACGTCGGTCCGTCCGGCATCGTCCGGGCAGGCGGCGAGATCGTGCATTTCGGCATGCCGGTGGATCCCGGGAACCTGATCTGCCTCGGGCGGATCGGCACCAAGCCGGCGCTGGTCCTGCCCGGCTGTGCGCGCAGCCCGAAGCTGAACGGGATCGACTTCGTGCTGACCCGCCTGTTCGCCGGACTGCCGGTGGGTGGCGCCGAGGTGATGCGCATGGGCGTCGGTGGCCTGCTGAAGGAGATCGACAGCCGCCCGCTGCCGCGCGAGAAGGCGCCTGCCACGCAGCAGACCGGCATCGCGCCGCGCAGCGCTCCGACGATTGCCGCCGTGGTGCTGGCCGCCGGCCGGTCCCGTCGCATGGCGCCGCACAACAAGCTGCTGGTCGCCGACCGCACCGGCAAGTCGATGATCGCCCGCGTGGTGGACAACGTGCTGTCGTCCAATGCGCGCCCGATCCTGGTGGTGACCGGGCATCAGGCGGAGCAGATCCAGCACGCGCTAGGCGGGCGGCCGGTGCGCTATGCCCACGCTGCCGATTACGCGGAGGGCCTCTCGGCCAGCCTGAAGGCCGGCATTGCCGCGGTGCCGGAGGACTGTGCCGCCGCCATCGTCTGCCTGGGCGACATGCCGCTGGTGACCGGGCGGATGATCGACCGGCTGCTGTCCGCCTACGATCCGGACGAGGGCCGGCTGATCGTGCTGCCCGTGTTCCGCGGCAAGCAGGGCAACCCGATGCTGTGGGATCGCCGGTTCTTCCCGGAGATCCTGCAGATCACCGGCGATTCCGGCGCGCGTTTCCTGCTGGGCAAGCACATCGAGGCAGTGACCGAGGTCGAGATGGCCGACGACGCGGTGCTGCGCGACTTCGACACGACGGATTCGCTCGCCACCCTGCCGCAGCGGCTGCGTCCCGAGCCGATCGGGTGATGCGGGTGCCGGTGCGGGTGCTGGCGCGGAACCAACAAAAAACCGTCATGGCCGGGCTTGACCCGGCCATCTGCGCACCGGCGGTGTTGCGCGGATGGCCGGGTCAGGCCCGGCCATGACGTGCACTTGCCGGGGACGCGCGCGTGCCGATCTGCGAAGCCGATCCCTGGCGGTTCCAGTATTTCGAGCACGTCGACTGCCCCGAGGACGTCCGCATCTCCACCGAGGATCCGGATTCCTGGGAGTGGTATCCGCAACATCGCTGGATCTACGACAAACTGGCGGTGGCGCTGTCGCAAGGCTTGCAGGCGGCACCGCATGGCGTGATGCCGCCGGGGTTCCCGGTGTTCTCCAAGCCGATCATGAACCTGCGCGGCATGGGCTCGGGCAGTCAGGTGATCAACTCCGCCGAGGAATATCGCGCCGCGCTGACCGCGGGGCATTTCTGGTGCACCCTGCTGACCGGCCCGCATGTCAGCACCGACGTCGCCCTGGTGGACGGCGAGCCGCGCTGGTGGCGTCACACCACCGGCGCCACCGCCCCCGGCGGCACCTTCGACCACTGGCTGGTCCACGCCGAAGCGATGCCGGAGATCGAGGACTGGTGCGGCGCCTGGGCGCGCAAGCATTTGTCCGGATTCACCGGGATGGCCAACTTCGAGACGATCGGCGGCCGCATCATCGAGGCGCATCTGCGCTTCGCCGACCAATGGCCTGATCTTTATGGTCCCGGCTGGGTCGCGGCGGTCGTGCGCCTGCATGTCACCGGCGAATGGGTCTATCCCGACAGCGACCGCGTCGACGGCTACAGCGTGGTGCTGTTCGGCCCCCACGGCCCGCGCTACCGCCACCCGCCCGCGGCTTTGGTGGACGAAGTCCGGGCCATGCCGGGCGTCTCCAGCGTGCAGATCACGTTCCACGAGGACAAGGAGCCGGAACACCACGCGATGCCGCCCGGCGGCTTCCGCCTGGCGATCGTCAATGCGCGTTCACTGGCAGCCGGCCAGGCGGCGCGGGAGAAGCTGCGGCGAGTCCTGCTGCCGTAAGGCCTTGTGTGAAGAAACCGGCCAATCGACCCACGCTGTCATTGCGAGCGCAGCGAAGCAATCTCGGGGCAAGTGCGCACCGACCACGAGATTGCTTCGCTGCGCTCGCAATGACAGCGGGACGCGGTGCCATCGGTGCAACGATCCGGCCACGTCCCTCGTCCGCCAGGTCAGCCTGCACCACGGCGATGAACGGAAGTGCTCGCCTCGTCCGCAGCGCGGGATTGTCGTAGACGTCATGTTGCATCGCGCGCTTCAAACATCTCCCGCAACTCGGCGGGGTCACCGTGCTCGGCGACGTAGTCTGCGAGCACCTTCATGTCCCGACGGATCTCCGCCTGCAGCAGTTCAGCCTCCCGTGCCTCGGGCGCCTGTGGCACTGCCGATTCGGTAGTTTGCGAGGCACGCATTCAAGCAATCGCCGCCGCTACCCACTGCGCGCAGGCCAGTGCTTCCCGGTCCTCGCCGATTCGCGTGACGATCTGGATGCCGAGCGGCAGGCCGTCGGGACCGGTGCCGGCGGGCACCGTCACGCAGGGCACGTGCAGGCTCGTCCAGATCAGGTTGAACGCCGGATCGCCTGTCCATTCCAGCCCGGCCGGCGCCTGACCGGGCGCGGAAGGCGTCACCAGGGCGTCCAGGCCCTCCATGCAGGCGGGGAACCCGCGCTGAGCGCGGTCGAACACGGCATGCGCCTCGGCCACCGCGGCTTCGGTCTGCGACAGACCGAAGTCCAGCCTCTCGCGCAGCCCCTCGCTGATCTGCTCTGGGGCATTCGCCAGCTCCCAACCCAGCGCCCGGCCGCTTTCGTTGTTCATCACGATCGGCTGCGCCTCCGCGATCGCCGCCACACCGGGCGACAGCTCGCGATCGACCACGCCGGCGCCCGCCCGCGCCAGCGCCGAGGCGATGCGCGGCAGCAACGCCTGGGTTTCCGGCAATGCCTTGTCCCAGGCCGGCGAGCGGCAGATGCCGATCCGCGGCGCCCGCTCCGGCCTGACATCGGGGTCGCCGAGATCGCGCCCCGACACCGCGCCGGCAAACAACGCGCAGTCGGCGACGCCGCGGGCCATGACTCCCACGGTATCAAGGCCTTCCGACATGAGCTTCATGCCGAACCGGTTGATCATGCCGTAGCTCGGCTTGTAGCCCACCACCCCGCAATACGCAGCCGGCCGGAGCACGCTGCCCGCGGTCTGGGTGCCGTAGGCGAGCGAGAAGAAGAAGTCCGCGACGCCCGCCGCGGACCCGCTGCTCGAGCCACCCGGTGTGTGTTGCAGATTGTGCGGGTTGCCAGTCGGTCCTGGCTTGCGCGTGGCGAATTCGGTGGTGACCGTCTTGCCGATCACCACGCCGCCGGCTGCCCGCGCCCAAGCGACCGCCGCGCAGTCCGCCCGCGGCTGCCAGCCGCGCCAGATCGGCGAGCCGTATTCGCTCGGCATGTCCGCCGTATCGAGCACGTCCTTCACCCCGATCGGCAGCCCGTGCAGCTTCCCCGGCCGCGCCGCCGCCGCGGCACGGCGAGCCGCCGCGGGATCGAACCAGGCGAACGCCCGCACCGTCGGTTCCCGCTCGGCGATCCGCGCGAGGCACGCTTCCATCAGATCGGCCGGCTTCAGCCGTCCGTCACGAATCAGGCGCGCGGCCTGGGTGGCGGTGAGCCGCGATGGTTCCTGCATGGGTGAAATCTCCTCTGCACCGCTCGCGCAGGCTGGCGCAAGCGGCCTCTCGGGTCCATCCTCATATCGATGGAACCAACCGAGCATCCGCCATCGGTGCGCGTCGGCGTCGGCCCCGACGGGACGCTGACCTATCTCGTCGACCGGCCGCCCGAGGCACTGCCGCCGGTGCTGCGGCGCGACCTGGAGCGGGCGTGGCACGCCGCGCACGACGCCGCGCTGGCGCAGCGCTGGGGGGCCACCCGCGGGTTCCGGTTCCGGCGCGACGATGGCTCCTATACCGACCTTGCCCTGGCGGACCGCGATGCGCGCTGCTGGGTCGGCGCGGTCGACGTGACCGTCGGCATGGGCAGCAGCTACGGTCTTTCGCTCTGCCTCCGGCTGCTGGCCCTGGTGGATTTGCTGGCCCGCGCCTCCTGGGCCGCTGCCCTGTGCCGGCTGGAGCGCGATGGCGCCGACCTGCACCCCACGCTGTTGCGCACCGCGGCCAGCATACCGTTGACCGCGGAAGCCCGGTTCGACGAAACCGGCTTCCGCAGCAGGCTCGCCCAGTTCGCATTTGGCTTCGCGCTGGAGGGACAAGCCGCACCGCGACTGACAGGAGCCGCGCCATGAGCCGCCCCCTCGCCCTGCTCCTGCCGGTCCTGCTGGCGGTTGCCGGATGCGCCGCGCCGCCGCCCCCGACCGGTCAGGCCCACGCCGATGCGGCGACGCTCGCCGCCTGCCGCGAGCATGCCGACGCGGTCTATGACCGGCAGCACCGCGACACGATCTACACGATCAGTAGCCGCGACACGCCGTACTCCGCCAACTACACCCCCGGCGTCGTCGACCGCGGCCTGGCACAGCGCTATGGCCGCGAAAACATGGTGCGCGATTGCGTGCGCAACACCGGGACCGAGACCGACCGATCCGCCACACCGCCCGCGGAAGCGATGAAGCCCTGAACCGGAGGTCGCGGCCGCGGTGGCCAGCCTGTCAGCAGTCGGCGGAGTCCTGGCGCAACGCAATGCCCGGATTTTCTACGCTGGCAGCGTAACCTGCTGGACCGGCTCGTGGATGCAGCGGATCGCCACCGACTGGCTGGCCTGGGAGCTGACCCATTCGGTACTCTGGGTCAGCGTCATCGCATTCTGCAATCTGGCGCCGTCGGTGGTGATCTCGCCGCTCGCCGGCGCCGTGGCCGATCGGATCGACCGGGTGCGCCTGACCGTGGCGTCGCAGTTCGTCGCCGCGGGGCAGGCGGCGATTCTCGTGGCGCTGATCCTCACCGGGCTGATCCGCATCGAGTTCATCGCGGCGCTGTCGGCCTTCAACGGCATGGCCGAGACGTTCGCCCAACCGGCGCGCCAGTGCCTGATCCCCGGACTGGTGCCGCGCGCCTACCTGCCCGGCGCGGTGGCGCTCAACTCGCTGACCTACAACGTCGCCCGCTTCATCGGCCCGGCGCTGTCCGGCCCGATGATCGCCGCCTGGGGCGTGGTGCCGCCGATCGCCTGCAATTGCCTGGCTTTCCTGTTCGCCAGCCTGACCATGTACATGCTGCGGCTCGACCCGGCGATCCGCCTGGGCCACGGCTCCACCCACAGCGTCTGGCACGACGCGGCCGAAGGCATTCGCTACGTCGCGCGCCACCGGGGCATCGGCCCGATACTGCTGTTCGCGGCCGCGGTCGGCATGATGCTGCGTTCGGTGCCGGAAATGCTGCCGCCCTACGTCGCCGACCTGTTCGGCCGCGATGCGCGAGGCCTGGCGACGCTCGCCAGCACGATGGGCTTCGCCGCGCTGGTCGGTGGCACGCTGGTGGCGATCCGCGGCCGGCTCGGCGGGCTGACGCGGATCGCGGTGATCGCCGGCCTGATCCTGACCTTGGCCACGGCCTGCTTCGTGGCGACGCACAACTTCGCCGTCGGCGTGGTCTGCATCGCGGTGATGGGCGCGGCCACCACCATGCACGGCATCTCGATCCAGACCCTACTGCAGAATTCCGCATCCTCCGCCATGGTGGGGCGGGTGCTGAGCCTCTGGGGCATGATCACCCGCGCCGCCCCGGCGATGGGCGCCCTCGCCTATGGCGCATCGTCTGAGTTCCTCGGCTTGCAACTGCCCGTGCTGATCGGCTGCCTGCTCTGCGCCCTGGCCTGGCTGCGCGCCCAGTCACGAGTGCCGCGCATGGCCCCGATCCTGGAAGGCAGCGAGACGCTGGCCTGATGCCGGTTGCCCAGGGCGGTGACTGTTCCACCGCGCCGGGCGGCTGGTATCGCACGCGGGGTTGGTGGGGCGGCCGCGCGCGAAACCAAGACTCTCATTACCAGCGGCCCGACATCGGCAGAACGCTAACCAGAAAGGGTCGCTGGTATGAGCCACGCGCTTGCCCTAGAAGGCCGCTGCCACCGCAACATCGGGAGAGGAATGTCGATGAGCAAGATCAGCCGCACCGATTCGGGCGCGATCCTGTCGAAGGCCGTCGAACACCACGGTTTCGTTTATCTTCAGGGCGTTACCACCAAGGATACGAGCAAGGACATCAAGGGCCAGACCGCGGACGTGCTGGCGCAGATCGACCAGCTGCTGGAGACGCACGGCACCGACAAGACCCGGCTACTGCAGGCGCTGATCTGGGTGAAGAACATCCGCGACCGCGATGCGCTGAATGAGGTCTGGACGCCCTGGCTGCCCAAGGGCGCGGCTCCGGCGCGGGCCTGCGTGCAGGCCGAGCTGGCGAACCCCTCGATCCTCGTCGAGATCATGGTGACCGCCTGCAAGTAGGCCGCGACCTGCTCCCGGAGCGATCGCCGCGCCGGGAGCGCTCGCCTCTTTTTCGGCAGAATCGGCTACCTGGACGGGAATCCTGGACATGGTCCTCCCGAATAAGTATCAAAATCGGCGCAATAGGACAACTTTCCCGGTTTGCTGACTTGTCCACAGGGTCCCGGTGGCTAATTGAGCCGCCGTAGATGTAATAATCCCCGCCAAGGGTTGTCATCATTGCAACCCTGTTGCTAGCGACACACAGAGCTTAAAGAACCACAGGGGAGTGGGTCACGATGCGGGCACGGGGCACCGGCGCTGCTACTTTGATTCTTGGATCGTTTCTTTCATTCAGTAATCCACTTACCACCCAACCTGCCCAGGCCTCCCCGACCCATCACGACAACCCCTCCGCACGACCTCCGGTCCAGACGACCCACGCCAGCGGCAAGCGGTGGCCGCAGGTCGCGGCGCACGGCAAGACGTTGATCAAAGGCCGCCACTATGCGCGCGCCGGCGGCATTTCCTGCGTTCCCTTCGCGCGCAGCGATTCGGGAATTTCGGTCGCCGGCAATGCCTGGCAGTGGTGGGACAATGCGGCCGGCGTCTATGCCCGCGGCAGCGTTCCCGAGGCCGGCAGCGTCCTGACCTTCCGCTCAAACGGCCGCATGCGCCTCGGCCACGTCGCTGTCGTGAGCCACGTGATCAATCCGCGCGAGGTCGAGATCGAGCATGCCAACTGGTGGGGTCCGGGTATGCGAGGCGGCGTGGCCCGCAACATCCCGGTGGTCGACGTCTCCGAGGCCAACGACTGGAGCGCGGTGCGCGTCGGTCTCGGCCAGACCGGCCAGTTCGGCAGCGTCTATCCGACCTACGGCTTCATCTACGACCGGCCGGATACCGGCACCCTGGTCGCGGCCACCGGGGCGCCGGCACCGCAGCCCGAGCTGAACCCCGCGCCACGCGACCTGCGCCCCGCCGCCGAACGCGGCTGGCAGATCTACGAAGAGGTGGCCGAGACGCCTGTCGTGCCGAAACGCCACCGGCTCGGCCGTACGCACCTGGCAGCCGTGGCGACCGATCGGACGCGGTGAGATTGTCCGGTTACGCCCACTCCCCCTCGTCATGGCCGGGTGTGTCCCGGCCATCCGTCGCGGAAAGAGCGTCTGCACAATCCCAGCTTGGGTGACGGAAAAGGCGACGGATTCATACGTTGTCACCCCGTTCATACCTTGTCATCCTCGTTCATACGTTGTCATCCCCGCGAAAGTGGGGACCCAGTGGGACCAGCGCTCATATTTGCATCCCTGGGTTCCCGCTTGCGCGGGAATGACGATTGCAGGTCAAGGCCTGCGCTCGGCGGTATTAGCGCGGAGAACGCATGGTCAGGTCAGCACGCCGAGTGCGCCCAGCACCGCGGCAGCGGCCAGCACCAGGAGCGGATGCAGCCGGGTGAACAGGAACAGCGTCGTGGCGATGACGGTGATTGACGCCGTGCCCCAGCCGATGGTCGTCGTCCTGATCAGCAGCGCCGCGCTGGCCATCACCAGCCCGGCCGTCACCGGCGCCAGTCCTGTCTGAACCAGCCTGCGCCATCTGGCATCGCGGAACCGGTACCATACGCTGGCGGTGACGAACGTCAGCACGGACGACGGCCCGGCCACGCTGAGCGTCGTCACCAGCGCACCGGGCAGCGCCGCCACATGCCAGCCGATCAGCGTGACAACCAGCATGTTCGGGCCAGGCGCGGCCTGCGCCAGGGCATAGAGCGCGGCGAACTCCTGCGCGGTGAGCCAGGGATGCACCTCGACCACCTGGCGCTGCATCTCCGGGATCACCGAGTTGGTGCCGCCGAATGCCAGCAGCGAAAGCTGCGCGAAGACCGCGGCCAGGCTCGCCAGCGTGGACGCGTCGCTCATCGGGCAAGACGCCACATCAGCAGCATGGACAGCGCCGTCATCGCCACGAGCACCAGCGCGAGCGGCAACCGCAGCACCGCGATCGCCAGGAAGGTCGCAACGGCTGCCGCGAGGCCGAGCGGGCGCGACCGCAAGGGTGCCGCGATCTTCAGCGCATTCGCCAACACCAGGGCCGAGGCGGCGGCGGCGAGGCCGGCGAAGGCTTGCCGCACCGTCGGCACCTGGGCGTAGCGGTCGTAGATCACGCCCAAGGCGATGACGCATGCCACCGGGGCCGCCATCAGCCCGACAAAGGCGACCACGGCCCCCGGGATGCCATGGAACCGCGCCCCCAGGGCTATCGTCACGTTCATGATATTGCCGCCGGGCAGGAACTGGCAGAGGCCGAGCATGTCGGTGAACTCGGTGGCGGTCAGCCAGCGTTTCTGCTCTACCACCATGCGCCGCGCCCAGGGCAGCACGCCGCCGAAGCCGTACATGCCAACGGTGAGAAAGCCAAGGAACAGGGCTGCGAGGCTGGGCCTCTGTGGCGCGTCCGACATTGCCGCTGGATACTTCGCGCGGCTCAACTGGTAAATCGACTTGCCGAACGCATGACCCGACTGCCGCGCCTCTGCGCCCTGTTCACCCTGCTGGCGATGATTGCCGGCACGGCGCGCGCTGCCTGCCGGGTGGAGCCGCTTGCCACGGTGCCGCTGCAACTGTCTGGCGGACATCTCCTGATCACCGTGGTGGTCAACGACAGCGAAACCGCGTTCATCATGGATACCGGCGCCGAACGCACCTTGATGAGCGAGGAGGCGGTCCGTCGGCTTGGACTGGAACGCGACGGGTGGGTTGCCTCCACGATCCTCGGTCTCGGCGGCTATGAGCGGCGTCCCAATGCGTTGCCGCGTTCGCTGCGGCTCGGCGGCATAACGCTGCGGCGGAAGACGCTGACCGGCGACACCAGCGTGACGGTCGGTCCCCTGCCGATGAGCCAGATCGAGGGCCATCCGATTGCCGGCCTGCTTGGGCGCGATTTTCTGTCACCGTTCGACCTCGATCTCGATCTGCCGGCGCGCAGGCTGACGCTCAACGACGTGCGCGGCTGCGGTACGTGGTTCCTGCCCTGGACGACGCCTTACGCGGCGATCCCGGCCACGACGCAGGCCGGCAATGCACTGGTCATCCAGACGCAGGTGGACGGACGCGCCTTGCGGACCCTGCTCGATACCGGCGCCAGTGCCAGCCTGATCACCGCGCCGGGCATGTTCCAACTTGGCCTGACGCCGGAGATGCTGGAGCGCGATCCCGGCGGCAACGGTGCCGGCGTGGGTCCGGCGCCAGTGCCGATGCGGCTGCATCGCTTCGCGGAGCTGCGCATCGGTCCCGACGTGAGCCGGGATCCGCAGCTTTGGGTGGCGTCGGTGCGCGTTGTCCCGATCGTCGACATGCTGCTGGGCGTCGACTGGCTGCGATCGCGCCACGTGTGGCTGTCCTATGCCACGCGGCAAATCTTCGTCGCCGCCCGTCAATAGAGCAGGTGCAGCAAGACCGGAATCTGTTCGGCAACGGGCAGTGGCCAACCCCGACTGTTGATGGGTTTCGCTCTGCTCAACCCATCCTACAGGCTACAGGCGGCGTAGCGGCGTAGGATGGGTTGAGCGCAGCGATACCCATCATTCCGGCGAGATTCCAGACGTGGGTGGCCCGGCTGATCCTCGGGTCAAGCCCGAGGAGGGCCATGACAGTGGGGAAGCAGGACGGCTCGCACGTTTCCAGTCACGCTGAACCCGCTCTGGTGTTACGCTGCGGGTTCCCGCGAGGCGCCCGGGGCGCCGCGACGGGCTTACGTGCTTTGCCGGCAGGAGGCAACGACCACCAAGCAACAAGAGGAACGGCAAGAATGATCGGGAGGATCACGACGGCACTTCTGGGATCGGCGCTGGCTCTGGCGCTGTTCACCAACCCGGGGCTCGCACAGAAGAAATACGGACCCGGGGTAACCGACACCGAGATCAAGATCGGCAACACCAATCCCTACAGCGGCAACGCCTCGGCCTATGGGCAGAACGGCCGTGCCGAGGCGGCGGTCTACCGCATGATCAACGACCAGGGCGGGGTGAACGGCCGCAAGATCAACTTCATCTCGCTCGACGACAGCTACAGCCCGCCGAAGACGGTGGAGCTGACACGCCAATTGGTCGAGCGCGAGCAGGTGTTGTTCATCGCGGCATCGCTGGGCACCGCGCCGAACATCGCCATCGCGAAGTATCTCAACCAGAAGAAAGTGCCGCAGCTTTTCGTCGGCTCCGGCGCGTCGCGCTGGGACGATGCCGAGCACCTGCCTTGGACGATGGGCTTCAACCCCAGCTACCACGTCGAAGGCTTCCTCTACGCCAAGCACATGCTCGCCACGGTGAAGGACCCGAAGGTCGCGATCCTGCGGCAGAACGACGATGTCGGCATGGACTACCTCAACGGCTTCATGGAGGGGCTCGGCAAGGACGGCGAGAAGCTGATTGCCATGATCGCCAGCTACGAGGTGACCGATCCCACCGTCGAATCGCAGGTGATCCAGCTCAAGAACACCGGCGCCAATGTGTTCTTCAACGTCACGACGCCGAAATTCGGCGCCCAGGCGATCAAGAAGGCCGGCGAAATCGGCTGGAAGCCCGTGCAGTACCTGGTGAATGTCGCGGCCTCGGTGGGCGCGGTGATGCGGCCGGCGGGACTGGAGAACTCGCAGGGCGTCATAACCGCCGACTACAAGAAGGACACCACCGATCCGATCTGGCGGGACGATCCGGAGTTCAAGGTCTGGCAGGCGTGGATGGACAAGTACCAGCCCAACGCCAACCCGGCCGAGGCCGCCAACGTGACCGGCTATGCCGCGGGCTTCCTGGTGGTGCAGGTGCTGAAGCAGTGCGGCGACGATCTGACGCGGGAGAATGTCATGCGCCAGGCGGAGAACCTGCACCGGCTACGCGTGCCGATGCTGATGCCGGGTCTGGTGGTCAACACTGGTCCGAAGGACCACGCGCCGATGAAGGCGGTGCACTTCGCCCGCTTCGAGGGCGATCACTGGGTGTTGTTCGGCGACCTGATGTCACGCGATTCGGACTGAGGGGTGCGGCGAATGGCCGAGTGGGTTCACCACTCGGCCGCGTCTGGCCGTCTGGCGGAGCCGGCCAGCTCCTGGCCACAGCTTGCAATTGGCATCCGCGCCCTTCTCCTCTACCCCTGGGTTGTGTTGCAATGTAGGCGCGCGACCGGGTGTGGTTGCGAGGCCGGGGGTACGCCGTGGAGGAATGGCTCAGCTCGATCGGGCTTAGGGAGCGCGGGGCCGCGTTCCGTGCCCAGGGCATCGGCGCCGATCACCTCGGCGAGCTGACCGACGACGATTTGCGGGAGCTTGGCCTGACGATTGGGGAGCGCAAGCGGTTCCGGCGCGCGGTTGCCGCCCTGCGCCCGGCTTCCGCAGACGAACCGCCGCCTTCAGCCCTGCCGATGTTGGAGACGACGCGGGCAGAGCGACGGCCGCTGACCATGATGTTCGTGGACATCGTCAACTCGTCGAGCCTGGGTGAGCGGCTCGAACCAGAGGACCTGCTCGAGGTGATCCGCCGCTACCGCGAGTTCTGCGCCGCGGCGATCACCCGCTACGGCGGGTATATCGCCCGCCTGGTCGGTGACGGCATCCTTGCCTATTTCTGCTATCCGGTCGCCAATGAGAACGATCCGGCGCGCGCCGTGCGTGCGGCGTTGCATATCGCCCGCCGCATCGGCGAGCTCATCACCCCCGCCGGCGAATCACTCAACGTACGCATCGGTATCGCCACCGGGCGTGTGATCGTCAGCGACCTGTTCGCCGGCGGCGAGGATCGCCGTTCGATCATTGGTTCCACGCCGAACCTCGCCGCGCGTCTGCAAGCCTTCGCCACGTCTGGTGGCATCGTGATCGCCGACGAGACTCACGAGCATGTCGCGGCGCTGTTTTCCTGTGTGGATCTCGGTGAGCGCGAAGTGCGCGGCTTCGAGCAACGCCATCGGGCGTGGCGCGTACTCGGCGAGGCCCCCGCCCGTCGCGCGAGCTACGAGAGGCGGCCACGCCAGCTCACTGCGTTTCATGACCGCGAGGACGAGTTTCGTGTGCTGGCTCAGCATTGGCGACAGGCACGCGAAAGCCACGGTAGTACGGTGGTGGTCATCGGCGCGGCCGGCATCGGCAAGTCACGTCTGGTGCAACAGTTCCTGGCCACCGCGGCGGACGCCAGGACACGCATCGTGCACCTCGTAGCCTCGGCCTTCGATGAGGACAGCCCACTGCATCCGGTTATCGGATTCCTGCGCAGCGCCGCGCAGCTCGATCCCGACGCGCCGCGCGAAGTACGGCTCGCCCGGCTGGAATCGGTGCTGGCGGGCGACGCGGAGCAGAGACGCAACAGCCTGCCGCTGTTCGGCGAACTGGTGGGCATTGCCGCCGATGATCCGGCCATTCGTGCGCTGCCACCTGAAATGCTGCGCGAGCGGCTGCTGTCGGCTCTGGTCGAACAGCTCCTGCTATCGGCGGATACCGCGCCACTCTGCCTGGTTGTGGAGGATCTGCACTGGCTCGATCCGACCTCTCGCGAACTGCTCGAGCGCATGGTGGATGCCGCAGCAGGCCGCAAGGTCATGCTGCTGCTGACGACGCGCGAAGGGTTCGATGCGCCATGGCTGGCGGAGCGCGCGACGCGGCTGCCGCTGGGCCGCCTGCCAACCGGCGCGGTTGCCGACATGGTGCAAAGCCTGTTCGGCAGTCGCCCCATGCCGCCGCAACTCGCCGGCATCATCGCGCGGCGGACTGACGGCGTGCCGCTGTTCGTCGAGGCGGTGACGCGCTCGCTGCTGCAACTTCCGTCCCTGCCGGAGTTCGACGAAGGTCCGTTCGACATCGCGGATCCTGCGATACCCGCCTCGCTGCATGAATCGCTGATGGCCCGGTTGGACCGATCCGGCACGGCCAAGGAGATCGCGCAGATCGCGGCGGTGGTCGGCCGCTCGGTCCGCCGCGATGTGCTCGCCGAAGCCGCCCGGCTGCCGGATGCCGAACTGGAGCATGCGCTGGCCATTCTTGCGGAAGCCGACGTGCTGTTTCCCGATGATGCCGCTGGCATCGGGACGTACACGTTCACCCACGCTCTGCTGCGCGACGCTGCCTATGACAGCCTGCTGCGCGACGATCGCCGGATGCTGCATCAGCGTGTTGCGCGGGCTCTGCAGCGGCTCGATCCGCACAGCCTGCAACAGCAGCCGGAGCTGTTTGCCTTGCACCTTACCGAGGCAGGCCTCGCGGAGGAGGCTGCGCCATACTGGCTGGAAGCGGCCCGGCGCAGCCTGGCCCGTTCGGCGCTTACCGAAGCGACACGTCTGCTGCGACGCGGCCTTGCCGCACTGGAACGTCTGCCGCCCGTCAGAGCCAATCTCAACCTGCGTCTGCAGCTCAGTGGATTGCTCGGTCCCGCCCTGATCGGACTCAAGGGGCCCGGATCACCGGAAGCCCAGGAATTGTATGCCACGGCTTACGAGATGTGCCGCGAAGTCCCCGAGGAGCCGTCGCACTTCCCGATCTACTGGGGCTGGTGGCGACTGTCGCGCGACTTCCAGGTGAAGCGGAGACGTGCCGAGACACTCCTTGCGCAGGCTGCGGCGCGCAATGATCCAGCGCTGCTGTTGCAGGCACATCATTGCAACTGGGCCACGCACTATGCGTCCGCTGATTTCGGCCGCTGCTGCGAACACATCGCGGCTGGACTCGCACTGTACGCCGCTGGCGACTATCGCGACCATGCCAGGCTGTACGGCAACCATGACGCCAAGGTGTGCGCGCACGGCGAGCAGGCACAGCTCGACTGGATTCAGGGACGCCCGCTGAGCGCGCTGGCGCAGGAAGACCAATCGATGGCCTGGGCCAGCACGCTCGACCATCTTGGCAGCCGCGTGCATGCGATGGACATGCGACTGCTGCACCGCGCCTATCGCCGTGACCATGCCAAGGTGTTCGAGCTCGCGGGCGCGCTGGTGCACTTCGCTTCGGAGCATGGCCTGACTGACCATCGTGCCAAAGGGCTGATATTTCGCGGCTGGGCGGTCGCGGTGCAGGACGATCCCGCAGCGGGACTGGACACGTTGCAGGAAGGCCTGGACGCGCAGCGTGCGATCGGAACGACCGAGGACTTTCCGGTGTACCTGTCGCTGCTCGCCGAGGCGCTGATTGCTTGCGGCCAGTCGGAGCGAGCCGTCGAAATCCTGTCGCGCGAGCGGGCTGAATTCGATCGGCTCGGGTTCCGCGTATTCGTGCCGGAGCTGCTGCGCATGCTCGGGCGCGCCATGCTGAGCGCGGATCCCGGAGCAAGCCAGGCGGCCGACGCCGTGCTGCACGAGGCATGGCGGATGGCGGATCAGCAGGGCGCCGCGATGCTGGCGCTGCGTATTGCCGTCACGCGCGCCCGAGTTGCCCGGCGCATGGGCCAAATTGACCAGGCTGAACGGGAACTCGCCGCGGCGCTGGCCGGCGTCGCAGAGGATGATGGCGGACCCGACATAGCCCAGGCGCGTGTTCTCCTCAGCCAGCTACGTGCTCGTATCGGCGCGCCCCGGCTGGCGTTCGGTCGCGCAGCGAATGAGTGAAGCCGACGCGGAAGGACCGAAGCGGTTCCGTGCCGGCACTCATCGAACGATCGACCCGGAAGCGACCCTCGCGCGTGTGGTGCCGTTGGCGCCCCGCATGGGCATCACGCGCATTGCTGTGCTGACCGGCCTGGATGTCCTCGGTATTCCGGTTGCGGCGGCGGTACGGCCGAACTCCCGTTCGATCGCCGTGCACCAGGGAAAGGGTGTGACGCTGGCTGCCGCGAAGGCATCTGCCGTGATGGAGGCGGTGGAAACCTTCCATGCGGAAAACCTGGCACTGCCACTGCGGCTCGCGTCGCACGCCGAACTGGCGGCGGAGGCGCTTGCGGCAGACCCAGTGCTGTTGCCGCGCTGCGCTGGGCGCGAAGCCGGAGCCGACCGGCTGCTCTGGGTTGCCGGCCGCGATCTGATCTCCGGTGCCGTGCTGTGGGTGCCGCACGAACTTGTCACCGCGGACTACACGCATCCCCAGCCGGCAAGCCAGGCGCTGTTCCAGGCGACGACGAATGGGCTGGCCTCGGGCAATCACTGGCTCGAAGCGGTGCTGCACGGACTCTATGAGACCGTCGAGCGCGACGCGATCGCGCTGTGGCGGGCGTCGCCGGGACCCGCGCAGGACGCGCGCACCGTCGACCCTGACAGCGTGGCCGCACCCATCAGCGGACCATTGGTGGCGACATTCGCACGCGCCAGCATCGCGTTGCGCATCTGGGATGTGACTTCTGACATCGGACTGCCGACCTTCCTGTGCCTGGCAGCCTCGGACGCGGATGATGTCGAGCCTGAGCTCGGCTCCGGGTGCCACGCCGATCCAGACATAGCGCTGGCGCGCGCCCTCACCGAGGCAGCGCAGGCGCGACTGACGCGCATTTCCGGCGCGCGCGACGATTTCTCGCTGGGAAGTTACCGCCCCGCGACTCGCGCCGGACGCCAGGAAGCGGCGCGACGCTGGCTGCGCGTGGCGGCTCGGCGGAGTTTCTCTCAGGCGCCGAACCGCGCCGGAGCCACGTTGCGCCACGATCTGGACGCCTCGCTCGCACGGCTGCAGACGGTCGGCATTCGCCAGGCCGC
This sequence comes from Acetobacteraceae bacterium, assembly GCA_041487355.1. Taxonomy (GTDB): domain Bacteria; phylum Pseudomonadota; class Alphaproteobacteria; order Acetobacterales; family Acetobacteraceae; genus JAMXLO01. The sequence continues at coordinate 13,522 of JBGPND010000032.1, read as the reverse complement.
CTGTGTCGACCTGACGAAGCCCGAGTTTGGCATCCCGGTGGTCCGGGTGATTGTGCCGGGGCTGGAGGGTCCCTGGACACCGCCTGACGGGGAGTACACGCCAGGACGCCGCGCAGCGGCGCTGCGTGCATGAGCGAATCCCCCCAGGCGATCGTCTTTCTCGGCCCGACGCTGTCCCGGCGCGACGCGCTTGACCTGCTCGATGCGCACTACCTGCCGCCGGCGCGGCAAGGTGACGTGTTCCGCGCCGTGCGCACGCTCCGACCGCGCTGCATCGGCCTGATCGATGGGGTGTTCCTGGACGTCGCAGCCGTCTGGCATCGAGAGTTGCTTTGGGCGCTCTCCGAAGGCGTGCATGTGTTCGGCGCCGCAAGCATGGGCGCCCTGCGGGCAGCCGAGCTGGCCCCGTTCGGCATGCGCGGCATTGGCCGGATCGCAGCCGCCTATCGCGCAGAACGCTGGGCCGGCTACGACGAGCCGTTCGAGGACGATGATGAGGTGGCCGTCATCCATGCGCCCCTTGAAGCGGGCGGCGCTCCGTTGTCCGACGCCATGGTCGATCTGCGGGACACGTTGCTCGAGGCGGAGGCCGCAGCGCTCATCGATCGCGGCCAGCGCGATGCGCTGATCACGACAATGAAACGGCTGCACTTCTCCGAGCGCGGCTTTGCCCGGCTCGCCGAGGCCGCGCGCGCGATCGGCGCGGGCGTGCTGGCCGACTGGCTGCCGGCCAACCGCATTCAGCGCAAGCGCCTCGACGCCATCGAAATGCTGGAGACGATGGCCCGCTTCCTGGCAACCGACCCGCCGTCGTTCCAGGCGGATTTCCGCTTCGAGCGTGCCCTGGTGTGGGAGCAGTTCATTGCCGAGTGCGATATGCTCGATGCGGCCGAGCGGATTGTGCTGGATGAGCTGCGGCTCGATCCCGCCGCCTGGCGCGCAGCCGCGCGCGCGGCGGTTGGCCGGCGCGAAGCGATCGGTGATGTGGCGTCTGCCGCGCTGCACGCGCAGTTGGACCGGTTTCGCCAGGAACGCGGACTGTGGCAGCGTGCCGAGCTCGATGCGTGGCTGGCTGCCAACGCGCTCGATGGCATGGGGCTCGAACGCCTGCTGCGGCATGAGATGACAGTGGATGCGACAGCCGCGCGAGCCGGCCCCGCGCAGGGCAGGGCCATGGTCGATCACCTGCGGATCGCCGACCGTTTCGCGCCACTGCTGCGGCGTGCGCGTGCCAAGGAGGCAGCGACGGCTGCGATGCCGCAGCCGCCGGGCGGGCCGCATCAGCAGGCGATGCTGGAATGGTATTTCGAACGGCGGCTCGGCCGGCCGGCACCCGCCTCGGTCGCCAGCTACGCCACGGATGCCGGCTGGAGCGGCGAGGCGGAATTCGTACTGGCCATCTGGCGCGAATATCTGTTCAATCAGACCTTGAAATGATGCACGATCCGAACAGCGGCACCCGGTTCCGGTTGTTCCCCAGCTACGCCGAGGGGTTCGCCGAACCCGAGCTCGTCGAGGTGTCGTTGCCGCCAGGCTCCATTGGTCCGGGACCCAGGGACCCTTGGATGTATGCCGTCAACCCGTTGCGCAAGGGCTCGCCCTACGATCCACCGAACTATGTGCCGCCGTATGACGGACCGGTGCATGCGCCGGCGATGCCGGACCCTGCCGGGCATTTCGATCATATCCCGGTCGAAAGCGAACAGTTCCTTGCCGCGCATCTCTACGGCACGATGCGGCACACCCTCGACATCTGGGAACATTACCTGCGGCGTCGCGTGGTGTGGTGGCACGCGGACACCGTTCCGGAGGTGGAGCTCATTCCGGTTGTCCACTGGAACAATGCGCAATCGGGACCCGGCTTCGTCGAAATGGGCCAGCGGCCCAACCAGTTCGGACGGCTGCAGCCGTTCTGTCTGAACTACGACGTGATGGCCCATGAGACCGGGCACGCCATCCTGTTCGCGGAGATCGGCGTGCCGTCGCCGGAGCAGGTGTCGACACCCTTCCTCGCTTTTCACGAATCCTTCGCCGACCTGGTCTCGCTGATTGGCGTGCTGCATTTCCGTTCGGTCACCGAGCGCCTGCTGCAGCAGACGGAGGGCAATCTGTACGTGCTGAATTTGGTGAACCGGATTGGCGAAATCTCCGATACCGAGCAGATCCGACTGGCTGACAATCTGGCGACCATGGACGAGGTCGCGGACATCACCATGGCCCCGAACGGTCAGTGGATCGATCCGACCGGCCTCGACCGCAATCAGCACGCGATTGCGGAGCCGTTGACCGGAGCGGTGTTCGACGTATTGGTGGAGTTCTACCAGGATGGGCTGGTCGCCCGCGGGCTGATCGGTCCGCCCCACGACGCGCGAGGCTGGACGCGCCAGGAGGTCGCTGCCTCCATGGCCGCGGTGCAGCATGGGTCAGCCAGAGCCTTCGCCCGATTTGCCGCAGGGTTCCATGCCGCATTGGCCGACGCCCGCTTCCTGGTCGGTCGCTGCATGGCCCATGTGATGCTGACGGTTCGGCCGGAGACGCTGGATTTCCCACGCGTGGCGGCGCGCTTTCTGGAAGCGGCGGCAGCACTGGGGCAGGCGCGCCTGCTGCCCGAGCTGCTCGATCATTTCCTCTGGCGCGGCATCGATCCCCGCGGGTTCCTCGCGATCGATGTTCCGCCGCGCATGCGCCGTCGGGCGGGTGGCAAGGGCCACCTGCGCATGACGGAGGCGCCCAACCTTGTTCCGGGCTGCGCCTGCGGCAGCGTGCACGGCTTCGAGCGGGCGCTCCGCCTGATGCCGCACGCGTATCGCCGCGCGGTGACCTGAGGCAACGGATTATCCAGCGATAAAATTACGCTAGCGTTCTCGACTTGGCAAAAAATGAATTTTCTGCTAAAAGCTGTGGCTCCAATATTTCAATATGAAGGAGGGATGCGATGTCCGGAACTGCTCAGCCGACGGGACTGTTGAGCGAGACCCTCCTGTCGCCGTCAGGGATCAGGCTGATCGGGCGGCCATTCAAGGGACTGACGATTGGCGATCTCGGTATCAGTGCCACCTCGAACAGCCCGCTGGCCATCAAGCTGAAGAAGGCGCTGGACGCCCAGACCGCCGGGACCGCAACCGATGCCGACAAGTTTGGTCTCGCCCGGATCTATGGCTTGGTTTATCTGGGCAACTACTTCAAGCTCGCCGCACCGACTGTCATGCTGGTTTGGGGCGACGGCGAGGGGATGCCGGCCGGCCTGACCAACGTACCGACAATGAACCAGCTGGGGGTCGAGTTCCAGGACGAGAGCTTCGTCCTGGACATCCGCATGTGGGCAGTCGATCAGCTCGACATCGGCGTGCGCATCGACATCAGCATCGGCTGGGTGAAGGACATCCTGTTGACGCCGGAGATGACGCCGGACAACAACATAACGGGTGGCGATGTGGTCAGTCGCTCCGACCTCGTCGCGCGCTCCGATCTTGTGGGCCGATCCGACCTTGTCGGGCGCTCCGATGTCGTCGGCCGTTCCGACATTGTCGGGCGCTCCGACCTCGTCTCGTCGAACCGACGGCGTTGACCTTTGGGTTAACGCGACAGCCAGGCACGGAGCCAGGCTGTCGCGGGCAATCGGCTACTTCACCGCCGAAAACGCCGTCGGCGCCAGGATGAAGTTCTTCACATTGGCCACGATCGGCCCGTTCTCCTCGGTCTTCGCGCGTGCGCTCAGCCAGTCCGGATCGGCGCCGAACGCCGCCCATTTCTTCTCGCGTTCCGCCAGCGATTCCCAAGCCACGAAGTAGTACAGCGTCTGGCTGGATTCACCGATCACGGTGGTCCAGAACCCAGCCTGCTTGATGCCGTGCTTGTCCCACAGCTTCAGCGTAATCGTGTTGAACCGCTTCAACAGATCGGGCAGCCGCCCCGGCACGCACTCATAGACGCGCAGTTCATACAGCATGGTTCACTCCTCCCGTTCGGTGGTCGGCATTCAGTGTGCGGCGCGTCGCTGCCAGCGGCAAGCGCCCGAGGTCATTTGTCATTGCGAGCCGAAGGCGAAGCAATCTCGGGGCGAGTGCACACTCGGATCGAGATTGCCGCGTCGCTTCACTCCTCGCAATGACAGGTCAGAACCGCTCCACCCAGGGACGCAGCTCCAGCTCCCAGGTCCAGGCGCTGCGCGGCTGCTGCACCACGTGCCAATAGCTCGCGGCGATCGCGTCGGGATCGAGCATGCTGTCCGGCTTGTCGGCGGGCTCCGTCCGGCCCGGATTGCGGATCGCGCCGTCGATGACGAAATGCGCCACGTGAATGCCCTGCGGCGCCAGCTCGCGGGCCATGCTCTGCGCCAGGCCGCGCAACGCGAACTTGCCCATCGCGAACGGCGCCGATTGCGAATAGCCCTTCACGCTGGCGGATGCGCCGGTGAACAGGATCGCGCCTGACCCACGCGGCAGCATGTGCCGCGCCGCCTGCTGGCCGACCAGGAAGCCGCCATAGGCGCTGACCGCCAGCGCACGCGCCACCGCCTCGGGATCGAGTTCGGCGACCGGTCCGCGGGCGCGCGCGCTGGCGTTGTAGACCACCACGTCCGGCACGCCCTGTGTGGCGATCACCGCGTCGAACAGGCCGCCGACCTCCTCCGGCTCCGCCGCCTCGCAGGCGAAGGTCGCCGCCGCCGTCTCATTGGCCAATGCGGCCAGCCGGTCCGGGTTACGCGACGCCAGCGCCACCTGCAGTCCATTGTGGGCGAACAGCCGCGCCAGCGAGGCGCTCAGGCCGGTTCCTGCCCCCACGATGAGGGCCGATCGCAACTCCATGGCACAACCTCCGCGCTTTCTCTGTCCCCGGCCTTCCGGGTTGCCTATCATCACCGGAAACGGCGGCAAAGAAACCCGCCTGGCAAACCGGAGGCACGTCATGCTGGGATTGATGCAGCAACAGCAGCTCCTGATCTCGTCGCTTCTTATCCATGCGGCGCGGCATCATGCCAACGCCGAGGTGGTTTCGGCGACCCGCCAGGGCGCCACGCACCACACCACATGGGCGGAGACGGAGCGCCGCGCACGGCGGCTGGTGCGCGTGCTGCAAGGCCTCGGCGTCCAGGCGCAGGACCGCGCCGGCACGCTCGCCTGGAACGACTACCGCCATCTGGAGATCTACTACGCCGCTTCCGGCATGCAGGCGATCTGCCACACCATCAATCCGCGTCTCGCGCCCGACGACATCGCCTACATCATCAACCACGCCGGCGACAGCATGCTGTTCGTCGATCCGGGCTTCGCCCCGCTGATCGGCGGCATTGCCGCGAAGATCAAGGACAGCGTCCGCGCCGTGGTGATGATGACCGACGCCGCCGGCATGCCGGCGCTCGATCTGCCGAGCGGCATGCGCCTGCTCTGCTACGATGAGCTGATGGACGCGGCGGACGATGACTACAGCTGGCCGGGCTTCGACGAGAACACCGCGAGCGCGCTCTGCTATACGTCCGGCACCACCGGGCGGCCGAAGGGCGTGCTGTACAGCCACCGCTCCACGGTGATCCACGCCTATGCGATCGCGCTGCCGGACGTGCTGTCGCTGCGCGCCACCAGCCGCATCCTGCCCGTCGTGCCGATGTTCCACGTCAATGCCTGGGGGATCCCCTATGCCACCGCGCTGACCGGCGCCGCTTTGGTGCTGCCGGGGCGGCATCTGGACGGCGCCAGCCTCGCCCGCATGCTGAACCAGGAACGCGTGACGATGACCTGCGGTGTGCCGACAGTGTGGCTTGGCCTGTTGCAGCATCTGCGCGCCAGCGGCGAGAAGCTGGTGACGGTGAAGCGGATCATGACCGGTGGCTCCGCCGCGCCGCCGTTGCTGATCGAGGCATTCCGCGACGAGTTCGGCGTCACCGTCGAGCATGGCTGGGGCATGACGGAACTGAGCCCGGTCGGCACCTACAACGCACCCAAACCAGCGCAGGCCGAGCTGTCCGGCGACACGGCGGTGCGCCACATGCTGAAGCAGGGCCGCATCCTGCCCGGCATCGACATGAAGATCGTCGACGGCAACGGCCGCGAACTGCCGTGGGACGGCAAGCAGTTCGGCGACCTGCTGGTGCGCGGACCGTGGGTGTGCAGCGGCTACTACGGCGAAGCACCGGGCAGCGCCTGCGACGCCGATGGCTGGTTCGCCACCGGCGACGTCGCGACGATCGATCCCGACGGCTACATGGAGATCACCGACCGCTCGAAGGACGTGATCAAGTCCGGCGGCGAATGGATCAGCTCGATCGCGCTGGAGAACATCGCCGTCTCGCACCCCGACGTCGCCGAAGCCGCCGTGGTCGCGGCACTCCACCCGAAATGGGACGAGCGGCCGTTGCTGCTTGTGGTGCCGCGGCCCGGCCACACGGTCGATCCCGACTCGGTGCTGCAGATCTATCAGGGGCGGGTGCCGAAATGGTGGCTGCCGGATGCCGTCGTGGTGGTGACCGAACTGCCCCATACGGCGACCGGCAAGCTGCTCAAGACGGACCTGCGCAGCCGTTATCGTGACTATTATCAAGAACCAACGGCATAGCGACAGATTGCGCACGGAGTTTCATTCGGTCATGCGCGACAACCGGTTCACATCACCGGCGCGGCGTGCCACAAGGCGCGCGCATCCGTGATTTGCTCCGAAGGACGACTGAATGGCCGGCGGCCGGACCAACGCACTTGCCCAACTATCCGACGCGATCGCCGCCCAGGTCGCCGCTGCCGCGCCCATGCTGGCTGCCATTCGCGTCAGCCCCAATCGGCATATCAGCGGCATCATCTGGCACCAGGATCTGGTGCTCACGTCTGACCAGGCGCTGCCGGCGCAGGACAGCTACACTCTGGTATTGCCCGGTGGCGTACTGACCGCGGCCCGTCCGGCCAGGCGCGACGCGGCGAGCAATCTGGCCTCGCTGCGGCTCGAGGGGATCGCCAACCCGGTGCAAATTCTGGCACCCGCGGAACCGCGCGTCGGAGCGCTGGCACTCGCCCTGGGAGCCAACGTGGATGCCGCCCCCGTGGCGCGGCTGGCCGTCATCCACAAGGTGGCGGCCAGCCGGACTGACAGCAGCGACCGCTCGCTCGCCCTCGACATGCCGGCGAGCCTCGTGGAGGAAGGCGGCCCGGTGCTCGATGCCATGGGCGCCCTGCTCGGGATGGCGACGGTGGGCGCGAACGGCCAGGCGACGGTCATTCCGTACGCCGCCATGGCGCGAATGCTCGACCCGGTCCAGGCGCAGGCCAATGGCAGACGAGGCTGGCTCGGTGTCGCACTGCAGCCGATCACTGTTCCGGAGGCGATGCGGACTACCGTCGGCCAGGCATCCGGGCGCATGGTGGTCAGCCTGGCGCCGAGCGGCCCGGCCGAACTTGCCGGGTTGCGGCCGGGTGACATCCTGCTCTCATTGGATGGTCACAGCGTCAGCGGCGCCCACGCATTGCGCGCGTTCCTGGGTCCCGAGCGCGTGGGCCGACAGATCGAAGTGCGCCTGATGCGTGACGGCCAAGTGGAAACGCGGCAGTTGACCATCGCGCCGCAACCGGCCGATTGAGCGCCGCTGCAGCCACCCGGCGGGCACCCCGGGTTATGCTGCGGGCGCGAAGGTTGCGTCCCGGGTCGGTCCGCCATAATTTCCACGTGAACGCCCCCCGACGGGCAGGCGCTTAACGGCGGGCATCGCCCTTGCCCCGGCAACCAAGGATACGCGCATGAGCGGCTCGACCAAACGGTCCATCACCGTCACGCTTGACGGGTCCAACAAGTCCAGCAGCCTGCCGCTGATCGACGGCACGATCGGGCCGCCGGTCGCCGATATCCGCAAGCTGTATGGCGACCTCGGGATCTTCACCTACGATCCCGGCTACGGCGCCACCGCGTCGTGCGAGAGCAAGATCACCTACATCGATGGCGACGCGGGGATCCTGCTGTATCGCGGCTATCCGATCGAGCAGTTGGCCGAGAAATCGAATTTCCTGGAAATCTGCTACCTGCTGCTGAACGGCGACCTGCCAAGCGCGAAGCAGCAGCAGGAATTCGAACTCGGCGTGATGCGGCACACGATGCTGCACGAGCAGATCCGCCAGTTCTACAACGGCTTCCGCCGCGATGCGCATCCGATGGCGGTGATGTGCGGCGTGGTCGGCGCGCTATCGGCGTTCTATCACGACAGCCTGGATATCCACGACCCCGAGAGCCGGCGCATCAGCGCCTTCCGGCTGATCGCCAAGGTGCCGACGATTGCCGCCTGGGCGCACAAGTATTCGGTCGGCCAGCCGTTCATGTATCCGCGCAACGACCTCTCCTACGCGGAGAACTTCCTGTACATGTTCCACGCCGTGCCGACGGAGACCTACAAGGTGAACCCGGTGCTGTCGCGGGCGATGGACCTGATCATGATCCTGCACGCGGATCATGAGCAGAACGCGTCGACCAGCACGGTGCGCCTGGCGGGTTCCACCGGGGCCAATCCGTTCGCCTGCATCGCCGCGGGCATCGCCAGTCTGTGGGGCCCGGCGCATGGCGGGGCGAACGAGGCGGTGCTGAAAATGCTGTCCGAGATCGGCCATGTCCGGAACATCCCGGCGTTCCTCTCCGAGGTGAAGGACAAGGGCAGCCACACCATGCTGATGGGCTTCGGCCACCGCGTCTACAAGAACTACGACCCGCGCGCGAAGATCATCCAGAAGGCCTGCCACGATGTGCTGGCAGAGCTCGGCATCAAGGGCGACCCGCTGCTCGACCTGGCGGTGGAGCTCGAGAAGATCGCGCTCAACGACAAGTACTTCGTCGATCGCAAGCTGTATCCGAACGTGGATTTCTATTCCGGCATCATCCTGAAGGCGATGGGCTTCCCGACCAGCATGTTCACCGCGCTGTTCGCGGTGTCCCGTACCGTCGGCTGGGTCAGCCAGTGGCAGGAGATGATGGAGGATCCACAGCAGCGGATCGGCCGGCCCCGCCAGATCTACACCGGGGCGCCGCGTCGCGACTACGTGCAACTGGAACGCCGCATCTGAGAGCCTGAAGCACTTACCCCGGCGGCGCGTTGCGTGGGCCATGCCGCATCGGTGTCGCCCCGCGGCGTGACTGCGCATAGCGTGGCAGATCGTCGAGCACCTCGAACCAGGGGAGCTGCTCCTCGGCGTGCACATGGCACGACGGGGACACTGAAGCTGGATCGGCCAGCGTTCCCGCGAAGAGATCGACGATGTCCGGTCGCCGCTCGGTCCGATAGGCAATCGGCGAACCACATTCGCCGCAAAAGCTGCGGCGCACGCCGGGTGACGAGGCAAATTCCTTCGGCTGCCCGCGCGTGAAGCGCAGCGCCGTCTTCGGCACCATCACGAAGGTCGCGACGGGCGACGAAGTCTGGCGGCGACAGCTCTCGCAGTGGCAATGGATCGCCTCCAGCGGTTCACCCTCGTATTCGTACTGGATGGCCCCGCACAGGCAGCGCCCGGTCGTCTTCATGTTCCAGGCTCCCTTCAACGCGGCGCGGCGGGTGCGCCAGTGGGCGCGAAGGGCTGGGATGGACCTGACATCGGCTGCGACGGACCTGGCGCCGGCTGCGTCGGAGCCTCGCCGAAAGGCTGCGTCGGGCCCTGGTCGGCCGGCGCGGCAGACGGCGGCGACTGGCCTGCCTCCCGCCGCGTCAGGTCGGTGATGCAGCGCCCGAACGCGTTGCTGATCGCGGTCGAACCATTGAGCCCGACGGTCCAGGGCGGCTCGCTTCCCGAAGGAAATGTCACGGTCATGGAACCGGCACGCCGGAACTGCGCGTCGAAGGTCTGGATCGTATTGCGGTCGAGCGACCACTCCACCACCTGCGCGTTGCCGACACCCTGCATATTCCACGGCGTATCGAGCCCGATCTGCAGGACCATGGGAAGCTGTGTGCCCGCCGGGATGCTCCATGTCGGCTTCTTCGCCTGGAACGTCACAGTCTCGCCGCCAATCTGAAAGCGCAGCGAGAAGCTGCGGTTGTCGGCCGGGTTGGTCGACCCGATGCCGCAGACCGGCTTGCCATTCTCGCCAGGACCGCTGAACGCGTCCCACCCGCCGGCGTGGTAGAACACCACCATGTCGGCGCCAGCCGGTCCCGACAGCACTCCCAGGATCAGTGCCGTGGCGATGCCTGTGCGAAAAGCTGCGCGCATTCCCGTGTCTCCTGTGCGGCGTCCGTGGCGACCCATCGAACCGGGGGCCATCTGCCAAAGCGATGACTCCGATCTGAAAGATTGACTGTTGGCACCGGTTTGTCCGGTCTACCAAGCAGCCCACCGGCTCAGATGGAGGACGCGCGATGTTCGGGGCAGTCCATCCAATTGTCCAGGCGCCGATGGCCGGCTCCACCACCCCGGCCATGGTCGCCGCGGTCAGCAATGCCGGAGCCCTGGGTGGGCTCGGCGCCGCCTATCTCACGCCGGCGCAGATCAAGCAGCAGGTGGCGGAGCTGCGCCGGCTCACCGATCGGCCCTTTGCCGTCAACCTGTTCGCCGGCGGCCATACCGACCCGCGGCCGGTCGACGCGAGCGCCATGCTGGATGTGATGGCTCGCCACCACGAGGCGCTCGGCCTGCAGCGGCCAACCCTGCCCACATGGCCGGAGGATCCCTTCCCCGCCCAGTTCGAGGCGGTGATCGAGATGCGTCCAGCGGTGTTCAGCTTCACCTTCGGCATGCCCACCGAGGCGATCGCACGGGCCAAGGCGGCCGGCATCAAGGTGATCGGCACCGCCACCACGGTCGATGAGGCGAGGCAACTGCAAGCCGCCGGGGTCGACGCGGTAGTGGCGCAGGGCAGTGAGGCGGGCGGCCATCGCGGCACCTTCGCGGTGCCGTTCGAGGCGGCGATGATCGGCACCTTCGCCCTGGTGCCGCAGGTGGTGGATGCCGTGACGATCCCGGTGATCGCCTCCGGCGGCATCATGGACGGACGCGGCATCGTCGCGGCCCGCGCGCTTGGTGCCGCGGCGGTCCAGATGGGCACCGCGTTCCTGGTCTGCGACGAATCCAGCACCGCCGAGGCGCACAAGGCGGCACTGCTCAATGGCCGCGAGGATGCCACAGCGATCACGCGTGCGTTTTCCGGCCGGCCGGCGCGCGGCCTCGCCAACGCATTCATGCGCGAGGCCGACACGGCGGGCCCGTTGCCGTTCCCGCTGCAGAACGCCCTCACCCGGCCGATGCGCAACGAGGCGGCGCGGGCCGGCGATGCGGAGCGTCTCGCGCTGTGGTCCGGCCAGGGCGTCCGCCTCGCGCGCCGGCTTCCGGCGGCGGAACTGGTGCGGCGGCTCGTTGCCGAAAGCGCCGAAGTGCAGCGCCGGCTGGGCTGAAGCGCAGGGCAATCGAGTGAGCGCCTGGAAGTTCTCGTCACCCCCCGCGAAGCTTGTCCCCGCCTGCGCGGGAACAAGCTTCGCGGGGGGTGACGAGTGAAAACACGAGCGGTGAAGGCAGTATCAGGAGGCGCGGTGCGCGGACCTTGAGGTAATCGCCTGCCTTTCCATCATTCACTCGATTGCCCGGGGGTGAAGCGCGGCCCTGCTTGCCGAGCGCCCCGCGATGGCCTAGGCGAACGGGAAACTGCAACCTCGGGAGGAACGCCATGGCCGACGCCTACATCTGCGACTTCGTCCGCACGCCGATCGGCCGCTACGGCGGCGCGCTGAAGGATGTGCGCACGGACGACCTGGCGGCGCATCCGATGCGCGTGCTGAAGGAGCGCCACAAGTCGGTCGACTGGGATCAGCTCGACGACGTGATCTATGGCTGTGCCAACCAGGCCGGCGAGGACAACCGCAATGTCGCGCGCATGGCGGCGCTGCTGGCCGGCCTGCCCGCGCATATTTCCGGCTCCACGATCAACCGGCTGTGCGGCTCCGGCCTCGATGCCGTCGGCACCGCGGCGCGCGCCATCCGCGCCGGGGACGCCGAACTGATGATCGCCGGCGGCGTGGAAAGCATGACCCGCGCACCGTTCGTCATGGCCAAGGCGACCGAAGCCTTTTCCCGCAACGCCGAGGTGTATGACACGACGATCGGCTGGCGCTTCGTCAATCCGCTGATGAAGGCGCAGTACGGCGTCGATGCCATGCCGGAGACGGCGGAGAATGTCGCCGAGGATTTCCAGGTCACGCGGCCGGATCAGGATGCGTTCGCCTGGCGCTCGCAGATGCGCGCCAAGGCCGCGCAGGAGAACGGCTTCTTCGCCCGCGAGATCGCCCCGGTGGAGATCGCCACACGCAAGGGCACGGTCACGGTGGATCGCGACGAGCATCCGCGCGGCGACACCACGCTGGAGGGGCTGGCCAAGCTGCGGGCGCCGTTCCGCAAGCAGGGCGGCACGGTGACCGCGGGCAATGCCTCCGGTGTGAACGACGGCGCCGCGGCGCTGATCATCGCCTCGGAGCAGGCGGCGGCGCGGCACGGGCTGACGCCGCGGGCGCGCGTGGTGGCGATGGCAACCGCGGGCGTGGCGCCGCGCATCATGGGCATCGGCCCGGCGCCCGCGACGCAGAAGCTGCTGGAGCGGCTCGGGCTGAAGATCGGCGATATCGACGTGATCGAGCTGAACGAGGCGTTCGCCGCTCAGGGCCTGGCGGTGATGCGCCAGCTTGGTTTGCCGGATGATGCCGAGCATGTGAACCCGAACGGCGGCGCGATCGCGCTTGGCCATCCGCTGGGCATGTCGGGCGCGCGCCTGGCACTGACCGCGCTCAATGCGCTGGAGACGCGCGGCGGCAAGCGCGCGATCGCCACCATGTGCATCGGCGTCGGCCAGGGCATCGCAGCGCTGATCGAGCGCGTCTAGCAAGGAATCATCGGTATTATGTAGCAACGGCCACCATCACCATGTGCCCGGCCCCTACTTGGTCCGCTATGTCCAAGAGGCGGCGTGGCGCGAGGATCACCGCCGGGTGGACAATAGGCGGCAGGTCCAAGGCATCATGGAACTAGCGATGGCCGCGCCGGTGTCGGTCGATTGGTGCGGCTATTGGCAGCGGGGGCGGCTGGCGGCGTAGCGCCAGCGCGCATTCCCTGCTATTTCTGTTGATGGCGGAACGGGACTCGCACTCCCGATGCCGTCGCACTGATGATGGCCAACCATCCTGTAGAATCGGTTTCTACAGGAAACGGGGGTGGCTATCTATGTGAATAAGTTTGGAAGCAAGGCACGAACTCCGCGTATGGGCACTGGATTTCTTGCATTCGCGGGCGCGCTGGCAATTGCATTCATCACCTTTTTTGCTGGACCGAGGGCGGTCCAGATGAGCAAGGATGAGTTCTATCTCGCATCATATCTGTGGTGGCTGGTTGGTTTGGCGCCTATTGGGATCGTATGCTTCGGCTGGGCCAGAATGGGAGATCAGCCGATGTGGGCGGTAAAACCTGCGCTTTTCCTCATTGGGGCACTAATCGGTGGCGTTGCATTTCTTTCAGTAGGCGAGTTGATATATCCAACCGCAAGAGGACAGACCGCTTCGCCCCCGTTATCGCCTTCTGTTAGCACGGAG
>JBGPND010000031.1:0-35122 GCA_041487355.1 Acetobacteraceae bacterium | reverse complement strand
GTCGCCGATCGTCGCGCCAAACCCGCCGAGCGTGCCGATCGTCAGGATCCCCGTCCCGTCGGTGAACGTCACCGTCTGGGTGGCCGCGACGCTGCCGGCATTGACCGTCAGGTTGCCGCCGGTATCGATCTCCAGCACGCCGGTTCCGGTGTTCACCGGCGCGACCAGCGTCTCGGTGCCGCTGGCGGCGAACAGCGTGCCGGTGTTAACGATCGACACCGTGGCGGTGATCGCGCCCTTGCCGCCGGCGCGGCCGGTGTTGTTCACCACGCTCGGGTCGATGATGCCGCCGAACTGGTTCAGCACGCCGTTGGCGCCGATGTTCAGGTTGTTGGTGACGGTCAGCTCGGTGTTGTTGCCCAGCGTCAGCACGCCGACGCCGGCCTCGCCGATGTTCAGGTCGTTGGCGATGTTGAGCCGGCTGCCGGTGTCTTCGATGTCGACATTGCCGGTGCTGCCGGCCTGCACGCCGATGTCGCCATTGTTCGCGCTGACAGTTGCGCCGTTGAGGATGAACAACTCGGCCGAGGCCGCATCACCGATGGTGAGTTGGCCAGTCAGCTCCAGGCTACTGCCGGTGCCCACCACCGAGATGATCCCCGTACTGCCGGCCAACACGCCCGCATCAACTTGCCCGGCGGTGACTGTCCCGCCGGCGGCGATCCCTAGAGAGCCGGCGGCAGCGTTGCCAACGAGCAGTTGGCCGGTGATCTGCCAATTTGAGCCTGCGCCAACGACGCTAGCATGCGATCCGTCCGATCCCGTTTGAGCAGCGATATCTGCACCTGGGATGCCAGCAACCGGTCCGGGCGTGGTGATAACGGTGCCACCGCTCTGAATCGACAGGATGCCAGTTCCGGCATCACCCACGATAAAGCGGCCGGTGTTGGTGAGCAGAGACTTGCTGCCTGTGACCGTCGCCTTGCCCGCGGTGCCAGCGACCAGCGCCAAGTCGAGGCCTTGGATAGGGTCGGTGCCGGCATTTCCGCCGGTCTCCACTGTGCCCTGGCTCTCGACCAGCAGATGACCAAGGCTCTCATCGCCCACCACTAGACTATCGCTTACAACGATCGTACCGCCGAAAATGGCGAACACCGAGCCATTTCGAATCGCGGTAGCAGTCACCACGCCGCCCGACAGCGCTTCGATCATGCCACCGTCGTTGTCGAAGGTACCGGTGATGTCCAGTATGCCACCGTTGTTTGCTTTAACGAGGCCCTGGTTATTGACGGCACCCCCGAGGTAGAGCTTCTGGTAGGACAGGTTGGCATCAATGACACCGCCGCTCCGGTTCGTCAGATCACTGCTGACCTGGCCGAACCCGCCGATCGTGTTGTCGGCGTTGATCAGCAGGTCGGGGTCGGCCGACAGGTGCAGGCCGTCGGAGCCAAAGGCCGCGGCGCCATTGAGCGCGCCACCGCCGAGTTGCAGCGCGCCGCCGCCGGTCAGTGTCACCGGGCCGTCGATGGCGAAATAGCCGCCGGATGCCGCGGCCAGCGTCCCACCATTGGCGATCGTGCCGCGCAGCACGGTGATGTTGTGCGACAGCGCCGTGTAGGCGACGCCCGTGCTGATCTTCACGCCCTGCAGCGCGCCGGCACCCATAAAATAGGAATAATACGGGTCGTCGCTGTTGGTGCCTTGATACGGGGCGGTGCCGTCTCCGGTCAGAACAACCCCGTCGAGCGTGCCGTCTTGCCCCACCGATACCGTGCCGCCGTTGATGGCGGCGACCGTCCCGCCAATCATGCTGCCGCCGGCAAACGCCACCGTCCCGCCGTTGGCCCGCACCGGGGGGCCGCCCTCGATGATGCCGCCAGCCACCACCTGAACCAAGCCGCCGGACATCGCTACAAGCGTGCCGCCGGCATTGTCGAACGTTCCACCAATGCCCATCAGGCCGCCGTTGCTCGCCTCGACGAGACCCTGGTTGACCGTGGCGGCGTTCAATGAGAACGCCTGCCCGGGCAGATCGGCGTCGATCAACCCGCCGCTCTGGTTCACCAGCGTCAGGTCGTTTCCGTAAGTGCCGCCGCTGCCGGCAAGCGTGTTGTCGACGTTGATCAGCTCGGCGGCCGACGTTGAACGGTTCGCGAAGCGCACGTAGGCGGCAGAACTGAACTGTCCGCTGGCCTGGCCCCCGCCGGTCAGTACCACCGTCCCGTCTGCCGCGAAGACACCTCCGAGTGTCCCGCTGTTGACGATCGTGCCGCGCAGCTCCGTGTCGCCAGTGGCAGTAAAGGTCTCACCTGCCTGCAGCGACACATCCTGCAGGATTCCGCCGTGGCGGTCGTAGTAGTAGTCAATGTCGCCGCCCGTTCCCTGGAACGTTCCCGTGCCGTCACCGGCGAGCACAACGGCATCGAAGATGCCGTCGCTGCCGACGCTCACCGTCCCGCCCTTGTCGGCACTGATCGTGCCGCCAGTAATCGTACCGCCGATCACATTAATTGTGCCGCCGGACACCACTTGCAGTATCCCGGCATTGGTGACCGAGCCGGATACCGTGAACGGGCCAGTAGGCGGAACCGCAAATGTAAGGCCAGCAGGCACGGCTACGTCAGACAGGGTGCCGCCACTCGTATCTGAGAAGGTTCCTGTGCCGTCACCATTCACTGTCAGTGTATCGCCAGAGTTGTCGATAGCGGTTTGCACCGTGGTTCCGGCGTACGCGTTGAGTATGTTGTGATAGATTGAGGCGAGGTCGCCGAAGGCAAAGATTGAGCCGGACAGAGGATCGAAGGGAATGCGCCCCGCATCCAGAAGCGCCTGACCGTAGCTAGAGAGCAGGTGTGATGTCGCAGCGGCCAAGCCTACGTATGCTGCAGCGGGGCCGCCGGGGGTAAGAAGGCCGAGAAGACCACCGAAGAGGATGTTGCTCAAGTACGTGACAGTCGGGAGTGTCACCACAGACCCGACATGGCATCCGGCAAGGCCAGTATAGTTGCCTACCGGATCGGCAGCGATGACATAATCCGTTAAGGCTGGGTCGGCAGGGATCGGGGCAGTAGATATCAAGCTGCTGACGCCCGGCGCAGCAAATGTGACACCGCCAAGATTCAGCGTGGAGGCGACGTCCTCCGCCTCAGCCCCGCCCAGAGAGTGGCCGGTGACGAATAGCGTGTACCCGGAATTCTCACGTTCGATCTTTTGCGCGAATTGCTCCGCCGCATTGAATTGGTCCGGCCGAATACCACCTGCGAGCTCCGTATCCGCCACACCCCAATCATGGAGCGTAACCGAACCCCGATACGAGACCACGATCTGCTGGGTCAGATCGCTCTTGAATGCAACGGCGGTCATGCCGTCCGGATCAACAGCGGGCTCTAGCTCGGACCAACCTAACGGAATCGGGGTGACGTCAACTGCCACCCAGCAGCTCATAAGCTAGCTCAGAAAAGGCAAGGTAATCTTCAGTTGAGGGATTTGCGGCCAACCATAACCCCATGGCCAGGATGAGAGCTTGATTGCCGGCTTGTTCGCATGCAGGTCAGCCGACGCTTGCAGGACAGGCACAGATCGTCCGCCTAGATAGGAGCTTACAGTCGGTCGCGCGGAATCACAATGAATCCGTTCTGTTCAAGGGAAGAAATGATGCCGCACGCACCGCGGCGACAGCCTGATGGGAAATTACCTGGCTGAACGCTCCAGCGCCTGCAGCGTGGTGGCGGCACCCGGGGGGCGTCCCTCGGGTCCGATCGAAACCGCCATCCGTTGATTTTGCGCAGGCGCGGCGGGGATCGAAGCCATATCATTGCCGGCAATCCTTCGATACCCAGCCGCCCCCAATCCGTGCGATCATGCACCGGAACACCATTCGCACGGGGCCACGGTGACCAGACGCCTCCTTCTCTCCCTCCTGCTGCTGCATCTCACCTGCGCCGTGGCCCTCGCCGCCTCGCTGCCGCAGATCGGGCAGCGCGTCTCGGGCTCCATCAACTTGCTGGACAAGCCCATCCCCCTGCCGCCCGGCGAGTGGCAGGTCGCATCCGCCGGCTTCGGCCAGGCGGCCGACCAGGACCCAGGCCCATACGGCGCCATCGGCGGCGTGCTGTTGCTGCGCCCCAACCCCGGCCAAGACGAGTTCCTGCTCATCCATACCAACGTCCTGCCGGTGCGCGCCGGCTGGGGCCAACCGCGCGAATGCGCCGCCGATCGCAGCCTGTTCCAGAGCGCCGGCGAGCCGCGCAACCTGCACAACGCCTGCTCCTTCGTCGTCGCACTCCGCCGCGGCCAGTTGCTCCGCTCGGGGCTGCCGGCACTCGGCGCGACGGACACCGCCGCGCGTCTGTCTGCTTCGCTGCCACCCTGGACGCTGATCGCCGGGTTCCGCGTGAGCGACCGCCGCGACGTGCTCGACATCCGCTACGGCATCGCGCCGCCCAGGCCGGACCCCGCCGCCTGGTTCGCCCCCGACACCCAGCAGGACCACGCCCACCGCGCGGTGATCGCCGAACTCGGCGAATGGGCGCAGACGGCACGGAAATCCGCCGTGGCCGCGCTGCGCGACCCAGTCGGACAGGTGCCGCCGATGCCGGCGCTCGCGGTCGTCGCCGTACCGGCCGACGTGGCGGCGCCGCAGGAGCAAATCTCGGCGCTGCGCCTCGGCCTCTACAAGCTGGCGACCTACCGGCTGCCGGCGACGACGTTCACCTTCGTGGTCTCCAGCATTGCCGCCGGCGACCTCTATCTCGGCGCCATCATCTCGTTCTGGCAGTCGTTCACGCACAGCGGGGTCTATCTCGGCAACGAGCTGGCCTGGGAGTGGCCGAGCCCGACCCCAGTGATGCAATTCGTCGCCACGCCCACCGCCACACCCACGGGCAATGCGAGGCATGACGGTCCGCCTGCCGGCAACGATGCGCCTGTCCGGCTCGCGGCCAACTCCGACCAGTTGCCTTCCATCGCGCTGGCTGCCCAGCACGTGTTCGAAGTGGACGGCAAGCAGGTGCCACTGCCGGCCGGCCGGTGGAGCGTGCTTGCCACCGCCACCGAAGCCGACGTGACCGGCACCGTGCTCGGCCAGTCAGACGGCGGCACGCTGCGCGGCCTGGTGGTGATCCACAGCAATGCCGCCAAGACCGCCGCAATCCTCGGATCGCCCGCCGAGTGCAGGCGCGGCGATATCGTGTTCGCGGTCACCCGCTATGACACGCCCGAGGATGGCTTCTGCGCCTATGGCAAGCGCGTAGTGCCGGCGCTGGACAACCCGCAAGGCAACTCGCTCTGGGCCAGTGCCCGGGACCGGCTGGCCGAGCAGGGGGTCAGCGTGCCGCCGGTCCTCGCGATGGTGGGCGTCCGGGCGCGCACGCAGGAGAATTTCCTCGATGCTCGCTACTACTTCGCGCCCCCGGCTGGCGGCGAGCCCGTAGCATCGCCGGAGCTGGCGACAGCGCTGCAGGACTGGGCGGACCTGGTGCAGGAACCGCTCGAACTCGGTGTGCGCGGGCGCCTTGCGCTGCCGGTCCCGTCAACGCCCTGGCCATGGGACGGCGACGCCGTAGCGTCGGCGACCGAGGCGCAGACCCACGCGCCGCTCGCGGCGCTCGCCGCCGCCGGCGCCATCGACCCGACCGTGCTGCAGCATCAGCTCGCGCAAGCCGACGCGGCGAACGCCGATCGCGAGCTGCAGCGCCTGTCACTGTGGAGCCGGTCGTTCCTCAAGGTCGCGACCTATCGCATGGGGGCCTATGTCGACACGTTCGCCGTGCAGACGTTCTTCACCGCGAGCCCGGCGCAGGGTGTCGCGGTCGCCAGCGTCCACGCGGTGGCCAAGCCGGTGATGGCCTATGGCAACGAGCTCTACTGGGCACACTCCGGCGTCGGCAAGGCGCCCGCCACGCTGCTCTCGGCCAACTTCCCGGAGATCGGGACCGACAAGTAGGCCCCCTCCCCAACCCTCCCCCGCTTCGCGGGAGAGGGGGCGCTTTGAACCCCCTCTCCCGCGAAGCGGGGGAGGGTTGGGGAGGGGGTGTGCGGGTCCGGTATCAGCCGCCGGTGACGCTCATGTGCCGCGCCACCGCGGGGCGGTCGTGGCGGCGGTCGATCACGAAGTCATGCCCCTTCGGCTTGCGGCTGATCGCCTCGCGGATCGCGTCGTCCAGCTCGGCGTCGGTCGCGCCGTCGCGCAGCACACGGCGCAGGTCGGCCTGGTCATCCTGGCCCAGGCACATATAAAGCGTCCCGGTGCAGGTCAGCCGCACGCGGTTGCAGCTCTCGCAGAAATTGTGCGTCATCGGCGTGATGAACCCGATGCGCCGGCCGGTCTCCACCACGTCGAAATACCGTGCCGGTCCGCCGGTGCGGTAGTCGGTCTCCTGCAACGTCCAGCGCCGGCGCAGGCGCGAGCGCACGATGGAGAGCGGCAGGTACTGTTCCGTCCGGTCGCCGGCGATGTCGCCCATCGGCATCGTCTCGATCAGGCAGAGGTCGAAGCCGTGATCGCCGCACCAGGCGAGCAGGTCGTCGAACTCGTCCTCGTTTACGCCCTTCATCGCGACCGCGTTGATCTTGATCGCGAGTCCGGCGGCCTTGGCGGCGAAGATGCCGTCCAGAGTCTGGCCGATCTTCCCCGAGCGGGTGATCTCGGTGAATTTCCGTGGATCGAGCGTGTCGAGCGAGACGTTGATCCGCCGCACGCCCGCCGCGTGGAGGCCGTCGGCGAGCTTCGCGAGCTGCGTCCCGTTGGTGGTGACGACAAGCTCCTTCAGGCCATCGCCGAAGCGCGCGCCAAGGCTCTGGAACAGGGTCATCACGTCGCGCCGGACCAGGGGCTCGCCGCCGGTGATGCGGATCTTGCTGGTCCCCAGGCGGATGAAGGCGGCGCAGATGCGGTCCAGCTCCTCGAGCGACAGCACCTCCCGCTTCGGCAGGAACGTCATGTCCTCGGCCATGCAGTAGACGCAGCGGAGATCGCAGCGGTCGGTGACCGAGACACGCAGATAGGTGATGGAGCGCCCGAACGGATCGATCATGGGGTCATGCGGCTCCTTTCAGGCTGTTGACTTGCGCCATCCCGGCGTGAGGTTCAAGAGCCCCCGGCATGGGCGCATCGGCGGCGAGCGGTCGCGGCATCGTTAGGTCGGCCACAACCTTTGGCGTGTATGATTGGGAGCGAATCCCGGCAGCACTCGACTCTTGCATTCCCGCATCGTAATTCATGCGTGACAAGCGCGGCAAACAAGGGCCGCTGGGAAATGGGCGGGTGGGCGGCATGAGCGGGTCTCTGCAGTTGGCCGAGTTGCTGTGCTCACGACTCTGCCATGACCTGAGTGGCCTGCTGGGCTCGCTGATCGGCGTGCTGGAAATCGCCCGCGAGGAGCAGGCGGAGAGCGAGACGCTGGCGGTGGCCGAGGAGACCGCCGTCGAACTGACGCAGCGGCTCAAACTGCTGCGCGCTGCCTGGGGGCAGGATAGCGAGCCGTTGGACCTGCTCCAGCTCCAGACCTTCGCCGACAGCCTGTCGGCCAGCCGGCGGTTGCGGCTGGACCTCGTCGGCATGCAACCCGAGGCGGTATTCTCTCCCGCGGCGGGCCGCCTGATCCTGAACGTGCTGCTTCTGGCTGCCGAGAGCCTGCCGGGCGGCGGCATCGTCGCGTTGTCGGGCTCGCCGGCGAGCAACGTGCTGGTGACGATAGCGGGTCCACGGGCGGCCTGGCCGCCGGGGTTTGGCGCGTGCCTGACCGACGAGGCAGCGGCCTGGGCGGCGGCGATCAGTGCGCGCCACCTGCAGGCGCCATTGACCGCCCTGATCGCGCGCCAACACGGCATAAGGCTGTCGATGCTGATGCCTGCCGGTGCCGGAAACGACGCTGCCCTGCCGCCACTGCTGCTGTCGTTCCAGGACCATTGGCAGTCGCCTCCCGACCGCTGACCACTGATCACCAGCCAGCGGTTTACTGTTTCTTCGCCAGCATCGGACCAGGATGGCGCCCCGCCCGCGACTTGCCGGGCTCGCGAGGGCTGCCATGGACGATCTGCTCGCTGACTTTCTGACCGAGACCAACGAGGGCCTCGCCGATCTGGATGTCGCCCTGGTGAAGCTGGAGCGCACGCCGGACGATGGCGAGACGCTGTCGCTGATCTTCCGCCTGGTGCACACCATCAAGGGCACCTGCGGCTTCCTTGGCCTGCCCCGGCTCGAGCATGTGGCGCATGCCGCCGAGAACGTGCTTGGCAAGGTGAGGGACGGCGTCCTGACGGTGACGCCCGACATGATCAGCCTCGTGCTGATGGCGGTCGACCAGGTGAAGGCAATCCTCGCCGGGCTGGCCGCCAGCGGAGCCGAACCGGCAGGCGATGACAGCGAGCTGGTCGACGCGCTGAACGCCACGGCCTTGGGCAAGGCGCCACAGCAACGGGCACCCGCGCCGCCTGCGGCGGCACCGGAGGCCGACGAAGCCGCGCCGGTCCTGCAGCCTCCGGCGGAGCCGTATCCCGAGGCAGTGCAGGGCCCCGCCCCGCCACCGGCGCCAACGGCACCCCCAACGGGACCGGAAGTCGCCCAGGGCGAACCGATCGCCGCCCAGCAGACCATCCGGGTCACCGTCGATGTGCTGGAAGACCTGATGACCCTGGTCAGCGAGCTGGTGCTCACCCGCAACCAGCTTCTTCAGCTTGCCCGCACGCAGGAGAACAGCGGCTTCACCGTGCCACTACAGCGCCTGTCGCACATCACGTCCGACCTGCAGGAAGGCGTGATGAAGACACGCATGCAGCCGATCGGCAATGCCTGGAACAAGCTGCCACGCCTGGTGCGCGACGTCGCGCGCGAGATGGACAAGAAGATCGAGCTGACCATGCTCGGCGCGGACACCGAGCTCGACCGCCAGGTGCTGGAGCTGATCAAGGATCCGCTGACGCACATGGTGCGCAACAGCGGCGACCATGGCCTGGAAAGGCCAGCCGAACGCCGCGCTGCCGGCAAATCCGAGACCGGCCACATCACGCTCAATGCCTTCCATGAAGGCGGCCACATCATCATCGAGATTGCCGACGACGGCCGCGGCCTGCCGCTCGACAGGATACGCACCAAGGTGCTGGCGAACGGTCTCGCGACCGACGCGGAACTGGCGGCCATGACCGAGGCGCAGTTGCAACGCTTCATCTTCCGCCCCGGCTTCTCCACCGCGTCCGTGGTGACCGCCGTATCCGGCCGTGGCGTCGGGATGGACGTGGTGAAGACCAATATCGAGAAAATCGGCGGCACGATCGAGCTGAAGAGCGTGCCGGGCGCCGGGACCACCTTCACCATCAAGATCCCGCTGACGTTGGCGATCGTCTCCGCGCTCATCGTGGCAGCCGGCGGAGAGCGCTTCGCCATTCCCCAGATCAGCGTGGTGGAGCTGGTCCGCGCGCAGAACCAAGCCGGCGGCGGCCATAACGCAGCCGGCACGTCGCAACCGGTCATCGAACGGATCAACGACACGCCGGTGCTCCGGCTGCGCGACCGCCTGCTGCCGCTGGTCAATCTCAACGATCTGCTGGCGCTCGGGGCGTCGCGCGGCGATGACAGCGGAGCCTACATCGTGGTCGCGCAGGTGGGCGCCAACCTCCTCGGCATCATCGTCGATCGCGTGTTCGATACCGAGGAGATCGTGGTGAAGCCCGTGGCGCCCATTCTCCGCCACGTGACGATGTTCAGCGGCAACACGATCCTCGGCGACGGATCGGTGATCATGATCCTCGATCCCAGCGGAATCGCGCGCGCCACCGGAATCGGCGGCGGCGGCGGAGCGAGCAAGGCGGTCTCCGCAAGCACGACGGATCAGCGGCGCTCGAGCGGCCTGACGGCGATGCTGCTGTTCCGCGCCGGCAGCCAGCAGAAGATGGCGGTGCCGCTGGGCCTGGTCGCCCGATTGGAGGACATCCCGCGCGACAAGATCGAAATATCGTGCGGCGCCCCGGTCACCCAGTATCGCGGGAAGCTGATGCCGCTGGTGGCGTTGTCGGACAATCCGGACACCGACAAGCCGCACCAGCCGGTGCTGGTGTTCAACGACCACGACCGCAGCATGGGCCTGATGGTCGACGAAATCATCGACGTGGTGGAGGACCGGCTCAACATCGAGTTGTCCGGTGCCCGGCCTGGCCTGCTGGGCACGGCCGTGATCGGCGGCGATGCCACCGCCGTGATCGATACCGGCTACTGGCTGACGCAAGCCTGGCAGGACTGGTTCCACGGTGCGGCGGGGACGGCGAATCGCGACAATGTGCGTCGCGTGCTGGTGGTCGAGGACAGCGACTTCTTCCGCCAGCTCCTGATGCCAACCCTGGGGGCCGCCGGCTACCGCGTGACCGCGGCGCCCAGCGCGGCCGAGGCGCTCCATCTGCGCGAGGCGGGCGTGATGTTCGACGTCATCGTCTCGGATATCGAAATGCCGGACATGGACGGGCTCGACTTCGCCCGCGCCGTGCGCGCCGGCGGTTCCTGGGCAGCGCTGCCGATGATCGCCCTCTCGGCGCACGCCGATCCGCGTGACATCGAGGCGGGTCGCGACGCCGGCTTCACCGACTACGTCGCGAAATTCCAGCGTGAGGCACTGATCGCCAGCCTGCGGCAATGCCTGGCCGAACCGATCGCGGCGGCATGAGCGAGCGGAATCCGGCCGATGTCCAACGGTACGATGCAGGCGCCGACGAGCGCAGCCGCAGTTGCCGATGGTCTATAGTGCCATGACGCCGCCCGAGATTTTGCCGGAGGGCCATGAGCCATGACCAAGAACGACTTCCGAGCGCTGTTCCTGCGGGCACTGGACATCGCCGCGGACAATGCCGAACGAAAGCTGGCAGAATCGGTCCCACGCTCGTTCCTGATCGAGTTGCATGCACCAGGAATCTCCGGATCGGTCATGCGCGTCGATGACGCGCTCGATCGGATCTACCTGGAAAGCGATCGCTTCTATCGGATCATCGACGTCGCGGTCCGCAAATTGTTGCCAGAGTACACCGTAATCTTTGTGCGCGCGAGCGGACATGCGCCGGCCGGTTTCGACCAGACGTGGGATGCCGCTGACCTGGGGCCATTCAAGCAGATGCTGGCAGAGCATATGGAAGATCACCGGGTGCACAGTGACTGACGGAGCAGAAGGAGCAGAATGAGAAGACGCATGACCGCAGACGTCCTCGATCGGCCTGACCTCGCCGCTGATGAGGAGCGTGTGTTCGTCACCCTGACCGTGGCGGACCAGCTTTGCGGCGTTCCCGTGCTCGGCGTGCGCGACATCCTCGGCGAGCAGGCGATCACGCGCATACCGCTCGCTCCGCCGGAGATCGCCGGCAGCCTCAATCTGCGCGGACGCATCGTCACTGCGATCGACCTGCGGGAGCGCCTGCACCTGCCGCCGGCACCTGCCGGCACGCCGCGCATGTCCGTCGTCGCAGATCAAGGCGGCGAGCTCTATGCGTTGCTGGTCGATCAGGTTTCCGAGGTGATGAGCCTGAAGGCGAGCGCATTCGAGCGCAACCCGCCGACGCTGCCGCCAAGCTGGGCACAATTCAGCAGCGGCATCTACCGGCTGGAGAACCGGCTGCTGGTGGTGCTCGACGTCGGCAAGCTGCTCGCGTTCAGCGAAACGGCTTGAGCCCGCGTCGCATGACGCGCATCTGCCTCGTCGTGGACGACAGCCGCGTGGTGCGCAAGGTCGCACGACGCATACTCGAGGCCCATGGCTTTGGCGTGGCCGAGGCGGCAGACGGTCAGCAGGCGCTGCACGCCTGCCGTCTGCGGATGCCGGATTGCGTCCTGCTGGACTGGAACATGCCCGTCATGAACGGGCTCGATTTTCTCAAGCAGCTGCGTGCCGAATATGGGCCCGACAAACCGCCCGTCGTGTTCTGCACGACTGAGACCGAGATGTCGGCGATCGAGCAGGCAATCGTCAACGGCGCCCAGGAATACATCATGAAGCCGTTCGACGAGGAGATCCTCGTCGGCAAGTTCGAGCAGGTCGGCCTGCTGTGATCACGCCTGCGCGAGCGGTGCCGGAACCGAACGGATCGGCTGCCGTGCGTGTAATGGTCTGCGATGATTCGGCGGTGATCCGCGGAGCCGTTACGCGCATACTCGAAGCCGATCCGGCGGTGCAGGTCGTCGCGCGCGTAGCCAACGGACAGATGGCGATCGAAGCGCTGAAACGCACGCCGGTCGATGTGCTCGTGCTCGACATCGAGATGCCGGTCATGGACGGGATGACGGCGCTGCCGCTGTTGTTGCGAGCCGACCCCGGCCTCAAGGTGATCATGGCTTCCGCGCTGACGACGCGTGGGGCGGACATCGCGTTGCGTGCCCTGCGGCTTGGGGCTGCGGACTACGTGCCGAAGCCTTCGGCGGCGAATGGCGATGACACGTTCAGTCGCGAGCTGGTGGAAAAGGTCAAGGGACTGGCCCGCCTGCGCCGACGTGTCGCTCTGCCGGTGCGCGAAACCGTTCGGCTGTACCTGCGTCCGGCTCCCATGATCCCGCCGCGTCTCCTCGCCGTCGGCAGTTCCACCGGTGGACCGCAGGCGCTGTTCATCCTGGTGCAGGGACTGGGCAAGACGCTCAACGTGCCTGTCGTGCTGACCCAGCACATGCCTGCGACGTTCACCCCGATACTCGCGGAGCATATCGCCAAGCTGGGCGGCCTGCCATGTGCCGAGGCAAAGGATGGCGAGCCGCTGCAGGCCGGACGCATCTATCTGGCTCCCGGCAATCACCACCTGCTGGTGAACGGCGCGCGTGGCAGCCTGACGGCACGCCTCAGTTCCGATCCTCCGGAGAATTTCTGCCGCCCTTCGGTCGATCCGATGCTGCGCAGCGCCGCCGCCGCCTGCGACGGGCGCGTGCTGGTGGCGATGCTCACCGGCATGGGTCAGGACGGCCTGGCAGGCACGCGCCGCGTGATCGATGCCGGCGGCAGCGCCGTCGCTCAGGACGAAGCGACCAGCGTGGTCTGGGGAATGCCCGGCGCGGTGGCGCAAGCGGGACTGTGCCATGCGGTCCTGCCGCTGCCGCGCATCGCGCCGAAGCTGCTCGAGCTGCTGCGGACGGCGCGCGCATGAGCCAGGCACTGTCGGCTTCCGCCTTCGATACCTACGCGACGCTGCTCAAGAGCCGCTCCGGTCTGGTGATCGGGACCGACAAGCTCTATCTGCTGGAGACTCGCCTTGCGCCGATCCTGAAGCGCGAGAAGTTGCGCGATCTCGCCTCGCTGGCTGATCGGTTGCGCATGCCAAGCAACGACGCGCTGGTGCGCCAGGTGGTCGAGGCGATGACCACCAACGAAAGCTTCTTCTTCCGTGACGACAAGCCGTTTCAGCATTTCCGCAGCCAGGCGCTGCCACGTCTTATTGCATCGCGACCGGCGGGTAGTCCGCTGCGCGTGTGGTCCGCCGCGTCCTCCTCGGGGCAGGAGGCTTATTCGATCGCCATGATCGTCTCGGAATGCCGCCAGAGCATCGCCAACCGCCGAATTGAGATCATCGGCACCGACCTCGCGCGCGACCAGGTAGGGCGGGCACGCGACGGGCTGTACACCCAGTTCGAGGTGCAGCGCGGCCTGCCCGTGCAGATGCTGATGCGCTACTTTCGCAAGGAGGAAGCCGGCTGGCGGATCAGTGACGCCATCCGCGCCATGGTGCAGTTCCGCGAATGGAATCTGCTCGCCGACCTGCGCCCGCTCGGCCAGTTCGACGTGGTGTTCTGCCGCAACGTGCTGATCTATTTCGATCAGCCGACCAAGACGCAGGTACTGGACGCTGTCGCGCAGCAGATGCCGGGTGACGGGATGCTGTATCTCGGCGGAGCCGAGACCGTGCTGGGCATCACCAGCCGGTTTGCGCCGCTGGCGACCGAACGGGGGGTGTATGGGTTGGCGGCGTCACCGGCCGGGCCCCGGGGGGCCGTCCATTCCGCAGGAAGATACACCACAGAGACACAGAGAGCACCGAGCGTGCCTTGACGGCTTCGCATGATTTTGCGTTGACCAGCATGACTGGAATCCCACCGGAATGATGGGTATCGCTGCGCTCAACCCATCCTACAAACTGCGGCGTAGGATGGGTTGAGCGCCGCGATACCCATCACGACCCACGCCGCCAGTAGGGCCGCCAGTAGGAAGGCTGGTCCTTCACTCAATGCATCCCGCCCCTTGCCGCGATCGGCCAGAGACACTCCACCCGCCCATTCCGCACGCCGACATACCAGTCGTAGCGGTCCACCGTCGGATCGCAATGGCCCGGCACCAGCCGCAACTTCTCGCCGAGCTTCGGTGCAACGGTCTCTGACGCGACCTCCAGCTTGCCGTGTTCGTCGGAGGCACCGACATAGCGGATGTCCGGCCGCTGCCAGATCACCGGCAGCCCGCTGTCCACCGCGACCGCCTTGTGCCCCGCATCCACCACGGCGATGCCCTTGTGCGGCACGCTCATCACGGTCGCCAGCACGAACAGCGAATGGCGGAAGGTGCCGATCGGCGCGCCGACCTCGTCCAGGTTGCGCGCATAGTCGGCGTCCATGAACACGTAGCTGCCGGCCTGAATTTCGTTGTAGACGCCGGACGCGGATTCGATCTGGAACGTGCCGGTGCCCGCGCCGCCGACGATCGCGCAAGCCAGCCCCTGCTGGCGAAGCTGCTCGACGGTGCGGCGCGAGGCATCGATCGCATTGGCGATCATTGTGCGGCGCTCGGCCACGGTGCGCTTGTGCTGTGCGCTGCCGTGATAGGCCTGCAATCCGCCGAAGATCAGATGCTTCGACGCCGCGATGCGCTTCGCCAGTTCCACCGCGTCGGGGCCGGGGGCAACGCCGCAACGGCCGGCCCCCACGTCGATCTCCACCAGCACCGGCAGACGGATACCGGCGTCGGCCGCGGCGGTTTCGATCGCGGCGACCTGCGCCGCGTCATCGGCGCACACCGCGACCTTGCTGATGCCCGCCAGCGCGGCGAGGCGCGCGAGCTTCGACGCGCCCACCACCTCGTTGCTCACCAGGATGTCGGAAATGCCGCCCCACGCCAGCGCCTCGGCCTCGGCCACCTTCTGCACGCATTGGCCGACCGCGCCGCGCGCCATCTGGAGCTTGGCGATCACCGGCGATTTGTGGGTCTTGGCGTGCGCACGGAGCTTCACCCCGGTCGGCGCCAGAAGCTCTGCCATGTGATCGAGATTGGCCTCGAACGCGTCGAGATCGATCAGCAGCGCGGGCGTGTCGACTTCGTCCTCGCGCATGCCGGGTCGGGCCGGCGGTGGCTGCAACATGGCTCATTCCTTCCACGGGAGGCGTGTGCCGCCCGGCGCGATCCAGGTGTGTGCGGCAGTCTTGCCGTTCGGCGTCTGAACGACAACCCGCGTCAGGCGATAGGCCGGGCCTTCGTAGGCCGCCAGACGCGCAAGCAGCGTGCCGTAGAGGAACAGCCGCATCAGCCGTCGAAACTGTAGGCGTCCATCCGCAACGTGCCCCATGTCGTGCTGGCGTGCAGCCGCGTCGCGCGCGCGCCCTCGCCTGCCGCGCCCAACGCGACGAACAGCGGCAACAGGTGTTCCTCCGTCGGATGCTGCAAGGCGGCGTAAGGTGCCTTGCGGCGATAGTCCAGCAGGTCATCTACGCGCTGCCCGGTCAGCGCCGCATGCATCCAGTCCGCGAAAGCGACGATGTCGGGCGGCGGCGGCGCATCCTGGTCGGGCGCGCGGGGGCGGGCCAGATTGTGCGTGAAGCTGCCCGAGCCGATCAGCAGCACATCCTGCTCTCGCAACGCGGCAATCGCTCGGCCGAGTTGCAAATGGTGCGGCGGGCCGAGCCAGCTCTGTAGCGCCAGTTGCAGTACCGGGATGTCGTGGTCGGGATACATGAGCGACAGCGGGACCCAGGCGCCGTGATCGAGACCGCGTTCGTGATCGATCTCCACCGTGAGTCCAGACTGACGCAGCAACCCGGCAATGCGCTCGGCCAGCTCCGGCGAACCCGGCGCCGGATAGCGGATCGCATAGAGCGCCGGCGGGAAGCCGTAGAAATCGTGGATCGTGTCGTTGACCGCGACAGCACTGACTTCCGGCCGCTCGGTCTCCCAATGGCCGGATGCAACGACGATCGCCTTCGGCCGCTGCAGTTGTGCACCGAGCCCGGCGAGAAAGTCGCGCGCCGGCGAAGGGCGCAGCGCCAGCATCGGCGAGCCGTGGCTGATGAACAGCGATGGCAGCATTCAGCCTCCGTAAAGCGCGTGCGCGTTGCCGAAGAACACCTGACGCCGCCGCGTCTCATCGACGCGCGACGGCAGGGCGTGCGAGGCCGGCGCGATATCACGCACGTCGACGTTCATCCGATCGTTCCCCTGCGGTCTTTGCGGGCGCAGTCTATCCCTTCACGGCGCCGAATGTCAGCCCGCGGATCAGGTTGCGCTGCACGGCAATGGTGAACAGCACGACCGGCAG
This sequence comes from Acetobacteraceae bacterium, assembly GCA_041487355.1. Classification (GTDB taxonomy): domain Bacteria; phylum Pseudomonadota; class Alphaproteobacteria; order Acetobacterales; family Acetobacteraceae; genus JAMXLO01. The sequence continues at coordinate 18,715 of JBGPND010000031.1, read as the reverse complement.
CATGATCCCTATCGCGCCGGCCGCGGACAGCGACCAGTAGCTGATGTCCTCGCCACCGTATTCGGCGATCGCCACCGGCAGCGTCTTGGTCCGGCTGCCGGTCAGGATCAGCGCGAACAGGAACTCGTTGTAGGCCAGCAGCGCGCTGAACAGCGCGGTGACGGCAAGCCCGGGACGCACCGTCGGCAGCACGATCAGGCGGAATGCCTGCCAGCGGTTGCAGCCGTCGATCAGCGCCGCCTCGTCCAGCTCCACCGGCACGTCCATGAAGAAGCTGCGCATCAGCCAGACGGTGAACGGCTGGTTGATCGCCACCATCGCCAGGATCATCATCCAGTAGCTGTCGATCAGGTTGAGCGTGCGCGCCATCACGAAGAACGGGATTGCGAGCAGGATCTGCGGGAACATGCGCACCGCCAGCAGGCCGAACAGCAGCGAGCGCGAATGCCGCGCGTGCGTGCGCGCCAGGCCGTAGGCCGCCAGCGTGCCGATCGGCACCGATATGCAGATGGTGCCCGTGGCGATGATCAGGCTGTTGAGCAGGAAGCCGAGGAATCCGCGTTCGATCCAGACCTGGTAATGGAAGATCAGCGTCGGATCGAAGATCAGCTTCGGCGGGATGGCGAAGGCATCCGCCGGCTGCCTGATCGAGATCAGGAAGCCCCACAGGATCGGGATCAGGTTGATCAGCGTGAACACGCCGAGCGCGATCAGCAGCGGAACCTGGAAGCTGGCGCGGCGGTTCATGGCGATGCGCGCAGCATTCAGAACGCCTCCCGCCCGCGGCGCTGCATCAGCAGGATCAGGCCGGCGATCATCGCCGCGACGATGATCAACGTGATCACCCCGAGTGCCGACGCCTTGCCCACCTCCAGCATGCGAAAGCCGATCTGGTAGGTGTAGAGCGTCACCGTCTCGGTCGCCGTGCCAGGGCCGCCATTGGTCAGCACATACACAAGGTCAAAAAAGCGGAACGCATCCATCGCGCGGATCGACACCACGAACAGGATCAGCGGCTTCATCATCGGCAGAATGACATAGCGCAGCCGTTGCCAGGCGTTGGCGCCGTCGATCGAGGCAGCTTCCAGCAACTGGATATCAAACGCCTGCAAGCCGGCATACAGCACCAGCATCAGGAATGGCATGAATTTCCAGGTATCGGCCAGGATCAGCGTGATCTTCGCCCACACCGGATCGCCCAGCCAGTTTGGTGGGAAGATATCAAGCGAGATCAGCGTGGCATCCAGCAGTCCGAATCGGCCGATGAAAATCCATTTCAGGAAGATTGCACCCACCACCGGCGTGACGACGTTCGGCAGGAAATTCAGCAGCGAGATCAGCCGCACGCCGCGTGTCGCAGCGTAGAGCGCCAGGGCGAGCGCCATGCCCATGACGAGCTGCAACGCGACACTCGCGCCGACGATGATGACCGTGTTGAGCAGATCGCCCCAGAATCGTTCATCGCCCAGCAGCTCGACATAGTTGGCGAGCCCGATGAACTGCGGCGCTCCGCCACCGAGGTAGTAGCGCAGGAAGCTGTAGTAGATCGCCGAAGCGAGCGGATAGACCAGCACCACGGTCATCACCGCGAGGCTGGGCACCATGAACAACCACATCGGGCACTCCGGCGTCGGCGATTACTTGTAGTAGCCTCGCTGCGCCAGCATGGCCTGCACCTCGGTCGCCGCCGCATCGAGCGCCGCCTTGGTCTCCATCTGCCCGACGACAGCCTGCACGATGCGCTTGTTGATGATCTCCGAGGCTTCGGAGAATTCCGCCAGCGCCGGCAGCGGTTTGCCGATCGCGAGACACTGCGACACCGCGGGGTACCAGCGGTATTTCGCCTGCAACGCCGGATCGTTGAGCACCGCGTTGCGCGGCGGCGTCATCAGCGCGGCGCCGCCCCGCTGGTTCTCCTCGCGCAGCGCGCTCGCCAGCAGGCGGAACAGCATGTCCTTGTCCTTCCCGGCGAAGCGCGAGATGCAATAGGTGTCGCTGATCATCACCTGCTTGCCACCGTCCGGCATCACCGTCCATTTGATCTTGCCCACGACACGCGATTTCTCGGGATTGTCCATCGTCGCGCAGCGCGTCGCCCATTGCTGGCCCTGCGCCGCGATGTCCTGGCTCATGTCCACCGTGTGCTCGTCGTTGTGCACGGCGGTGAAGCCCGGCACGCAGTACTGCGCCAGACGCTTGATGGTCTCCACCGCCTTGACGCCGCGCTCGTCGTTGAAGGTTGGGCGCCAGTCCTTGTCGAACCAGCCGTCGCCCACCGTGTTCATCACCGACTGCATCTCGTTGTTCACCATGTCGCTCTTCAGCGCCAGCACCACGCCATAACGACGCGGCGGGCTGTTCAGCGCCTTGGCATTGGCGATGTAGTCCTCCCACGTCTTCGCCGGCTGCAGGCCCTTCTCGTCGTAGAGGTCGGAGCGGTAGGCATAGAGCATGGTGTTGGTGGTGAGTGGCATACCGTAGATGTGGCCGTCGTACGAGCAGCCGGCGACCGAACCCTGGTTGTAGTCGCCGAGATTGAACTCGTCCTTGTGCTTCGCCCACAGATCATCCAGCGGTTCCAGCCAGCCGCTCTTGGCATAGGAGGCGAGGGTGATGCTGTTGGCCCACAATATGTCAAGCTGCGAGGAGCCGGACGACAGCGCCAGCCGCTGCAACTGGATGGCGTCGGGTGCCTGCATCAGTCGCGTGTCCACCGCGACGTTCGGCAGCGCCGACTTCAGTTTGTCGGCGTAGTATTCCAACCCAGGATAGCGGTGGCTGATAAGCTGCACCGCCGCGTCGGCAGCGTGTGCGCGCCGCAGGATGGCGGGCGCGGCAAGCCCGACCGCGGCAGTGGCAAACAGATGGCGGCGACCGATGGCGTGCGGCATGACTGTCTCCTTCCCTCCGTTCCCGTTGTTGTGGAACGGTTTCTCGCGGGAAGACTTGCATGAGTCGGCCGCTTGGCCAAGTTGAGCGGTCATGGCCCGGCCACGGACCAACAGCGCTGAACGCCTTATGCCCCTGTCATTGCGAGGAGCGAAGCGGTGGTCGGGCTCGACCCGGCCAAGCAAGCCCGATGAGGGTGCGCAATTGGCTCGGGATTGCTTCGCCTGCGGTACCTCGTCGCGTATCTTCGCCCAGCGCGCATCGAGCCGCCAGCCGAGCGACGGCGCCCACGCGAAGCCGCCCTCGATCAGCACGATCTTCAGTTTCGGGAACGCCTCGAACACGCCTTCCAGGATCAGGCTGGCGGCCTGGTTCTGCATCAAGTGCACCAGCACGTGGTGGTCCTCTATATAGAACTCCGGCCAGCCGCCGGCGCGCTTCTCGATACTCCTTGACGGACGCCTCGGGATCGTCCCGCGGCACCAGGATCGAGCCACGCAGCCGCGGCTCGAGCTCCACGAATTCGTGCGTCTGCCAGTCGTTCATGGCGGAGCAGAGCGCGGCCGCTTCGTCCAGGTTGCGCGAGGTGTTGCCACCCAGCAACGGTTCCAGCACGCCATAGGCGATGTTGTAGGCATCCGGCGCACGCGGCGACTTCATGTAGGGATGGATGTCGCAATCGATGATGCCGAGCTTCGTTTCGGCCTCGCTGCGCCGCTCCAGGACGTCGACGGGTGCGTTCATTGCACGCTCTCCTTCAGGCGGGGATAGGTTTCCAGCGGGTTGTCGACGCGGCCTCCACCGGTTCGCTCGGCAGCGAGCGCAGCCCCGCGAGCAGCAGCACCGCGACATAGGGCGCGTTCTGCCAGAGGTTCACCACCATGACCGAGATCAGCGCGGTGTCCGGCCGGCCGAGTCAGACGATGTGGCTGCCGATCCACTGCAAATCGATGTTCAGCAGCAGCATCACGGTGGTCGGCAGCACGGCGACGCGCACGAACTGGCGGTCGAGCCAGCGCTGCACGCCGGTCGTGCCGTGGGCGGTTCCTCGCGTGGTCCGGACGCCGGCCTACCGGACGGCGGTGGTGGTTCCTCCCATGTTCCCTCTTGCGTCGGGGCGCAGTGGTTTCCGCCGACACCATACAGGCCGGACCGGGCCGCATCACCCGACGCGGGTCAGCCTGCGAGGAACTCGCGCAGCAGTGAGGTGACGCGGTCCGGGGCCTCCACCAGGACCGAGTGGCGCAGCCCGGGCAGGATATGCAGCGTCGAATCCTGGATTTGTTCGTGCATGAAGCTGGCCATGCGGGTGTTCGACCCCACGTCATGCTCGCCGGTCGCGACCAGCGTCCTGTGGCGAATCGCGTGGAGCTTCTCGCCGAGGTCGCTCAGGGAAAACACCGTGTAGGCGGCGCCATATGACGCCGCACGATTTTGCTTCAACTGCGCCATGCGGGTCCGCACCAGATCGGGATGCCGTTCGATGAAGCCGGGCGTGAACCAGCGTTCCTGCGCGGCGCCGGTGATCGCCTCGATGCCCTGGGTGCGCAGGATTTCCAGCCGCTGCCTGACTCTTTCGCGCTCTTCCGCGCTGCGCCCGGCAACCGCGCTCAGCAGCACGAGGCGATCGACCCGATCCGGATGCTGCAATGCGAGCGCCTGGGCGATCATCCCGCCCAGCGAGAAGCCGACGATGTGGGCCTGCGCGATGCCTGCATCATCCAGCACATCGATCACGTCATGCACGAAGTCGTCCAGCGCGCAGTCGCCTTCGATGTGGCCCGAGCGGCCGTGGCCGCGCAGGTCGAGCCGCAGCACGCGAAAACCATCTGCCAGCGAGGCGGCGATCGGATCCCAGCTTGACGCGTCGGCACCGACCCCATGGATCAGCATCACGGCCGGGCCCTGTCCCGCATCCTGATAGAACAGCGCCGGAGCGTCATCGCGCGCGATCTGCTTGTCGGACATTGGGGTGGCTCCCTTCAGCTTGCGTGCCTGCTGCCCGGTGTCTTACGACGGGCATCGAATTCCGTCAGCGGAGCATCTCGGTGGAGGGAAGTCCGGCCCGCGGCTATCCGGTCGCGCGCGATGCGCCGACCCTGACCGAGCTCACCACGCAGCGGCTGCGTGACGCCATCCTGCAACTTCGCCTCAAGCCCGGCGAGCGGCTGGTCGAGCGCGACCTGGCGAGGCAGGAAGGCGTGAGCCGGACCTGCGTTCGCGCGGCCTTGCAGCATCTGGGCACCGAGGGCCTGGTCGAGCGCAGCCCGCGCGGCGTGCTGTCGGTGGCTGCGGTCTCGGCCTACGAGGCGCGGCAGATCTATGAAATGCGGGCCGCACTGGAATCCGCCATGGCGCGTCTGTTCGTCGCACGCGCCGGCTCGGCAGAGCAGGAGGTATTGGCAGCGGCGGCGGACCGGGTGGCAGACGCGGTCGCGCGGTCCGCCGCGGGAGACTATGTCGCGGCGCTTGGCGCGTTCTACGACGTGCTGCTGCGCGGCAGCGGTAACGAGGTGGCACGGCGGTTCCTGAACACGCTGCACGCCCGGATCACCTATCTGCGGCTGCTCACCACCGACCGCGCCACGCCGGAGCGCGAGGCGCGCACGGCGAAGCTGCTGCGCGGCATCCAGCAAGCGGCTGCGGCGCGCGATGCGGAGCTGATGGCGAAGCGTTGCGAGGCATTCGTTGCCCGTTCCGCCCGTTTTGCGTTGCAGGTGCTGGCCGAGACGAGCGTCACTCCGCCGCCTGCGCGGGCGGCTGGGCGAACCGCTCATGCAGCACGGGCAACACCTCCTCGCCGAGGCGACGGACGCTGTCGCGGCAGTGCTCATGCGCCAGGCCAGGCCAGGAACACTTGAAGATGACGCCTTCGATGCCGGTCTCGCGATGGAGCTGCTCGACCTTCGCGACGACATGCTCTGGCGGGCCGAAATAGATGCTGCGGTCGCGGACGAACTCATAGGTCAGGTGCTGCTTCAGCGCCGCTTCCTGTTCCGGCGCGAGTGTCTCGTCTGGATCGAGGTAGATGCTCGGGCCGCGCCAGTTGGAGAAATTCAGCGAGTCCATCAGCGGCCCGCCGGCGATGCGGAATGCGTCGGCTTCCGAAGGCGCGACGAACGTGTCGCGCATGATCGCCGTGCGCGCGCCGATCGGCTGGTCCTTGCCGGTCGCCTGCTTCACCGCCTCGCGATAGACCCGCAGCCGTTCCTTTAGGGACGCGACGCCGGGGCGCCACATCACGATGCCCATGTCCTGCCGCGCGGCGTGGCGGATCGAATCGAGCGAGTTCACCATCTGCCACAGCGGCGGCAGCGGCTTCTGCCGCGCCCGCGGGAAGATCGACAGCTTCACCAGCTCCTTCGTCTCCGGATCGATATAGGCCGGATCATCCACCGAATGCGCACGATCCGCGCGGAAGCCCGGTGCGGGGTACTGGTAGATATCGCCCTTGAACGCGAAGCGCTCCTGCCCGAGCGCAGCCTTCAGCACCGACACCGCCTCGTCGAACACCTTGAGGTTCATCGCCGGGTTGTTGGGATCGGCGATCGGGTTGAGGTTCGTGGCCTCCAGCCCGTAATTGCCGCGCCCCACACCGACTTCCAGCCGCCCGCCCGTCAGGTGATCCAACAGAGCGATGTCCTCGGCGGCACGCAGCGGATGCCAGAACGTGATGATCGCGGCGCCGAGTCCAATGCGGATGCGCTGCGTCCTTGCCGCAAGGTCCGCCGCCATCAGCAGCGGATTCGGCAGCAGCTCGCGCCCCCAGACGCTGAAATGATGCTCGGGCAGCCAGAACGTATCGAAGCCCGTCCTATCACAGATCGTCGCCAGCTCGCGCAGCTCGTCCAGCAGTTCACCATAGTCGCGCTGCTTGGTGACATCGTGCGGGTTATGGAAATACCCGAAGCGCATCGGCTTCTCCTTCCTGCCCCCTATCGGGCATCGGCGCATTTGGTATACCATATCTGCCAAGGCTGCCGGCTTGCAAGTTGCGGCTGCTGCCGATCTGCTGACCGCCCTTCCCGCTCCGGTGCCCCGCATGCTCAGGCTCATCGTCAGACGCGCGCTCATGATGATCCCGACTGCGTTGCTGGTCTCCGCCCTGCTGTACTTCTCGGTCACCTTCCTGCTCGGCAGTCCGGCGGTGATGATGCTGGGACAGGACGCGAGCCCGCAGGCGGTCGCGGCGCTGAATGCGAAATACGGTTTCGATCAGCCCGTCGTCGTGCAATACGCGTACTGGCTGGGTGCGGCGTTGCAAGGCGATCTCGGCCGCTCCTACACCACCCAGCAGAGTGTGGCGAAGGCGATCGCCGTCTGCATCCCGGTGACGCTGGAGCTGAGCTTCTGGTCCATCCTGCTGGCGACCTCGCTCGCCGTGGTGCTGAACACGATTCCCGCCGCGCGGTGGCTGATTACCCGGGCTACGACGGCGGTGAACCTGGTCGGCATCACCGTGCCGAACTTCATGCTGGGGATATCGCTGATCTTCCTGTTTTCCGTCGTGCTCGGCTGGCTGCCATCCACCGGCTGGGTGCCGTGGTCCGAAGGCGTGCTGCTGCATCTGCGGCACATGATCATGCCGGTGCTCACCCTGTCGTCGTACTATTTCGGCGTGTTCAGCATCGTGTATCGCGCCGAGTTCCGCGATGTGGTGCAGCGCATGTTCATCCGCGTGGCGCAGGCCAAGGGGCTGGGCGAGTGGCGGGTGGCGTTCCGCCATGCCATGCCGAACGCGATCCTGCCGGTGATCACCTTCGTCGGCATCTCCACCGGCCAGCTCACCGGCGGCGCCGTGGTGACCGAGACGATATTCTCCATGCCCGGCACCGGCCGGCTGTTCGTCGCGGCGATCGAGGGCCGCGACTTCCCGGTGATGCTGGCGATCGGCATGCTGATCGTGATCGGCGTGGTGCTGATGAACCTGCTGGCCGACATCGCCTACACCATCGCCAATCCGCAGATCCGGTTCGACGCATGACACGACCAGGGCTGTGGATCGGTTTCCTCGTCATCGCGACAGTGGTGACCCTCGCGCTGCTGGCGCCTGAATTGGCGCCGCACGATCCGTATCGCTCGGGCGTCGACATGCTGGACCTGCCGTCGCGCGCGCATCCGCTGGGCACCGACGATCTCGGCCGCGACATCCTCAGTCGCGTGATCCATGGCGCGCGCACGTCCCTCGCGATCGGATTTGGCGCCGCCATGGTGGGGATGGTGATCGGCGTGCCGATCGGCCTGATCGCCGGGTATTTCCGTGGACGACTCGACTTTGTGCTTGTCGCACTGATCGACCTGTTCATCGCCCTGCCGGGGCTCGTCCTTGCACTGATCATCACCGTGATGATCGGACCCAGCGTGCGCAACCTTGTGCTGGTGCTCGGCTTCGTCATGTGGCCGGCCATCGCGCGGCTGGTGCGCGGGCAGACGCTGGCAGTCCGGGAAACCGTGTTCGTCGAGGCGGCGCGCGCCGTCGGCGGCAGCCAGGGCTGGATCATCCGGCGCCATGTCTGGCCGAGCGTCCTGCCGGTGGTGGCGGCGCAGTTCGCAATCAGCGTGTCGTTCGCGATCTTCACCTCGGCCAGCCTGAGCTTTCTCGGCCTTGGCATTCCGCCGCCGGCAGCGGACTGGGGCGGGATGGTCCGATCCGGCTACGATTATCTGGCAATCAACCCGCTGATGAGCCTGGCACCGGGCGCCGCCGTGACGTTCACCGTCATGGGGTTCTACGTGATCGGTGCATCATTCAAATAACGAAGAGGAGGGGAGAATGGCCTGGAAGTTGGGGAGACGACAGGCGATCGCAGGGCTCGGCGGCAGCCTGCTGCTTGGCAACGCGGCTCATGCGGAGACTCCACAGAACGGCGGCACGCTGAATGTCGGCCTCGCGTCGGACGCCAAAACGTATGATCCGATCTACTCGGTGCAGTTCACCGAGCGCCACGTGCTCTATCTGGTGTTCAATACGCTGGTGAAATACGCGCCGGACTTCTCGATCCAGCCGGAGCTGGCGGCAAGCTGGGAGACCTCGCAGGACGGCAAGCGCATCGTCTTCACGTTGCAACAAGGCGTGACCTTCCACGACGGCACGCCATTCAACGCCGACGCCGTCAAATGGAACATCGACCGCCGCCTGGACCCCACGGTGAATTCGCCGCAACGCGAGCTGCTGGCCCCGGTGATCGCGTCGGTGGAGGTGCTCGATCCGCATCGCGTCGCCTTCAACCTGACGAAGCCGTCGCCCGCCATCTTCAGCCTGCTCGGCGAACGGCCGGGCTTCATGGTCTCGCCGACGTCATGGCAGAAACTCGGCAAGGAGTTTGCCGAGCATCCCGTCGGCACCGGCGCATTCGTGCTGAAGGAGTGGGTGCGCGGCAGTCAGGTGGTCCTGGAGAAGAACCCGAACTACTGGGAGAAGGGTCTGCCATATCTGGACCGCATCGTGGTGCGCGACCTGGCGGGTTCTGTTGTCGGCGTGCAGCGCCTGCTGACCGGCGAGGTGGACTATGTCGGCGAACTCACGGCTTCGGATGTGCGGCCGATCGAGGGCAAACCGGACATCGTGCTGAAGCCGATCAAGGTCGGCCGCTGGTACTTCCTGCAATGGCACGTCAACGCACCGCCGTTCGACAATGCGAAACTGCGCCAGGCAATCGCACACGCGATCGACCGCAAGCGGCTGAACGAGATCACCATGCGAGGGCAGGGATACGTTTCCGACAGCCCGACGCCGGAGGGACTGTGGTGGTACGACCCGACGGTGAAGTCGTATGACTACGACCCGGCGAAGGCGAAGGCGCTGCTGGCTGAGGCCGGCTATCCCAACGGCTTCGAGTACCAGCTTTCCACGCCGCAGGTCGCCATATTCCAGCAGATCAACCAGTTGCTGCAGGAGCAATTCGCGGCGGTCGGCATCAAGGTGACGCTGCAGCCAGTCGCATCCAGCGAATGGTACGCGCGGGTGGTTGATGGCACCACCAACATGACGCCGACGCGCTGGACGCAGCGCGCCGATCCCGACGGTCTGCTCTACATCCTGTTCGACAGCAAGGGCTTCGCCAACACCATGAAGTACCGGAACGACAAGGTGGATGCACTGCTGGAAGAGGCGCGGACCACCTACGATATCGGGACACGCAAGCGACTGTACCGAGCGGCGCAGCAGCAGATCGTGACCGACCTGCCGATGGTGCCACTGATCTTCGGTGCGGAATACGCCGCGTTGCGCGGCAACGTCCGCGGCTTCGAGTGGATTCCCGACCAGATTCCCCGCTTCCGCGAGCTGTGGAAGGCGCGCGCCTGATGGAATACGCCCGCCTCGGCCAGTGCGGCCTGAAAGTATCCCGCCTATCGCTCGGTGCGATGGGATTCGGCAACCATGCTTGGCGATCCTGGGTGCTGCCGCTCGATGAGAGCAGGGAAGTCTTCCGCCGCGCGGCTGATGCGGGGATCAATCTGATCGACACCTGCGACTACTATTCCTCCGGCGTCAGCGAGGAGATCGTCGGCGCCTTGGTCGCGGAGCATGGCAGCCGCTCGGAATGGGTGATCGCCACCAAGGCGGGCAATCCGATGGGAAGCGGGCCGAACGCACGCGGCTTCTCGCGCAAGCACCTGTTCGAGGCGGTCGATGCCTCGTTGCGCCGATTGCGCACCGACTACATCGACATCTATCAGACGCATATCTGGGACCCGGCGACCAATCTCGCCGAGATGATGGATACGTTGGACGATCTGGTGCGGGCAGGGAAGGTGCTCTACATCGGCGTCACGGACATGCCGTTCTGGCAGTTCGCCACGGCGTATTTCCATGCCGTGCAGCATGGACTGGCGCGGTTCGTCTCGGTGCAGAACCACTACAACCTGATCTGGCGCGAGGACGAACGGGAACTGCTGCCGTTCTGCCGCGCGCAGGGCACTGGACTCATTCCCTACAGCCCAATGGCGCGCGGCTTCCTGTGCGGCCGCGCCCGCCGCACAGAGCCCACGAAAAGCGAGCGCGCCAGGACCGACGACTATACCTACAAACTGTATGGCCGTGCGTCGGACGAAGCGGTAGTGGATGCGGTTGCCGAACTTGCGCGCCAGCGCGGCGTGTCGCCGGCGCAGATTGCGCTCGCCTGGGTGCTGCGGCAGCCTGGTGTGACGTCGCCGATCATCGGTCCCACGCGGCCGGAGCATGTCGACGAAGCCGTTGCGGCCTTGTCGATGCAGCTTTCGACGGAGGAGATCGGCCGGCTCGAGGCGCCTTACGTTTCCCGTCCAGCCTGACGGGCTGGTCAGCCGACGCGCAACAGGCGGAAGCCTTCGGCGCGCAGCCAGGGGATGGCGGTCGCCGCGTGCGGCGTCAATTGATCGACCAGATTCCAGAACCGCTTGCCGTGGTTCAAATGCTTGAGATGCGCCACCTCGTGCGCGGCGACGTAGTCCTGCACGAACCCGGGTGTCATCACCAGGCGCCAACTGAACGCCAATGAGCCATCGGAGGCACAACTGCCCCAGCGGCTGCGTGTGTCCTTCACCGCGATACGTCGCGGTGTCAGGCCGAGCATCGCTGTCTTGACGCCAACCAGCGCGGAGAGCCGCCGAAGCGCTTCGGTACGAAGGAAATCCTGCACGCGACGGCGAAGAAATTCCGGCGCGCCGGTGACATGCAGCTCGCCATCCTGCAACCAGGCGGCACCGTGGGACTGCGGCACATGGCGAATGCGATGCGGCACGTCGCCGATCGGCACGAGCGTGCCGTCGGCGAATGGCAATGCATCAGGCAGTGCAGCAAGCCGGTTGGCGACCCAGTCCGCGTGATTCATCAGCAGTGCAACGCCGGCACCGCGGCCCGCACGCATCGGCAGAGTGACGACCACGCCGCCACCGCACGGATCGATGCGCAGACTGACGCGTCGCGCGCGCCGATTGCGTCGCCATTCGACGCGCGTCGGACCGCCAGGCAGGGTGAGCATTTCCGATCGAGGCAATTCCATTCCAATCAGAAACGGCAGATGCCGCCGATTCGTCAACCCGTCTGGCTGGACGCTTCAGCGCGAGCCGGCCTCATTGGTGGGTTCCCAGTGTCATTGCGAGGAGCGCAGCGACGAAGCAATCTCGTGGAGAATGCCCCCTGAGATTGCTTCGCTCCGCTCGCAATGACAGGTGGACGTGGTGGTCGTAACGGCCGCTTGGCTCCGGCGTTACGCCGCCTTCGCCAGTTGCACGCCGCACGCGTCGAACGCGGCGAACAGCCTGGCCTGCTGTTCGGCGGTCAATTTGAGATGCGGCGGGCGCATGTTGTGCCACGCGGAATCACCAGTATGGCGCGCCATCAGCGCCTTCAGCGCAGGAATCGGCGCGGGCGCCGAGACGATCGCCTTGCGCGTCGCACTCAGCGTTTCATGCGCCCGCGCCCCCGTATCATTGTTCCAATTGGCATAGACCTCGGCGGCGATCGGCGAATTCACGTTGGCCGCCGCGGTGATGCAGCCCGCACTGCCGAGCAGCAGCAGCGGACGCAGCAGCGTGTCGTCGCCCGCATATACCTCGAAGCCGTCCTTCGCGAAGTTCTCCACATAGGCGCGGCCATTGTCGTAGTTGCCGCTGCTGTCCTTCACGCCCTTCACGGTGCCAGGGAACGCCTTCAGCAACCGCGCGATCAGATCGACGCTGAACGGCACCGCTGATTGCTGCGGGAAGTTGTACAGGTAGTATTTGATGCCGGTGCCGACGCGGTTGATCACCTCGCTGAAATACGCGAACAGCCCGTCATCGGTCGGGTTTTTGTAGTAGAACGGCGGCAGCAGCAGGGCGCCGCGACAGCCGACATCGGCCGCCTGCTTCGTCAGCAGGACGGTATCGGTGAGTGCCGTCGTGCCCGTGCCGGGCATCATCTTCGCCGCCGGAATGCCGCGCGCAACGAGTCCCTGCAATATGTCGATGCGCTCGCTGATGCCGATGCTGTTGGCCTCGCCGGTGGTGCCGAGCACACCCAGATTGTTGCAGCCGTTCGCCAGCAGCCAGCGGCAATGCGCCGCCATGCGATCGAGATCGACCGACAGATCGGCGCGCATCGGCGTCAGCACTGCGGCATTTACCCCACCGAACAGGGCATCCTTCATCATCACTCTTTCTCCTTTGGCAGGCGTTTGGCGCGTGGCATGCGGCCCGGCCAGTCGACGATATGGTCGTCGAACGGACCGGCCTTCCGTTCGCTGATGGCACGGCCGCGCACCGAAATTCCCGCCTCGTGCACCGTGTCGGGATCGCCGGACACCAGCGGATGCCACCATGCCAGGTCCTTGCCGTCTGCCAACCGCCGGTAGGCACAGGATGGCGGCAACCAGTCGATCGCGCGCACCTCGGCAGGCGTCAGAGCGACGCAGTCGGGCACATGACGGCGGCGATGCGCGTAGTTGCTGCAGCGGCAGCTATTCAGGTCGAGCAGACGGCAGGCGACATTGGTGAATGACAGCGCGCCGGTGTCATCATCGCGCAGCTTGTGCAGACAGCAGCGGCCGCAGCCGTCGCAGAGCGATTCCCACTCCTCGTGGGTCATCTGCTCCAGGCTCTTCGCCTTCCAGAACGGCACCGGCGCATCCATGGCGCCGGAGACTACTGGGGGCAGTGATCGGTGACCAGTGATTACCTCGGCGGCGTCAGGGTCTGCTGCTGGACCGGCGCGCGCGGCTGCAGTTGCGTCGGCGTACCGGCGGCAGGTGGCGGCGGTTGATAGGCCGCCGGCGGCGGAGCGGCTACCTGCCGCGTCTCACCGGTTCCGTAGCGGGTCAACACCTCGCGCAGCGGATCGGCGCCTGGGTTGGACGCCTGCATTTCGATGACGATCTGCCGCGTCCCTATATCGCGGCCGTAATAGGCGCGATTCCATTCGCTGCGCGCGCCCATCAGGCTGCCCTCGATCGAGATGCCGCCGAACAGCCCGCGCGATTGCGAGAAGGCGATGATGTCGGCGCCCAGCGCCCCCGTGGTGGAGCCCTGCACGCCGGCACCGATGGTGGCGATGGCGAGCGAGGCGTCGGCGCCGAGCTTGAACTGGCTGTCCAGGATCGCGTGCAGGCCCCTCTCCGTCATGATCATCATGATGAACTGGCTGTCCTGGATGCCGATCTGCAGGCCGACGCTGCCGCTGCCCATGCCGTAGAACGCCGGATAGGACCAGGTGCCATTGCCGGCGCGGGCCAGCAGCACGCAGGCGCCGCCCTCGCCGCCCAGGATGAAGCCGGCCTTGAACACCCGCGGGCAGATCATCACCCCCCGGGAGCGCTGCAGCATCACCCGCGGGTCTTCCGACACCGACTGGTTCATCATCTCCTGCAGAGCCAGGGTGGAGCGATCCACCAGGGTCTGTTCTTCACCCTGCGCGTGCGCGGGGCACGGCGCGAGCAAGGGCAGCACGGCAAGCGCGGCTGCGGCCAGCAGGATGCGGATCATGATCGTCTCCTCGGTTTCGGGACGCCGGAGCGCCCGATTCGCGGACGCATTCTACGCTTTCGCGCGGATTCGCGGCGGGATTGTGATCGATCAATACCCCGGCAACTCGTTGACGCAGACGACGCGCCAGCCCTCGGGGCTCCTTTCCAAGCGGGTCAGCGACAGATTTTGTACCGCCAGATGCAGCGCGTTGTCGGGGCCGATCCGCAGGCAATGTGCCACCGCGGCACGGATCGCCCCGCCATGGCTGACGATGACCACGTCCGCGTCCATATGCTGGACGGCGAGACGCTCCAGTGCCGCGCCGACCCGCTCGATGACGTCGGCCATCGTCTCGCCACCCGGCGGCCGCTCATGGCCGCCGAGCGGCCAGAAGGCATGCTTCGGCAGGGTCAGCCGCGCCGGCAGTTCGGCGTGCGGCAGGCCCTGCCATTCCCCCAGGCTCTGCTCGATCAGATCCGGCTCGACCCCTGGCTCGGTATGCGGATAGCCGGTGGCGAAGATCGCCTCGGCGGTGCGCCGGGTGCGCGACAGCGGCGTGACCTTCCACACCGCCGGCCGCGGCAATCTGGCGGCGAGCGCCCGATACATCGGCGTCTGCTCGAGCAGACTCGTCTCGCAGAGCGGCACGTCCATGATGCCATACAGGATGGCCCGCGCGTTTTCGTCGACGATCGCGTGGCGGATCAGCCAGAAGCGCGTCTCGCTCATCGGCTCAACCCATGATGCGATTCACGCTTCGCACCTCCGGCGCACCGCGATCGCATCATTCGCCGATGCTCAGCAGGGCGCCACGCAGCCTGGCCTGGCGGAACTGGCGGGCGAACAGCAGCGCTGCACCCGCCAGCCAGACCGCGTTCAAGGCGGTGGCGGCTATCAGATGGTCCCAGCGCACCACCCCATCCAGCAGCACGCCACGCATGCCCTCGAACACATGCGCCGACGGCAGGGCGAGTGCCACCGGCTGAAGCACCCGAGGCAACACGGAGACCGGGTAGAACACGGCGGAGAACGGCGTCAGGCCGAACAGCACCGACCAGGCCAGCGCCTCCGCGCCGGCGCCGTGGCGCAGGATCAGCGAGACCACCCCCAGCGCCACCGCCCAGCCCATGACCATGAGGTTCACGAAGAACAGCACCACGATCGGGCCGAGCGAAAACAGGTTGAAGGCGTAGAGCAGCCAGGCGACGCCGATCGCCGGCAGCACGCCGGCCAGCATGCGGATCACCGACATGAGGATCAGCGCGGCCACCAGTTCCCAGGGCCGCATCGGGCTGACAAAGACATGGCCGAGGTTGCGCGACCACATCTCCTCCAGGAAGCTGATGGCGACGCCCATCTGGCTGCGCAGAGCCACTTCCCACAACAGCACACCGCCGAGCAGGGTGGCGCCTGCGACCACGGCAGTGCTGCCGAGGCGTGTGGCGAGGAAACTCGCCGTGAATCCCCAGATGCACATCTGCAGCACCGGCCAATAGGCGAGCTCCAGCAGGCGCGGCCAGGAACGGCGATACAACGCCAGGTGGCGGTACATCAGGCCCCAGACGCGGCGGGCCGCGGCATGGGTCATGCGGGGGCCCCGGCGCGCGCGCGCCTGCGGTCGCGGGCGATGTCCAGGAACACCTCCTCCATGTCCTCGCGGCCATAGCGGTCCAGCAGCTCCCGCGGACTGCCGCGATCGACGATGTGGCCCTGCTTCAGCATCAGCACGTAGGAGCAGAGCCGTTCCACCTCGGCCATGTTGTGCGAGGCGAGCAGGATCGTGCAGCCGCTCTCGTCGCGGTAGCGCTCCAGCCAGGTGCGCACCCAGTCCCCGGTATCCGGGTCGAGGCTGGCGGTGGGTTCGTCCAGCAACAGCAGCTCCGGCCGGTTGATCAGCGCCTTGGCGAGCGCGACGCGGGTCTTCTGCCCCGCCGAGAGCTGGCCGGCCGGGCGGTCGAGCAATTCGCCCAGATCCAGCTCCCCGGCCAGTTCGGCAATGCGGCGCTCCAGGCCGGCGACGTTGTAGAGATGGCCGTAGACCCGCAGGTTCTCCGCCACCGACAGCCGCTGCGGCAAGGAGACGTAGGGCGAGGAGAAGTTCATCCGCGCCAGCGCGGCGAACCGATCGCGCGCCATGTCGTGACCGAGCACCTCGATCGTCCCGGCGGTTGGGATCAGCAGGCCGAGCAGCATGGCGATCGTGGTGGTCTTGCCCGCACCGTTGCCGCCGAGCAGGCCGACCGTGGCGCCGGCTCGCACCGTGAAGTCGACGTTGTCGACCGCCAGCGTCTCGCCATAGCGCTTGGTCAGGTTGTGCACCCGGATCGCGTCCATGCCCGGGGCATAGGCTGGCTGCGCCGTGCCGCCAAGGGGAGCGGCAGGGGCAGGCGGAATTGGAGAATGGCGCATTGCTGCCTAGGTTGTGCGGCCATGATCGATTTCATCCCGGCACCTGCCAGCCTGCCTCCCGGCCAGCGCGTGTATGCAATCGGCGACGTGCATGGCTGCCTGGACCGGCTGGCGGCGATGCACGCGCTGATCGCCGACGACCTGGCGGAGCGGCCGGCGACGGAGCCCGTGCTGGTGCATCTCGGCGACTATGTGGATCGGGGGCCTGACAGCGCCGGCGTGGTGGCGCTGCTTGCCAAAGGCGCGCCCGTGCCGGACGTGCCGACCGTCAACCTGATGGGTAATCACGAGCATATGATGCTGGCCGCGGTCGCTTCCGGCGAGGCGGAAGCGACGGAGCTGTGGCTGGCCAATGGCGGGGCCGACTCGCTGCTGAGCTGGGGCGTGCCGCGCTCGGCGCAGCCGAAGGACTGGCCCGGCTATCTGCCCAAGCCGCATCTGCTGTTCCTGCGCGATCTGGCAGTGCGCTACGAGGCCGGCGGCTACCTGTTCGTGCATGCGGGAATCCGCCCCGGCATCCCGCTCGAGCGGCAGAGCCGCCACGACCTGATGTGGATCCGGGAACCCTTCCTGTCTTCCAAGGAGTCGTTCGGCGCCGTCGTGGTGCACGGCCACACGCCACGGCAGGAGCCGGTCGTGCGGCCGAACCGCATCGGCATCGACACCGGAGCGGTCATGGGCGGCGTACTGACCTGCGTCGTGCTGGAGGAGGACCGGCTGGGCTTCATCACGACCTGAGAAGCTCCTCCGGGCTTTGCTTGCACCGCCTGGATCATCAGGTTACGGCGTGCCCATGAACGAGAGCCAAGCCGTCGATCCCACACTGCCCGAACCGGAAGCCGATCTGGCCGCCGCCGTGCGCCTGCTCGGCCGCACGAATGTTCTCGTGGTGGGCGACGTGATGTTGGACCGCTACGTCTACGGACAGGTCGAGCGCATCAGCCCGGAGGCTCCGGTGCCCATCCTGACTGTGGACCGCGAACTGGCGATGCCGGGCGGCGCCGGCAACGTGGTGCGCAACCTGACTGCGCTCGGCGTGGCCGTGGCGTTCATCTCGGTGGTAGGCGACGATCAGGCCGGCTCGGACCTGACCGGCCTGATCGGTGGCCAGCCCAACGTGGAACCCTGGCTGCTGGTGCAGGGCGGCCGTATCACCACGCTGAAGACCCGCTATTTGTCGGCCGGCCAGCAATTGCTCCGCGCCGACCGCGAGGAGACGTCGCCGGTGCAGCCCAGGCTGGCCGAACGCCTGGTGCGGATCGCGCGTGACGCCATGGCGGCAACCTCGGTCACCGTGCTGTCGGACTACCGGAAGGGGCTGCTGAAGGGCGAGGTGCCGGCGCAGCTCATCGCCGCGGCCAGGGAGGCGGGCAGGCCGGTCATCGTCGACCCGAAGGGGCCGGACTACTCGCGCTACGCCGGCGCCGACATCATCATGCCGAACCGGACGGATCTGGCCGAAGCCACCGGCATGCGGGTGGACACCGAGGCCGCGATCGTTGCCGCCGCCACCGCGCTCCGCCAGCGGCACGGCTTCAGCGCCGTGGTGGTGACTCGCGGCAATGACGGCATGACCCTGCTCGATGACTCGGGCGCGCGGCATTTCCCGGCCGAGGCGGCCGAGGTTTTCGACGTTGCCGGCGCCGGCGACACCGCGGCGGCGACCCTCGCGGCGGGGCTGGCGGCGGGGCTGGAGCTGCCGGTTGCGGTGCGGCTGGCCAATATCGCGGCCGGCGTCGTGGTGGGGAAGGTGGGCACCGCGGTGGCGCGCGAGGCCGACCTGCTGGCGGCCCTGTCGCCACAGGGTGGTGCGTTCCGCAAGATCGTCTCGCGCGAGGCGGCGATCGAGCATGTGCAGCGCTGGCACCACAAGGGCTGGCGCGTCGGCTTCACCAATGGCTGCTTCGACCTGCTGCACCCCGGCCATCTGCATCTTCTGGAGGAGGCGCGCGAGGCCTGCGACCGACTGGTGGTTGGGCTGAATTCGGATGCC
>JBGPND010000030.1:0-35158 GCA_041487355.1 Acetobacteraceae bacterium | reverse complement strand
GGCGACCTCGGCGAGCCTGGCACGGTCGGCATCGCTCAGGCCGGCGCAGGCGTTGTCTGTGGTATCGGGAGCGTCCATGGAGCGAATATAGGTGCTGCACCGATGCTGCGTCTGATCGCCGTGGGAAGGCTGCGCGACGGGCCGGAGGCCGAGCTGTTCGCCCGCTACAACGCGCGGCTGCGGCCGAAGTTTGCTGTCACCGAGGTCCCCGAGGCACGCGGCGCGCCCGCGGAGGTGAAGCGGCGCGAGGGCGAGGCGCTGCTCGCCGCCTTGCCCGCCGCCGGCTTCGTCGTGGCTCTCGATCCCGGCGGCAACGCGCCGGACAGCGAGGAACTGGCACGCCTGTTGGAGCGCTGGCTGGCCAGCGGCCGGCCGGTGTGTTTCCTGATCGGCGGCGCCGAAGGCCTGGACGCGCCGGTGATCGCGCGGGCGAACTACGTGCTGTCGCTCGGGCGGCTGACCTGGCCGCATTTCCTCGCTCGCGCGATGCTGGCCGAGCAGGTGTTCCGCGCGCGCTCGATCGCCTCTGGGCATCCCTATCACCGCGCGGGCCGGCCCTCGCAGCCGGCCCGCTAGCCTGCGCTACACGCGGAATGCGTCCTACCTCGCAGCATTGCGCCCTTGCCGTCGCCACCGCTACCGTCCCCAAGCAGCACCACGAGGTGGAGGCGAACGATGGACGTCCCGGTGACGCGTGACCTCGGAACCGATCTGACCTGGCCGCAAGACGGCGTGTCGCGCGTGCCCTTCCGCCTGTTCTCGGATCCCGAGATCTACGCGCGGGAACAGCGGCTGCTGTTCCGCGGCCCGATCTGGAACTTCCTCTGCCTGGAGATCGAAATCCCCAACCCGGGCGACTGGCGGCTTGCCACGGTCGGCGAGGTGCCCGTCGTCGTCACGCGCGACGAGCACGGTGTGATCCATGCGATGGTCAATCGCTGCGCGCACAAGGGTGCGCTGGTCTGCCTGCAGGAGCGCGGCAACGCCACGGCGCTGACCTGCGTCTACCATTCATGGAGCTACGACCTCGCCGGTCGGCTGCAGAGTGTGGCGTTCCGCTACGGGCTGCGCGGCAAGGGCGGCATGCCGGAGGATTTCGATCTCGCGCAGCATCGCCTGGAGCCGCTGCGCGTGGAAGTGCTTTCCGGACTCGTGTTCGGCACGTTCTCCGACGCCACCGTGCCGGTGAAGGACTACCTCGGCGAGACGATGAGCCGGATGATCCGGCGCAACCTCGGCAGGCCGCTCCGGCTGCTGGGGATGCACAGCCAGATCATCCACAACAACTGGAAGCTCTATGCCGAGAACGTGCGCGATTCGTATCACGCAACACTGCTCCACACGTTCTACACAACGTTCAAGGTGAACCGGCTCGACATGGATGGCGGCATGCTGCTGTCCGATGACGGCGTGCATTCCATCAGCTACGCCAAGCGCGACACGCTGCAGCAGGCCGAGGAATACCAGCAGGTCCACTCGGCGCAGTACAATTCGGCATTGGCGGGACCGCAGCTTCTGGACACCTGGCCGGAGTTCGCCGACGGCATCACGCACTGCATCCAGACCATATTCCCCACGCTGGTTGTGCAGCTCACGCTGAACTCGCTGGCGGTGCGCTTCTTCACCCCGCGTGGCCTGGACAAGACCGAGCTGTTCTGGATCTACCTCGGGTATCAGGACGACGACGAGCAGCAGACGCGGATGCGCACTCTGCAGGGCAATCTGACGGGTGCCGCGGGGCTGGTTTCGCTGGAGGATGGCTGCATCAACGAGTTCGTGCAGCGCGGCACGCGCGGCAGCGGCGACCGCAATGCGTTTCTCGAGATGGGCGGCCGCGACGTCGCCTCGTCCGACGGTTCGCGCGCGACCGAGACGGCGATCCGCGGTTTCTGGCAGGGCTACCGCGCGCTGATGGGGCTGTAGCGGTGCGCGAGGCGATCGGGGACTTTCTCGCCGCTTACGTCGAGGCCATCGACGATTGGCAGATCGAGCGCTGGCCCGGATTCTTCACCGAGGACGGCGTGTATCAGATCATCACCCGCGAAAGCTTCGATGCGGGATTGCCGATCGGCATCCTGTATTGCGACAGCCGCGGCATGATGGAGGACCGCGTCCGCGCACTGCGCACGGCCAACATCTATGAGCCGCATTCCTACCGCCACCTGCTCGGCCGTCCGCGGATCGAAGCGGACGGCGACGGGTTTGCCGTGCGCTCGAATTTCTGTGCATTCCGCATCGGCCAGGACGGCGACACGGTGATCTTCGCCACCGGGCGCTATCTCGACCGGCTCGTGCGGGAGGATGGCGCGTTGCGGTTCAAGGAGCGGCGGGTGGTTCTCGATTCCAGGCGCGTCGACATCCTGCTGGTGCTGCCGCTGTAACGGAACGGCGCTATGTGCGGCTGAATACGACAATTGACGCCGGCTTATCCGCGCCGCTAGAGCACGTTCAGCACAACTGGAATCTCGCCGCCATGATGGGTATCGCTGCGCTCAACCCATCCTACAGGCTACAGGTTGCGGCGTAGCGACGTAGGATGGGTTGAGCAGAGCGAAACCCATCAGTCCGGCGAGCTTCCAGTCAGGCTGAACGCGAGTTAGAACAGCGACATCTGCGCCTCCGTGATCCGCTGCTTGCCATCGTCCGGCACCGCGAACTTGCCGCAATCGAGTCCCTCCCGCGCCTCGTCCAGCCCCCATTGCCTTGTTGCGCGGGCGAAGCGGCGCAGCAGCAGATCGGCATACACACCCTGGCCGGCGAAGCGATGATGGAACCGCGCATCGCTCAGCGCACCAGAACGTGTCTCGCGAATCAGGTTCAGCACATGCTTTGCACGGTCCGGGAAGTGCGTGGCGAGCCAGTCCTCGAACATCTGGCGCAGCTCGTGCGGCAGGCGCAGCAGCACGTAGCCGGCGTGGCGCGCGCCGGCACGGGCGGCGGCCTCGACGATCTTCTCCATCTCGGCATCGTTCAGCCCCGGGATCATCGGTGCCACCATCACACCAGCCGGCACGCCTGCCCTGGTCAACTCGCTGATCGCATGCAGCCGCCGCTCCGGCGTCGCGGCACGCGGCTCCATGCGGCGGGCGAGCGCGGCGTCCAGCGTGGTGACAGACACATAGACACGCGCCAGCTTCCGCTGCGCCATCGAGGTCAGGATGTCGAGATCGCGCAGCACGCCGGCCGACTTGGTCACTATGCCGACCGGATGGTTGAAGCGGTCGAGCACCTGCAGCACCGCACGCGTCAGCTTCAGCGTGCGCTCCACCGGCTGATACGGATCGGTGTTCGAGCCGAGTGCCAGCGTGCGCGCCGTGTAGCCCGGCTTGCGCAACTCCTTTTCCAGCAGCTCCGCCACCTCCGGCTTGAAGATCAGCTTCGTCTCGAAGTCGAGGCCGGGCGAATAGCCGAGATAGGCGTGGGTCGGACGCGCATAGCAATAGATGCAGCCATGCTCGCAGCCGCGATACGGGTTCACCGCCCGGTCGAAGCCGATATCGGGCGAGGTGTTCCAACTGATCGCCGAGCGGGTCGCATCGCGTGTCAGCGTGGTGGCGAGCTTCGGCAGCTCAGCGAATTCGCTGGCGAGCGTATCCCAGCCGTCATCGAACGGGCTGCCAACCTGGCGGTCGTAGCGCACCGGCGGATTGGTGGTCGCCCCGCGGCCTCGCCTGGCGAACGGCGGCACGGCCAGGGTCTCGGCATCGAGCGGCTGCTTGCCAGCGTGGGCATGATCGCGCATGGTTCTGTTCCCCGTCCGTTCGCGCCAAGATTGGCAAACTGGCCTTCCCCGGTCAAGAACATTATGGGAACATGCTGTCGGTCCTAATCCCTGCGCTGAATGCGTCACGCTCGCTGCGCCAGACCCTCGCTTCGGTGACGGCGGCGGACGAAGTCGTGGTGGTGGACGGCGGCAGCACCGACGAAACCGCGGAACTGGCGGCCTCACTCGGCGCACTTGTGGTTCAGGCGCAACGGGGCCGCGGCAGCCAACTCGCCGCGGGCGTTGAAGCCGCACGGGGTGAATGGTTGCTGCTGCTGCACGCCGACACGCGACTCGCACAGGGCTGGCAGACAGAAATCGGCGCTCACATGGCCGCCTCGCCTGGGCGTGCCGGCTATTGCCGCTTCAAGCTCGACAGCGACGATAAGCGGGCGCGGCGGCTGGAGCGGCTGGTGGCGTGGCGCTGTCGGGTGCTCGCCTTGCCGTACGGTGACCAGGGCCTGCTGATCCATCGCGACCTGCTGCGAAAGATCGGCGGCATGAGGCCACTGCCGCTGATGGAGGACGTCGACTTGGTTCGCCGCCTGGGGCGCCGACGGCTGGTCGCCCTGGATGTTGCCGCGATAACCTCGGCGGAGAAGTGGCAGCGCCAAGGCTGGTACCGGTGCTCGCTGCGCAACCTGCTTTGCCTGGCGCTCTACTTCGCCGGCATCCCGCCGCGGCTGATTGCCCGGCTCCACGCATGAAGGACACCGTGGTGGTGTTCGCGCGCGCCCCCCGCCTGGGCGCCGTGAAGCGGCGGCTGGCGCGCGAGATCGGTGACCGTGCGGCCTTGCGCTTCAACGCCGCGACTCTCACCCGGTTGGTGCGCGCGCTGGCTGCGGACCGGCGGTACCACACGGTGCTGGCGATCACGCCGGACCGCGCGGGGTTTCGGTTGCCGGTGAAGGTGCCGCGGATACCCCAGGGCAGCGGTGATCTCGGCATCAGGATGCACCGCGCCTTCTGGCGGTTTCCGCGCGGCCGGGTCGTGCTCATCGGCAGCGACATTCCCGAGGCGAGACCACACGATGTTCGGGCAGCACTCCGCGCCTTGGGAAACGCACAGGCCGCGTTCGGCCCCGCAGCAGACGGCGGCTACTGGCTGGTGGCGCTGTCGCCCCGCCGGCCGGCGCACCCATTCGCCTCGGTGCGGTGGTCGACCGAGCATGCGCTGGCCGACACGCTGGCGAATTTCACCGGGCAGCGGATCGCCATGCTGCGCACGCTGCACGATGTGGACACCGCGGCCGATCTGCATAGGCTGCGCGCTCAGGAGAACAATGGATGACAACAATCCGCATTGGCCTGCTGCTGTTCCCACGCCTGACGCAGCTCGATCTCACCGGCCCGTTCGAGGTGTTTTCGAAGTTGCCGGATGCCTCGGTGCATCTGCTATGGAAGACGCTGGAGCCAGTGGCGGCGGAGACCGGCATGCGCACCCTGCCCGACACGACGCTTGCCGAATGCCCGCCGCTGGACGTGCTTTGCGTGCCGGGCGGACCCGGCGTGTCGGCGATGATGGAGGATGCGGAGGTGCTGGCGTTCCTGCGCGAGCAGGCGCGTGGCGCGCGCTTCGTCACCTCGGTGTGCACCGGTGCTCTCGTGCTGGGTGCGGCCGGACTGCTACGCGGCAAGCGCGCGACGACGCATTGGGCATCGCACGATCTGCTGAGTGCCTTCGGCGCGATCCCCACCAAGGGCCGCGTCGTGCGCGACGGCAATCTGGTCACCGGCGGCGGCGTGACGGCAGGCATCGATTTCGCGTTGACCGTGGTGGCGGAGATCGCCGGTCCGGACGTGGCACAGGGCATTCAGTTGCAGATCGAGTACGCGCCGGCGCCGCCATTCGATGCGGGCACGCCGGAGACGGCGCCGCCGGACGTGCTGTCAAGCACACGCCAACGCTACGCCAGAATGCGCGCAGCACGCGAGGAGCTGGTGGCGCGGATCGCGCGCACGCTCTCTGTCTAACTCTGATGGGTATCGCTGCGCTCAACCCATCCTACAGGCTGCAGCGTAGGATGGGTTGAGCAGAGCGAAACCCATCATTCGGCGCGCTCCAACTGCAGGACTACTCCGCCGCCGGCTTCAGGTACTCCTGCAATCTCGGCATCAGCTCCACCAGGTTGCAGGGCCGATGCCGGTTGTCGAGCTGAAACAACAGGATGTCGTCCCACGCATCCTTCACCGCGCCGGTGCTGCCCGGCAAGGCAAACAGATAGGTGCCGCCTGCAACTCCGCCAAGCGCGCGCGACTGCATCGTCGAGGTGCCGATCTTCTGATAGCTCAACATGCGGAACAACTCGCCAAAGCCTTCGATCCGCTTCTCCAGCACGCGATCGAACGCTTCCGGCGTGACGTCGCGCCCGGTGATGCCGGTACCGCCGGTGGTGATCACCACATCGATCTGCGGATCGGCAATCCATGCGCGCAGATGCCGCTCGATCGCGCCGGCATCATCCTTCTCGATTGCGCGTGCCGCCACACGATGTCCCGCCTTGGCGATCCGATCGGCGAGCGCATCGCCTGACGTGTCGTTGGCCAACGTGCGCGTGTCGGACACCGTGAGCACGGCGATGCTGACGGGAACGAACGGGCGGCTTTCGTCGATGCGTGCCATGATGCTGCCTCCTGGCGCGCCGCCGTCAATGCACACGCGGCGCGGCGACCAGCAGTTTGCCCTGTGGAGCGAGCGGCGTGAAGCGTGGGAACTCCCCGGTAGCAAGCTCATCGAGACTCGGCGCGGGAAGCCGCAGCCGCGCTGCATAGATCCACGTGTAGGTCAGCACATGCTGCACGAAGGCGCGCGTTTCGTCGTTCGGGATTGCCTCGATGAACAGCAGCGGGTCGCCTTCGTCGCGCACGGTACTGCTCCAGCGCAGGAAACTGCCGGGTCCCGCGTTGTAGCTGGCGAGCAGTCGGATCAGATCGCTCCCGATCGCATCCTGGTGTGCAAGAAATGCAACATAGCGCTGGCCGACATCGAGATTGAGCGAAGGATCATGCAACGCCGTACTGCCAAGCGACTGGTCTCCAGTGATGTAGCGCGCGGTGAGCGGCATGATCTGCATGAGCCCGCGCGCGCCGGCGGGCGAAACCGCCGCGGCGTCGAAGTTCGATTCGAGACGGGTCAACGCATAGACCATCGCCGGATCGATGCGGAACCCGCCAGCCGGACGAAGCCGCGGCACGGCAAAGCGCAATTCGTCGTGCGGCTGGCCTTCTTCAGTCTCCACCAGCGCCACGAGCTGTGCGGCGAGATCGGTCAGCCCGGCGTTGGCAGCGACCAGCAGCAGCGAGCGACGCAGGGGCGGGTCGTCTTTCATCTCGGGCCAGAGCAGCCGCAGCTCAGCCTCCGCCCGCTCAGGCTGACCGACCTGCAGCAGTGCGAAAGCCCGCCAGCCGCGCGGTGTCGCGGCGATCGCCTCCACATCGGCTTCGGCGGCCAGGTCATGGCCCGGCACCAAGCCGGCTTCGAGGCCCAGCCTGCGGCGGGCGATCAGCCCATAAAAGGTGCGACGCTGCTCTGCCGCGCGCCGCAGCCACGCGACATAGCCCGCGTGGTCCCGCAGCCGCAGATGTGCCCGCGCTGCCCAGAACGCCGCGGCCGCCCGTATCCGGACCGGCGCAACGGCGTCAGCCGCGGCCTCGAAGCAGGTTTGCGCAAGTTCGATGCGACCGAGGCGCCAGGCGGCAAGCCCGGCGACGACGCTAGCCTCGCCGATCGGCTGGTCCGGCCGCGCCTTGCGCAGCACCGCCAGGGCGGTCCTGAGCGCATCCGGATCGCGGTTGCTGGTGAACAGCATCCGCGCCGCCGCGGCTGCCCGCGATCTCCCGCTGCCTGCGTCCTCTGGCGGGCCGAAATCCTCCGGCACCGGCTCGACCGGGCTGGCATTCGGCAGCGCCGCCAGATGAGGCGCGGCCGGCGCCTTGGCTCCCTTGGGAAGGCGGCGCATCAGCAGGACGTGGATCGCCGGCGCATCCGGAAGGTCGGGATAACGTTCCAGCCAGTTTGTCAGTTCATCTGGCGTTGAGCGGTGGAAGCGTCCGAGATAGCGGTCAGCCAGGATGTGGCCGGCCAGCAGCGGGTCTGCGATCTCCGCGGCGGCACGTGTCGCGTCCGGGATGTTTCCGCGCTCCTGCCAGGCGAATATCCGACGAATGCGCGCGGCGTCGCTCGGGTCCAGCGGGCGAGGCAGCGCCACGCCGGGGTTTCCGCCGGGAAGCGCGACGCGCGGTATTGCTATGGCGGTTTCGTCACTGTCTGCCGGCCAGTTGCCGGAGCCAGCCGATTCCGCGTGTGCAGCCGCCCCCGCGAGAATCGCGGCCCCGGCAATCAACGCCCGGGCAACGGGGAGACGGGAGAGCGTTCGATCGATCCCTCGCATGGCGGGGCGGGCCTACACGCTCGCACCATGAGACGCAACCCATCATGGTGGGATTAATCTCATATTAAGATATAGTCTCTTCTAGAATCAACGTCTTAGATAGGCGGCCCAGGTCACTTCTTTGCGACATCGGCATCCAGTGTCCGCCGCAGCAGCCGCAGATCGGCCCACGCGGACCGCCGGTCACGGGGATTTCGCATCAGCTCGCGAGGGCCGAATGTCGGCAGCGCCGGCAGTTCCTGAGACCGGCCGGGGATGGCCGCATCGAGCCATGCGCCACGCGGCCGGCGGCGCGAGCCGGCCTGGCCGAGTATCGCCCGTGCCGCAAGCGGGCCGAGCAGGACCAGGCGCCGAGGCGCGGTGAGGGCGACAAGGCGGAGCAGAAACGGCAGGCAGATCGCCAGTTCCGCCGCGCTCGGCGGCCGATCGCCCGGCGGGCGCCAGGGGATCAGCGGGCTCAAGAGCAGGCTGGCGCGTTCCAGTCCGATGCTGCTGAGCATGCGGTCGAGATAGGCGCCTGGCGCGCCGGCGAACGGCATGCCGGAACGGTCCTCATCCGCGCCGGGCGCATCACCGATCAACAGCAGCCCGGAGGACGGATCGCCCTCGGCGAACACCAGGTTGCTCGCGGTGTCGCGCAAGGCGCAGCCGTCGAAGCCGGCGATGGCGGCGCGCAACTCGGCCAGCGTGCCCGCGCCGGCAGCCGCCTGCGTTGCCCATTCAGCCGGCGTGCCGTGCGGCGTCGTGACGCCTGCCGCAACCCCCACCCCAACCCTCCCCCGCTCCGCGGGAGAGGGGGCGTTGAACTCCCGCTCCCGCGCAGCGGGGGAGGGTTGGGGTGGGGGTTGCACGCGCAGCCGGTCGACCGGTTCGGCTTCAAGCGCTTCGTCCGCGCCCCACTCGATCTGCAGCCGCAGTGCGGCGAGGTCGTCCATTCGCGGACTGGCTACTCCGCGGCCGCGGCGCGCGCGTAGTCGATCGGTTCGGCACACCAGCCCTCGCGGCGGAAACGCCAATAGGCGTCGTGCAGCCGCTCGGTCAGCGGGCCCGGCCGGTCGTTGCCCAGGATGCGGTCGTCCAGCCGCGTCACGCCGATCACGCCGCCGGCGGTGGACGATATGAACACCTCGTCGGCGCCACGCAGTTCCGCAAGAGGAACAATACGTACCTCGCAAGGAATGCCGAGCTTGCCGCACAGTTCGATCACCGCGAGCCGCGTGATGCCTTCCAGCACGCCGCGATCCGGCGTGACCACCACGCCGTTGGTGACGGCGAAAACATTGAATCCGGGACCCTCGGTGACATTGCCGTCGAGATCGAGCAGCACGGGATTGTCGGCGCCCTTGTCCTGCGCCTCGAACAGAGCGCGCGTCATGTCGGCCCAGTGGAAGTTCTTTGCCCGAGGGTTGACGCAGACCTCGGGGATGCGCGGGTTGGACGCGACGATGAGGTGCGCGCCGCGGTCGATGATGTCGCGCGGCATCAGCCAGACATAGGGCACCGCGAAGCCGAGCAGGTAGTTGCGCGCATTGGCGGGATGGCGGCGCAAATGCGGTGGCGCCGCACCACGCAGGCAGTCCATCGCGACATACGCCTCACGCAGCCCGCTGCGCCGAACCAGCTCGTGCAGGATGCCGCGGATATCATCGTCGCTCTCGCGCGGCTGCAGGCGGAAATAGTCCATCGAGGCGCGGAACCGCCGCAGGTGATCGTCCAGCTTGAAGAACGCGCCGTCCCAAACGCTCACCACGTCATAGGTCACGTCGGAGCGGCGATAGCCCCAGTCGGTCACCGGAATCATTGCTTCGGCGACCGGCATGAAGCGGCCGTCGACATAGGCGGCGCCGGCCTGCCAGTTCGCTGCGGATGCGGTTGCGCTCATCGTGTCGGTTCCTTCCCCTCGGACCGCGCGATCATATCAGGCGGACGCCGGAACCGCTAAGCTCGCCGGCAGGGCTTGCCAACGGAGGGGCGCATGAACGAATTCGCCAAAGGCCACGGCGTGGTGCTGGGGCCGGAGGAGGGCGAGTCGGTTTGGCAGCCGCGGCCCTCGACCGGCTACATCATCAACAAGCTGACACCATACAACACGCCATACGACAGCTTCTCCATGGGCATTCAGGTGCTGGAGCCAGGCGCGGCAGAGGTTCATTCGGTCCGACGAGGGGTAAGGCGCACCATGCCCAATGTCATTGCGAGCCGAAGGCGAAGCAATCCCGATGGGAGTGCGCACTCACCACGGGATTGCTTGGCCGGGTCAAGCCCCATAGGCATCAGGATAAGGGCCTGGGTGGAGGCGAACGTCCTCTCCCCCGTCATGCCCGGGCTTGACCCGGGCATCCGTCCAAGCACCGCTGCCGCGATAGATGGCCGGGTCAAGCCCGGCCATGACGTGGAGGGAACGGTGCCTCCAGACAGAGTACTCCCCGCCGACGCCCTTATGCTGATGCCTATGGGGTCAAGCCCGGCCACCGCTGCGCTCCTCGCAATGACACCGGAGACGACGCGCTACGACCGGCTCGGCACCAGGCGCGGCTTCGGGCCAAGCAGGCCGACCACGCGGCGCAGGCCCGCCAGAACGGTGGCCGCCAACCCGACGAGCGCCACGTAGTGTGCCGGGCGCAGGCCGAAGGAGATCGTTTCGCTCGCCGCCAAGACCCGCCACGGGTTGATCCCGGTCGCCAGCGCGTACCAAGTGAACTCGATGCCGGCCGTCGCGCACGCCGCCACCACGCTCAGCGCCAGTTGCGCGATCTGGCTGCGCTGCCAGCCCATCGGCAGCGCCCGCCACAGCATCAGCCATAGGAACAGGCCGGACATGAACACCGGCTCCGACACGTTCGACTTCGACTGGATGAAGTAGTGCAGCAGCGCCACCGCGCCGAGGACGTAGATCGCCCGGTGCAGCCGCTTCCACCAGCGCCCGAGGCGCCGGGCCCATCCGTCGGTCGAGGTCGCGCCCAGCACGCCAAGACCCAGCACGGTGACGAAGCCAATCGTGAGATAGAACCGCCGAAGGATCTCCAAGGCCACCACGACTAGGTTGTAGTTCTGGTCGACCACGTAGAGGCAGAGATGCGCCACGGCGTAGGCCAGCGCGGTCAGCCCGACGATGCGCCGCACCAGCAGGATGCGCGGCCAGTTCAGCACGCGCGCCGCCGGCGTGATCGCCAGCGAGATCAGCAGGAACCGGATCGCCCAGTCGCCGTTGCCGTGGATCACCTCGATCACCGCACGCCCGCCCAGCGCGCCGGTCGCCCACCAGAACGCCAGCACCGCGCCGGGGATGCAGCCGGCGAACAGCACCGCTGCCTTGAGCGGCAGAAAGCGGCCGTGCCGGTCGCGCCACGGAACCATCATCGCGCCGCTCCCGCCGAGCGATGCACGTAGTCCGCCGGAACATGAAATGCGGCGGGATCCTGCGGCGCGTACTGCACTTCGGTCGCGGTCACCAGCGTCTGGCCCGCGGCATTGGCGCGCAGCAGGACGCCATCCGCCGTGATGCAGGCCAGCGTTCGGCCGCCATCACGATCCATCGTTTCCCACACCGTGCAGGCCACGCCGGCGACGCTATCCTCGCCGCGACGGACATAGGCGCCACCGCCCGGGTTGCCGCCCAGCTGTGTCATGTCCCTTGGCGCCGCCATATCGATCACCGACCTGTTCGCATCACGCACCACGCTCATGCGTCTCGCGACGTAGTCGATAATTACATAGAGGCCGCGGGTCGGCGGATCGATGCGCATGGTCTGCGCCGATGCCAGCCAGCGCACCCTCTGCACCAGCCGCCCCTCGGCCTGCGCCGCGGTGTAGGTCACGTCCACGTCCCTGGTCGGCCGCAGCCGCGGCTTCTCCTGCTCGCCATGCTCCGCCAGCCCGGCGGGCGCCACGGCAAACAGAGCGAGCGCGACGCAAGCGACGCCGGCCGCCCTCATCCCGGCTTGCGCGCGGCGCCGGACGCCCCCGGCGCCGCGGGCCTGGGCGAGAGATCGAGCTTGCGGAAATCCGCGGGCGGCGCGAACACGCTGGCCGGTTGCGGACCGTAGATGATGGACGTCGCCTCGAGGTCGCCGCGATGCTGCTCGTCGTAGCCCTGGGCGCGCAGCACAACGCCGTCGTCGGTGACACACAGGCTGCCGCCACCCTGGTCGCCCTTCGCATGCCAGAGTGTGCAGGGATTGCCGGCCACGACATCGTTCCGTCCACGCACCAGCGCGATCCCCGGCGGCACGGTGAAGCCCGTGGGGCGCTGCGGATCGTATGGCGTCTCGACATAGCCGCGCTGATCCAGCAGCACCAAGCTCATCCGCCTGGCGTCGCGATCGAGCAGTACGTAGGAGCGTTCGTCCGCCATCTCGATCCGCATATGCGCCCCGCCCTTGGCCCAGTAGACCTTCAACGGCCGCTCGCGCACCGAACTGGTCGGGCTGTCGGAGTCCAGCAGCCGGTATTCCACCGTGACATCGCGCGTCGGCTGCGCCGGCGGCTTGTCCTGTGCCAGGGCCGGCATTGCCGCACCCAGCATGCAGGCTGCGAGGACGGGAATATGCCACTTCATCGTCTCAGCGTTCCGCCAGGACGCGTATTTCCGCCGCCAGCGCCGCGGGATCGGGCGCCGCGGGAAACCGTGCCGGTGCCTCGAGTGCAGTGGCAAGCCGCGCCTTGTATTCCTCGCGCGGCAGTTCCTTGGCGCCGAACTGCGCCAGGTGCGCGGTGACGAACTGCGTGTCCAGCAACTGGAACCCGCCCAGACGCAGCCGCGCAACCAGGTGCACCAGCGCCACCTTCGAGGCATCGCGCACCGTGCTGAACATGCTCTCGCCGAAGAACACGCCGCCGATCGCGACGCCGTAGAGCCCACCCACCAGGCGCCCATCCTGCCGGCTTTCCACCGAATGGGCGTAGCCGAGGTGATGCAGCTCGCCGAACAGACGCTCGATCTGCGGATTGATCCAGGTGTCCTCCCGGCCGGGTGCGGCCGAGGCGCAGCCGGCGATGGTGGCGGCGAAGTCATGGTCGACGGCAACGGCGAACGCGTCGGACAGCACCGTGCGGGCGAGGCGGCGCGACAGATGGAACCGATCGAGCGGCAGCACGCCGCGCCGCTCCGGGTCCAACCAGTAGAGGCGCTCGCCACGCCGCGTCTCCGCCATGGGGAACAGCCCGTGCCGGTAGGCCCGCAGCATCAGGTCAGCCGTGATCTCCACCGAGCGCCGGGACATGGGCCGCATTGTGCGGCGGACCGGGCGGGCAAGGGAAGCGCCGGCGCATCACGTGTGGAGGCGGCTGGGGCGCACTTGCCGTCACGGTGGTCTGATGGACTAATGGCGGCCGGATTTTTCGAAACAGAGGGGAAGCGGGCCATGACCAAGTACACGTGGGAACACATCCATCTGCGTTCGCCGGAGCCAGCGGCCACCGCGCAGTGGTACGCGGACAAGCTGGGCGCCGAGGTGATCCGCACGCCGCAACCGGACGGCTCGACGCGTTTCGACCTGAACCTGACCGGGCAGAAGGTGTTTATCGCGCTGGCGGACCCGGCGAAGACGGGCGCGTCGCCGCAGACCCCGTATATGGGCCTGGATCATGTCGGCCTGACGGTGGACAACATCGACGCCGCGGTGGCCGAGCTGAAGGGCAAGGGCGTGGCCTTCACGATGGAGCCGAAGACGATCCGCCCCGGCGTCCGGATCGCATTCCTGACCGCGCCGCAGAATGTGTCGATTGAGCTGATACAGCGGGGATAGGGCGCGGCCTGGGGGGCCTGGCATACCTCGCCTGCTTTTCGCGGGAGAGAGCCTGCCCCCGGACTTCGATCCGGAGGTCGCGACGCGTCGGCGGCGCGGGTGAGGGCCGATGCCGCGGACTGACGAATCGGGAAGGGAAAATCAAGATCGACTTCGTCACGCAGGCCGACGCCGTAGGGGTCCCGCGAGCTTGCTGATCAATCGTCCCCGGGCCATGCCTTCCGGGCGGCGCTCAAGAGGGGACGGATTATCTGAACATGTTGTCTACTTGCTCCACCATGGTCTTGAGCGACAGACCGATGTCTGAAGTTGTTAACGCTATGACGATCATGGCGGCCGCGATGATGCCATACTCCAAGGCGGCCACCCCTCGTCTGTCCCGCATCAGCTTGCGAATGTGATGTCGCATGATCTCCACATCCGGGTTCGTGCCTCGTATCAGGACCTACCTTCCCACTTAGCTGGTTACCGCATGGTTTCGCGCAATCGAGCCGATCCTAACGAGATGCCACCGCGCGGTATCGAGCAATCGCCGTAAACAGGGCGATCTGGCATTGGCAGAAAGTCCGTACCGAACTCCAAATGGAGCGGAAACCGGGCGAACCCTGCCCGATTATAAGAGAAACAGGAGCAATTCCAATCATGTGGGTGTTAATGGAGGGGGTTGGATTCGAACCAACGTAGGCGTGCGCCAACGGATTTACAGTCCGATAGCGAACCTGAGACCTGCGCCGTTTGCGGGACTTCTGTCGTCTTTTCAGTGCCATAGGCGAGAGGATCGCCATGTGCCGAAGTACCTGCGCATGAAGTGATGTCGGCACAGGGATTGCCGCCAATGTACGTGCTGTATTCATCCGGGTGGCAGAGCAGGTCACCACGCCGGTTCAGTGCGTCCTACAGGGGCCTTGGATGCCCGTACAGCCGACTCCGTGGGAAAATCGCCGCTCGGACGGTCTCGGGCCGGTTCCGACGCCCTTCTCGGCGCTGCCATGCAGTCCAGTCGGCTGGACAATGGTATCGACGCAACGGCGGGATCGTCTGGGCGCGCTGCGCGCGCCCCATCCTCGATGGCGTCGGGTGGGACAAGGAGCCGCCGCTGCTGCGGCTGCGGCCTCGGTGCTTTTGTTCGGTGCGGCGTAAATATCAGTGCGTCCATCGACATGTGTTCAGGCGCCAGGAGGACCCACCATGCAAGACAACATCGAACCCACGATCAGCAACCGCTTTCGGTTGCCGCCCACACATCCCATTCTGGCCGAGATCACCATCGATCCGGCTGACTGGTATGACCTCCAACGGCTCGATGCCGACAACCCAGCGACCCCTCTGGGGCCTTAGCACCACCCCGAGTTTTTCGGGATTTATCGGGATTATCAGGATTTTCGGCGGCTGCCGAACACGGCGTTCAGTTGCCGGAAGTGCGTCCTTGGTTTCAGCGTCGGCAGATAATCGTAGGTAAAGCGTTCCAGAGCTTCATTGTAGGTTCGGCGCGGACGCTCACCACGGTCGAGGCGACGATGCTCATCAAGAAGCTGGGCGAGGAACTGCTGGGCAGTGGCCTTGGAGGTGGTGTGGGCGGATCGCCTGACTTCCTTTCCGTGCCACGGGAAACGTACCCAATAGGTCGAGTTGCGCTTGTAGACGGGTACCACTTGCTGGTGCTGATCCTATGCCGAGTGTCGGCACAAGTCTCGCACAGAACCTCGATTTTGCGAGTAGAATGAACTGCTTAGATGCGATCCAGCACGGCAGGTGCTCACAGTCTGTATCCCAACCGAAACGCGATCCGAACGTTCCAGCTAAAAACGATACCCTTTCGTAAGACCGTCTCGGCGACAATCAGCTTTCGCGGGCGCAATGGCAGAATCGTTCAACCTTGATCTAGGCAAACCGGGCAGACAGTGTGCTTTACCATGGCGCGCTATGAGCGCTGTTCCGGCACGTCTGCTGCGACGTTGGCCGCTCGGCACTGATAGGCGTGGCGCAGTAGCCCTGTGGATGGGCCTGACGATGCCGGCGCTGATCATGGCGATGGCGGCGGGCATCGAAGTCAGCGACTGGGCTGCGGTCAAGGTCGAGTTACAACGCACCGCCGATGTAGCAGCGACTGCCGGCGTCATCTACTACAGTAAGAACAGCGGCCAAGCGAACCTTGCACAGAACGCCGCGACCCACGCGGCCTATATTGCGCAGATAAACGGCGCGTCCGGCAAGACTTCGCCGGACTGGACTCCAGCCACCAAGACGCTGGTGGACAACATGATTACTGTCCAGATTGTCCCCGGCATCAAGGCTCTCACTGACATCGCGGTTAGGGCTACCGTTAGAAAAACGATCTCGTTGGCGATCGGCAAAATATTCACGTCAAACCCAGCTGTCACCATATCCGCATCCGCTTTAGCTGAGGTCGTGGTAAGTTCAAGCGGTCCTCAACCCTGCATCCTAGGACTGAGCGGCGATCAAGATGGAGTAACCACCGACATTGATGTTTCGCTGACCGGAAATGCGAATATCGACGTAAATGGCTGTTCAGTTCGGTCCGACGGTGCTGTCAAGCTCACCGGCAACGCCGAGATCACCGCTAGCGGGACATACGCAGCAGGAGCAATATCGACTACAGGCAACTCACAAGTCATTGGTGGGAGCTACCAAAACGCAGGGCAGATTTCTGACCCTTATATAAGTCATGCGGTGCTACAAAGTGCACTCCAGGCCGCAGCTACCGCAACGGGGCCAGTTATCAACTGCAAAAACAACGACCCACCGCAGGTCTTGAGCCCCGGTTCATACACCAGTATTTCAGCGAGCGGTAATTCGAGCCTGACGCTATCGCCCGGGCTCTATTACGTCAATGGTAACGTCTCTGTGAGTGGGAACGGCACGCTGACAGCCAGCGGTGTTACGATTGTCAGCACTGGAACAGTGTCGCTGTCAGGCAATACTGTTTTCAACGCATTTACTGCACCCACCATTAGCGGCGCCAACACATTTGGTGGAATTCCAGGGGTTTTGTTTGCAAGCAACAGTTCGTCGGCGAGTTCGTTCACCGGTAACACGGCGGTTCCATTTACCGGTCTAGTCTACTACCCTCATGGGGCATTGCGATTTACCGGTAATGCCACAGATGGCAGCACCGGCTGCTCCGAGATTATCGCCAACTCTGTAATTTTTACCGGCAATGCAAACCTCGGTGGAAATTGCAGTCAATATGGAACGCTGACATTTGGCAGTGTGCTGACATCATCGAATGCACTGGTCGAATGAGCCCAAAACTCTGCGTGCCGGTAACTGCTCAATCGGGTGCGAGCGCAGACTGACCGCGTAGGGTGTCTCGATTGGCCTGGTAGGCGTCGATCCCGACGACACGCTCCGACGCGCAACGCGCGAAGCCGCAGCCAGCGCCGGGCACACCGAACCCAACACGGAGAAGAGTCCGCCGTTGGCACGGACACGATCGCGCAGATTGTCTGGAAGGTCCTTTGCGTCGTCGTCCAAGCCGAGGACGCAGGAGCGATACCGCACGAGCTTCCGGCAACTGAACGCCGTGTTCGGCAGCCTCTACCTCGACGAGATCACCCGTGGGCGGCTGGCCGACTATGCCAGTTGTCGGATGAAGGCTGGTGCCAAGGGTGCGACAGTGCGCCGTGATCTGGCCACTCTGAGTTGCCTCTGCTCTTGTGCTGTTGCATGGGATTATATCGACGCCAACCCGGTAAAGCAGTTTAGCAAGCGGCACATCCGAGAATCACCACCACGGACGACCTATCCGACTACCGAGCAGGTTGATCGACTGGTCGCCCATGCGTCTCCAATGACGGGGCGGATCATTCGGTTTCTTGCCGAGACCGGGATGCGCCAGGAAGAGGTCTGCGGTCTGGAATGGTCGCAGGCGTCAATCCAGCGTCGAGAGGTCAGGTTGACCAAGACGAAGACCTCAAGCCCACGGGTGGTGCCGTTGAGCGATGCCGCCAATCGGCACACTGGTCGGCACACCTCGGCACATCACGTCGCCCTACGTGTTCTGGCACGATGATGGCCGCCGATACTCATACTTCGCCAACAGCTTTGCCCTGGTCGCCCGCCGAGCCGGGGTGCCATTCCGGTGCCACGACCTGCGCCACGCCTTCGCCAGCCGGTTCCTCCAGGCCACGGGCAACATCCCAGCCCTTCGAGCCATCCTCGGCCACCGTTCGATCCAGATGACCATGCGCTACGCCCACATGGTCACCAGTCACCTTCATCAGGCGATGGCTGATTTCGAAACCAAGGTCGGCACAAAAACCGGCACAGTCAGGACGGTTTCGCCCGGCACGGCGAATGCCGTCGTTCCCGTAAGCCACTGATACACAAGAGACTTCGGGCGGAATGGAGGGGGTTGGATTCGAACCAACGTAGGCGTGCGCCAACGGATTTACAGTCCGTCCCCTTTAGCCTCTCGGGCACCCCTCCGCGCCGGACGCAGGCGCTCTATGGTCAAACCAGGGGCGTTGTCAACGAAGCGACCAACGTCCTGGCCGCCACACGCCGCATAAGCTGGGCAGCCGCAAGGACCGCGCGTAGATTCCCCTCCGCCCCACCAGGAGGAAGCCCGATGCTGCCGTCGCAACGCGCGCTGTTCGATATCCCGGACCATGTCTGCTACTTCAACGCGGCCTCGGTCGGCCCACTGCCCCGTGCGGTGAAGGCGGCCGGCGAGATCGGCGTGGCGCGCAAGGCGCAGCCCTGGGCGATCGAGCCGGGCAACGCTCAGAAGCAGTTCGAGCGGGCACGCGCCGCCGCGGCCAGGCTGATCAACGCGGACCCCGACGATGTCGCGCTGATCTCCTCGGTGAGCTACGGCATCGCCACCGCGGGCAAGGTGCTGACAGTCCCCACCGGCAGCCGCGTGCTGCTGCTGCAGGACGATCACTCGTCGCCCGTGCTGGAATGGCTCGGTCGCGCCGAAGCGCAGGGCTTCATCGTCGAGGTGGTGGCCCGGCCGGACGACGGCGACTGGACCGCCGCCCTGCTTGCAGCCATCGGACGGCAGGGCGCGCCGCCAGTGGGACTGGCGTCGATCTCCTCGGTGCACTGGGCGGATGGCGGCGCGATCGACCTGGAACGGATCGCTGCCGCACTGAAGGCGCAGGGTGCCAAGTTCGTCATCGATGCGACGCACGGCGCCGGCGTGATGAACATCGACGTGCGCCGGCTCGACCCCGACTTCCTGGTGTTCCCGACCTACAAATGGGTGCTCGGCCCGTATGGCAGGGCGTTCCTCTACGTCGCCAAGCGCTGGCAGGACGGCGTGCCGATCGAGCAGGCCGGCTCCGGCCGGCGCGCCATCAACTCCGAGCGGGCGCCCTATATGCGCGACACCGTCTATGTCGCCAATGCGCGCCGTTACGACATGGGCGAACGCGACCATTACATCTCGCTGGAGATGGCCTCGATCGGCATGGAGATGGTCGCCGCCTGGGGCAGCGATGCGATCATCGAGCGGCTGCGCATGCTGACCGACCGGCTGGCCGACGGGCTGCGCAACTCCGGCGTGCTGGTTTCCGACCCCAGGGTGCGCGCGCCACACATCCTCAGCCTGCGCTTCCCCGGCGGCATGCCGGACGACATCATCGAGCGGCTGGCGGCGGAGAACGTGTTCGTCACGCCGCGCCTGGGCCTGATGCGCATCAGCCCGCATGTCTACAACGACGAGGCGGATGTCGACCGGTTCGTGGAGACGTTCCGCCGGGTGGCGGGCTAGAGCACGTTCAGCATAACTGGAATCTCGCCGGAGTGATGGGTATCGCTCCGCTCAACCCATCCTACGCCGCAGCCTGATGGGTGGAGCGCAGCGATACCCATCACAACCGGGGAGGATCGCTCGCGTTTCCGGTCACCCTGAATCGCTATAGAACAGGCTCGACAGCAGCGCCTCGATCGCCGCCGGGTCTTCCCAGGCGATACCGACGGCGGCGACCCGCATCTGCGCGCGCAGTGCCGACGGCAGGCGCACCGCGTCCTTGGCCGTGGTGACCGGCAGCGCGTCCAGCCGCGCTGCCTGTGCCAGCAGTCCGCGCAATTCGCCATCGGTGTAGGGGTGGTGGTCGGGAAACGGCTCGCGGCCGGCCAGGATGACACCCGCCTCACTCAAGGTGGCGAAGAATTTCCCCGGCGAGGCGATGCCGGCGAACGCGAGCACCCTGCGGCCGGCGAGCGCGTCCACCTCCGGCCCATGCACGAGCCGGGCGCGCAGCAGCGGCAGACCTGGCGGCAGGGCTGCGGCAGCGTCGGCGAGGTCGGGACCGATCAGCACGGCCGCCTGGCAACGGGAAGCGCCGGCAGAGACGGGCTCCCGCAGCGGACCGGCCGGCAGGACGCGGCCATTGCCGAAGCCGGTGGTGCCGTCGACCACCAGCAGCGACAGGTCCTTGCGCAGTGTCGGGTTCTGCAGCCCATCGTCCAGCACCAGCACCTCGGCGCCTGCCTCGACGGCGGCCCGGGCGCTGGCAGCACGATCAGCGCCTGTCCAGGTCGGCGCCACTTCGGCCAGCAGCAGCGGCTCGTCGCCGACCAGGGCGGCGGTGTCGCCTGGGCCGACGCGATGCGTGCCGCGACCGCTGCCACCATAGCCGCGTGACAGGAAGTGCACCTTGCGGCCGCGTGCCAGGAGCCGCCGGCCGAGGTCGAGCGCCAGCGTGGTCTTGCCGGCCCCTCCCACGGTGACATTGCCGCAGCAGATCACCGGCACCGGCGCGCGCCAGCCCTGCCGCGCCACGCGGCGGGCGGTGATGGCGGCGATGACCGCGGCGAGCGGCGACAGCAGGCGCGGCAACAGCGCCCCCCCGCCGCTGCGCCAGAACGCCGGGGGATGCGGCATGTCAGGCCGGGCCCGCCGGCAGCAGCTCGAGCAAGGCGGCGGCGGTGCGCCTGGGCAGATCGCCATGGCGCTGCACCGACGCCGCGGCGACATCCGCCATCGCCTGACGCCTGCCGGGGTCGCGCAACAGCGCATCGACGCAGCGCGTCAGCTCGGCTGCGTCGCACACGATGGTCAGGCCGCCGGCCTCGCGCAGCATGGCGATGTGGTCGGCGAAATTGCCGGTATACGGCCCGACCGCGATGGCACACCCCAGGCGCGCGGGCTCCAGCGGGTTCTGTCCGCCACCCGGCGGGATCAGGCTGCGGCCGACGAAGGCGAGGCCAGTCAGGCGATACCACAAGCCCAGCTCCCCCAGGGTGTCGACGATCCACACGCCCCCCTGCGGCGGCGCTTCGCCCAGGGCGCGGCGGGCAACCGGCGTGCCGCCGGCTTCCGCGGCGATGGCGGCGCCGCGCTCCGGGTGGCGCGGGGCGATGATGGTGAGCAACCCGGGATGGTCCGCCGCAAGCGCACGATGAACCGCGAAGATCAGCGTCTCCTCACCCGGATGGGTGCTTGCGGCGAGCCAGACCGGTCGGCCGGCCAGCATCGTCCGTAGCCGCCGCAACTCGGCTTCGTCGACCGGCAGGGGCGGAGCCGCGAGCTTCAGGTCGCCCGGCGCCGTCACCGCGCAGCAGCCGAGCTCGCGCAGCCGCGCGGCGTCGGTCTCGCTGCGTGCCTGGATGCGCGCGAAGCCGCCCAGGACCTGCCGCGCCAGACCCGGCGCACGCCGCCAGCGAGCAAGGCTCCGGTCGGACAGCCTGGCATTGATCAGCACCACCGGGATCCCGCGCACCCGGCAGGCTGCCAGCAGGTTCGGCCACAACTCGCTCTCCACGAAGCCGGCCGCATCGGGGCGCCAGTGATCGAGGAACCGTCGCGCCCAGGCTGGCACGTCCAGCGGCGCGAACCGATGCAGCACGCGCCGCCCCAGTCCCAGCTCCGGCAGGCGGCGGGCGAACAGTTCGGCCGAGGTGACCGTGCCGGTGGTCAACAGCAAGGTCGCATCCGGCGCCCCCTCGGCGAGCACGGGCAGCACCGGCAGGATCGACATGGTCTCGCCGACGCTGGCCGCATGCAGCCAGATCAGCCTGCCGGGGGGACGCGGCGTGAGGTCGATGCCGCGCCGCTCAGGGAGCCGTCCGGGAGCCTCCTTGCCGCGTGACTGGCGCAGCCGGAGAGCCAGACGCAGCCCGGGCGCAGCCACGGTCGCCGCCACCGCCCACAGTGCCGCGAGGCCGTTCAGGCGAGGCACAGCCGATCGGCCCGTTCGGCCGCCGCCGTCAATGCCGCGCCGATCGCCGGCACCGCCTCCTGCCAGTTGCCGCGGGGCACCGCGATGGTGGGCAGGCAGACCACCACACCGCGGCCGAACGGCTTCGGCACGACCATCCGGTCCCAGGTGGGCAGCACCCACCGACGCGTGGTCTGGGCGGCACAGGGCAGCACCGGGGCACCCGACAGCGCGGCGAGCTGGGCCACGCCGGGGGCGGCGACGCGCCGTGGCCCGCGCGGGCCGTCCGGCGTGATGGCGATGTGATCGCCGCTGGCCAGCAGGTTGAGCAGGGTGCGCAGGCCCTTGGCCCCGCCGCGCGAGGAGGAGCCGAGGACGACGTCGAGGGCGAAGCGGCGGACCACGGCGCCGATGAACTGTCCGTCGCGATGGCGGCTGACCAGGACATGCGCGCGGGCGTGCGAGGCGCGGCCCTCAGCGGAGCGACGGGCCTGCAGCCAGAGCATCGGCATGAGCGACAGGCGCTCGTGCCAGAACGCCACCACCACCGGCGCGCCGGCTGCGTGCGGGACCATGTGCTCGTGCCCCTCCAGGGACCAGCGCGTGGTGCGCAGCGCGAAGCCAAGATAGAGGCCGAGCAGGCGAGCGAGCGCCGCCTGCACGATCGGGTGCTGCACCAGACGTTTCATCGCCGCGCCGGTAGCACGCGCCGCCGTAGGGGCGGAAGGGAGGAGGGGCCCGACATGTCCGGGAACGAGCACCACGTCTGACTGTCATTGCGAGCGCAGCGAAGCAATCTCGGGGTCGGTGCGCACCAACCCCGAGATTGCTTGGCCGGGTCAAGCCCGGCCACCGCTTCGCTCCTCGCAATGACAGTATGGGTCGATTGGCCGGTTTCGTCGCATGCTCTTTCGCGAGGTGTGACGACTGAAAGTGCGACTGATCGTGGCGGCCAATCCGACTTGGGCCGACCTCTATGATCAGCCTGGCTGAACCCGCCTCAGGACGCCCCCGCCAGCGGCACCAGATGCGACAGGAACACCTCGGCGCACGCACGCCACGAATAGCGTTCCGTATGCGCCCGGCACGCCGCACGATCGGCGCTCAGTGCCTCCAGCGCCGCCACGCGCAGGTCCGCGTTCACCGCGCCGATCCTGCCGTCCGCATCGGCAAGGACGTCGATCGGCCCGGTCACCGGGAAGGCCGCCACCGGCGTTCCGCAGGCGAGCGCTTCCAGAAGCACCAGCCCGAACGTGTCGGTCCGACTGGGGAACACGAACACGTCCGCACCGGCATAGGCACGCGCCAGGGCCTCGCCATAGCGTGGGCCGGTGAACAGCACGTTCGGATACTCGCGGCGCAGGCGCGGCAGGATCGGCCCGCCGCCGACCACGATCTTCGATCCCGGCAGATCGAGATCGAGGAACGCGCCGATGTTCTTCTCGACCGCCACGCGGCCGACATGGATGAAGATCGGCCGCGGCAGGTTCCATTGCTCGCGCGGCTCGGGCTTGAACAGGTCCAGATCCACGCCGCGCGACCAGGATCGGATGTTGCGGAATCCGCGCGCTGCAAGCTCGTCGCGCAAGGATTGCGTCGCCACCATCGTGCCTTGCGCCGCGCCGTGGAATCGGCGCATCCAGGCATACACCGGGCGAAGCGGAAACCCGGTCCGCGCCTTGATGTATTCGGCGAAGCGCGTGTGGAACGCCGTGGTGAAAGCGAAGCCCGTCCGCTTCGCCCAGCTCCGCGCCGCAATGCCGAGCGGGCCTTCGGTCGCGATGTGCAGCGCCTCGGGACGGAACGCCTCGATCATGCGGATCAACCGCCG
The DNA here is from genome assembly GCA_041487355.1 of Acetobacteraceae bacterium. GTDB lineage: Bacteria > Pseudomonadota > Alphaproteobacteria > Acetobacterales > Acetobacteraceae > JAMXLO01. Next base: position 11,294 of record JBGPND010000030.1, on the reverse strand, counting down.
GCGCGGCAGCAACACGAGCGGAATGTCGCGGTAGGTCGGGCATGGGATGGTGCGGAACCGATCCGGCGCGATCACCTCCACCACATGACCCATCGCACGCAGCTCATCCACCACCGTGGTCAGCGTGCGCACCACGCCGTTCACCTGCGGCAGCCAGGCGTCGGTGACGATCAGAATCCGGTGCGAGGGCGCGGGAGGCAGCATCTCGTCGCAGTCGGCCAGCTCGTCGAGGATGAGAGTGTCAGGCAGTTGCGTGCTGCGGAGTTCGGTGCGGCGCGAAAAACGACAGACGGTTGGCGGCCGCCCAATCGATCAGTTCAAGTCGCCCGTCGTGATGCTCCACCAGCGCGGTGCAGCTCTCCACCCAGTCGCCGTCGTTGAGATAAAGCACGCCTTGCACTTCGCGCATCTCGGCGTGGTGGATGTGCCCACACACGACGCCGTCGAAGCCGCGGCGGCGGGCTTCGCCAGCAAGTGCCGATTCGTATCGATCGATCGCCTTGACGGCCTCCTTCACCTGGCGCTTCAGCCAGGCGGACAGCGACCAGTACGGATAGCCCAGACGGCGGCGCACCGCATTGAACCATCGGTTCAACAGCAGCGCGGTGGTGTAGGCGGACTCGCCGAGCACAGCGAGGAACTTCGCGTAGCGCACCACGCTGTCGAACTCGTCGCCGTGCATCACCAGCAGGCGCTTGCCGGCGGCAGTGACGTGCTCGGCTTCCTGGCGCAGGCGGATACCGGCGATCTCGAGGCCGATCGGCAGCCATGCGCGGAACATCTCGTCGTGGTTGCCGGGGATGTAGGTGACTTCGGTACCACCGCGCGCATGGCGCAGGATCTGGCGCAGCACCTCGTCGTGGCTTTCGTCCCAGTACCAGGACTTGCGCAGGCGCCAGCCGTCGATGATGTCGCCGACCAGGAACAGGTGGTGGCAACTGGTGCGGCGCAGGAAGTCCGCGAGGAAGTCGCAGCGCGCGCCGCGGGTGCCTAGATGCGTATCCGAGACGAACACGCTGCGATAGAGTGGCCGCGCGCCGGGGACGATGGGGGCGTTCATGCGGGGCGCAGCAGATACCGCTGAATCGTTGTGGATAAAGTTAAGTTTGCGTGACGCAACTGAATATTGTCACGCGTTGTGAAAGTCATTCCTTAGCAACCCAACTGTCATTGTTCTGCAACACAAGCAGTGGCAGGAAAGCAGCTTGCCGTGGATGAGCGGTTCGATTCGCTTGGTCAGATCTCCGATGCGCGCCGCACGATGATCGTCGTGTTCAATCCTGTCGCGGGACTGCGTCGCGCCCACCTCTTGTGGCGCGTGCTCGATGTCCTGGTGGCGAACGGCGTCCGTATCGAGCTGGCGGAGACGCATAGTCCGGGACACGCGCAGGCCCTCGCGCGTGAGGCAGCGTGCGGCGGCGCGTCGATGGTGGTGGCCGCCGGCGGCGATGGCACGATCGCCGAAGTTGCAAACGGACTGCTGGGATCGTCGGCGCGGCTGGGGGTGATCCCGCTCGGTACGGCCAATGTGCTGGCGCACGAGCTTGCGCTGCCGTTTGCGCCGCGCGCCGTGGCGGCGGCGCTGGCATTCGGCCGGACGCGCCCGCTATGGCCGGGACTGGCATGCGGCGCGGAGGAGTCGCGGCTGTTCGTGCAAATGCTCGGAGTCGGGTTCGATGCACATGTCGTGCATCATCTGTCGGCACCGTTGAAGCGGACACTGGGCCGCGGCGCCTACGTGTTACAGACGCTGCGCGAACTGATGCGCTATCGGTTCCCGCCGATCCGCCTGCGCCTGGACGGTGAGGAAACGCAGGCGGCCAGCGTCATCGTCAGCAAGGGGCGGCTGTATGGCGGGCGGTTCCTGCTGGCGCCGGACGCGTGCGCGGAACGGCCGGGATTTTCCGTTGTGCTGTTCGATCACGCAGGGCCTGGTGCGGCCCTGCTGTATGGCGCCGCGTTGCCACTCGACCTGCTGGGCCGCGCGCCGGGCGTGCGGCATGTGCGCGCGCTGCGGATCGATTTCATCGGCAACACAGCCCTGCCGGTGCAGGCGGATGGCGACGCCGCCGGCTACACGCCGCTTTGCGTGACGGACGCGCCGGCGCCGATCCAGGTGGTGGTGAGGTAGCGACGCGGTCGGGAAACCCGGTTCATTGACAGGCAGAAAGCCGGTTCCCTACGCTGCGCCGCGCGGCCAGCCACGGCAGCGACGAGCGTCCGAGAGAACCGATCATGGCTCATGTCACGTCTGCTCCTGCCGTTGCCGCTGCGCCGATCCCGCTGCGCGAGCTGCTGCCCTGGGCCGTGTTCGGCGGTCTGCTGGCGCTGCTGATGATTTATTTCATCGGTGCCGAGCAGGGCGCGATGTCGGTGTTCTCCGGCCACTACGTGCATGAGTTCGTCCACGACGGGCGGCATCTGCTGGGCTTCCCCTGTCACTGAACGGTCGGGCGTGGCCAGGACTCTCCTGCTGCGCGGCATGTTGGCCGGAGTCCTGGCGGGCCTGCTGGCCGTCGGGTTCGCTGCGCTGTTTGGTGAGCCGCAGATCGAGCTGGCGATCGGTTTCGAATCCCTGATGGACCGTGCGGCCGGCCATGCGCCGGAAGCGGAACTGGTCAGCCGCGCGGTGCAGCGCAGTGCCGGCCTGCTCGCCGCCGGCGTGACCTGCGGCGGGGCGCTCGGCGGAATTGTCGCGTTGGTGTTCGCGTTCGCCCACAATCGCATCGGGCGGTTCAACCCGCGGGCGCTTGCGGGCCTGCTGGCCGGCGCCGGGTTCATCGCCGTGGTTCTGGCGCCGCAACTGAAATACCCGGCCAATCCGCCGTCGATCGGCCATGCGGAGACGATCGGCCTGCGCACCGCGCTGTATTTCGAGATGATCCTGATCGCCCTGGCTGCACTGACACTTGCAGCACTGCTCGGACGCCATCTGCTGGCGCGGCTCGGCAGATGGAACGCCTCGCTCGTTGCGGCTCTTGCATTCGTCTGCATCGTTGCTTCGGTCCAGCTCGTCCTGCCCGACGTCAACGAGGTGCCGGACGGCTTCCCCGCCGCCGTCCTGTGGCGATTCAGGATTGCCTCTTTCGGCACGCAATTTGTGCTGTGGGCCTCGTTCGGAGCGATCTTCGGCGTGCTGGCCGAGCGCGCATTTTCCGGCCGCACGACGCAGGGCCTGCCGCCTTCCCGCGCCCGCTCGATCGACTGAGCGGGCCGCCTCGCCTAAAGCGCCTTCAGCCTGACCGGAAGCTCGCCGGACTGATGGGTATCGCTGCGCTCAACCCATCCTACGTCGCTACACCGCAGCGTGTAGCCTGTAGGATGGGTTGAGCGCAGCGATACCCATCACCACGAGACCCGCTTGCATTTCCGGTCACCCTGAACCCGCTCCAACTCAACCGGTCAGGCCGCCGCCGCCTCCAGCGCCTGGTCGAGATCGGCAATCAAATCCTCGGCCGTCTCCAGCCCGATCGACAGGCGGATCACGTCCGGCCCCGCACCCGCGGCAAGCCGCTGCTCGTCCGTGAGCTGGCGATGCGTGGTCGAGGCCGGATGCAGGATCAGGCTGCGCGTGTCGCCGATGTTGGCGAGATGCGAGAACAGCCGCACGCCCTCCACCAGCTTCACGCCAGCTTCGTAGCCGCCGCGCGCGCCGAAGGTGAACACCGCACCCGCGCCGCGCGGCATGTATTTGCGGGCGAGCGCCCTGTAGGGGCTCGACTCCAGCCCGGCATAGGACACCCACGCCACGCGCGGATGCTTCTCGAGGTACTCCGCCACCTTCTGCGCATTCGCGACGTGCCGCTCCATGCGCACATGCAGCGTCTCGATGCCGGTGATGGTGAGGAACGCATTCATCGGTGCCAGCGTCGGGCCGAAGTCGCGCAACGCGACGGCGCGAGCCTTGGTGGTGAAGGCGAAATCGCCAAAATTTTCGTAGAAGCGCAGGCCGTGATAGGCGGGCTCGGGTTCCGTAAGCGCGGGGAACTTGCCGCCCTGCGCCCAGTCGAACCTGCCGCTCTCCACCACCACGCCGCCCAGCGAATTGCCGTGGCCGTCGAGGAACTTCGTGGTCGAGTGCACGATGAGATCGGCACCCCACTCGAACGGCCGGCACAGGAACGGTGTCGCCAGCGTGTTGTCGACGATAAGCGGAATGCCGGCCTCGTGGGCGATCTTCGCCACCGCTTCGAGATCGACGATGATGCCGCCGGGATTGGCGAGGCTTTCGAGGAAGATCGCCTTGCAGCGCGGCGTCAGCGCACGTCGAAAGTTCTCCGGATCGAGCGGATCGGCGAAATGGCAGGTCCAGCCCAGCTTCTTGAACGACAGGCCGAACTGCGTCAGCGATCCGCCGTAGAGGTTGCGCGAGGCGACGAACTCATCGCCCGGCTCCATCATGGTGGCGAAGATCAGGAACTGCGCGGCGTGACCCGACGCGGCGGCAACCGCGGCGCGGCCGCCTTCCAGGCTGGCAACGCGCTCCTCCAGCACCGAGACGGTCGGATTGTTCAGGCGCGAATAGATGTAGCCGAAATTGTGCAGGTTGAAGAGCGAGGCCGCGTGGTCGACATCGTCGAAAACATAAGCCGTGGTCTGGAAGATTGGCGTGATGCGCGCGCCAGTGGTGGGATCCGGAGCAGCACCCGCATGGATCGCGCGCGTTTCGAATCCGTAGCTGACATTGGCCGACGGCTCCGCGCGCCGCTTCGCCTTGCGTTCGGTCGGCGGTTCGGGTGCGCGGTTGCGGATGATGCCGGAGTTGACGCCGCTCCATGACAGCTCGCCGCCGAGCCGGCCGAATTCGATCTTCGGGCAGCGGTTCATGATCACTTCGATGCCGGCGGCCTCGGCGCGCGCGGCGGCCTCGTCGTTGCGGACGCCGAGCTGCATCCACACCACCTCTGCGCCGATCGCGATCGCATCGTCGACGATCGGGCCGACCTGGTCGGAAGCGCGGAAGATGTCGACCATGTCCACCGGGACCGGGATGTCGCGCAGGTTGGCGTAGATCATCTCCCCAAGCTGTTCCTTGCCGGCGGTGCCGGGGTTCACCGGGATCACGCGATAACCTTTGCCCTGCAGGTACTTCATCACGAAGTAGCTAGGCCGGTTCCAGTTGGACGAGGCACCGACCATCGCGATGGTGCGCACCGTCGACAGGATGCACCGGATCTTTGCGTCGGAGTATGGAATCGGATCAACAGCGGTCATGGCGCGTCCTCCTCGATCGCAAGCCTAGAGCAGGTTCAGCGTGACCGGAAACGAAAGCGAGCCTCACCAGCCGTGATGGGTATCGCTGCGCTCAACCCATCCTACGCCGCAGGCTGTAGCTGTAGGATGGGTTGAGCAGAGCGAAACCCATCATTCCGGCTGGCGACCGGCGACAGAAGACGGGAAAAACCTATCGCGCCTGCTGGATCGCCGACAGAATCCAGTGCCCGCCCGGCGAACGAACGAAAGTCCACAGCTCGGTGGCCGTGACATGCTCTGTCGGGCTGCCGTCGACGATGCGGCCGGACGCGTCCCGCGTCACGTCGATCATCGAGAAGCGCATCGCCACGGTGGCGTATTCGCGCCCCTGCTCGGCCCACGCCTGCGCCAGGTCGCCCTGCAGCAGCCGCACGTCGGTCACCTCATTCCGCACGCCCTGGCTGGTTTGCGTGGCCAACTGCTCGGCGAAGTAGCTCAGCATCTCGGGCGTCACCAAGGAACGCAGCGCGCTCAGGTCCTGCCGGCTCCAGCCGGCCTGGATGTTCTGCAACAGCCGCTCGAACTCCTGGTAGTCCTGCGGACCGATCTGGATCGGCGGCGGCCCCGCCGGCCCGGCGGAGCCCCCCATCGGACCCGGGCCTGGAGGCCCGCCGCGGGCAAGGATGTTCTGTCCCCCGGCGAAGGCCGGCGATCGGCCGCGGAACCGCCGGATCAGGAAGCGGACCAGAAGCACCAGCAGGAAGATCTGCAGCAGGAACCCGAAGAACCCGCCGAACCCCATCATGCCGCCGCCCCAGAAGCCGTGGCCGAACAGCAGTCCGCCAATCCCGGCGCCGATCAGCCCGCCCATCAGTCCGGACATGAAGCCAGAGCGTGGGCCGAAGCCGAAGCCAGGTGAGGGAGAGGCGAAGCCGGGCGAGGGATTGTTCGGCGTCATGCTGCGCTGCATCGGCTGCGCCGAATAGGGTGCGGTGCTGGTAGACGGCGGTGCCGACCAGGTCATGCTGCCGCGGCTGCCGAACGAGCCGCCGCTGCCGGCCCTCGCATCGGCCAGTCCGGGCGCGAGCGCCAAGCTCAGCGCGGCGACGGCGGCAAGCAGAAGCGAAGTGCGACGCATGGTGGTGTTTCGCCTTTTCGTGAGCACGCGGGGAATATGGGGATGCGGCCGGTCAGCCGCCAGCCATGGTCATGCCTTCGACCCGAACCGTCGGCGAGTCGGTGCCGCGGCGGAAGCGCAGGTCGTTGGCGGGGGCGATCTGCGCGAACATGTCGAGCAGGTTGCCGGCGATGGTGATCTCGGCAATCGGCTCGGCGATTGCTCCGTCGCGGATCATGAAGCCGGCGGCGCCGCGGCTGTAGTCGCCGGTGACGCCGTTCACCCCCATGCCGATCAGCTCGGTGACATAGAGGCCAAGCTTGATGTCCGCCATCAGTTCGGCCGGCGTGAGCGTCCCGCCAGCGAGGTACAGGTTGGTCGGCGAGGGCGAGGGCGGGCCGCCGGTGCCACGCGAGGCATGGCCGGTGGAACGCAGCCCGAGCTGGCGGGCGGAGCGGCTGTCCAGCAGCCACGTGGTCAGCACGCCATCCTCGATCAGCGCGCGGGCGGCGGTGGGCGTGCCCTCGCCGTCGAACGGGCGCGAGCGCAGGCCGCGAACGCGCCGCGGATCGTCGCGTATGGCAATTCCGGGCGCGAAAATGCGCTGGCCGAGCTTGTCCTTCAGGAAGGATGTGCCACGGGCCACCGAGGCACCATTGATCGCACCAGCCAGATGACCCAGCAGCCCGCCGGCGACGCGCGGGTCGTAGACCACTGGGAGCTTGGCGGTGCTTGGCCGGGCCGGATTGAGCCTGGCAATCGCGCGCTCCCCGGCACTGCGCCCGATCGCCGCGGGATCGTCCAGGTCGGCGAGGTGGACGGTGGAGTGGTAGTCGTAGTCGCGCTGCATCGCCATGCCGGCGCCGGCGAGCGCCGAGGCAGAGATCGAGTGGCTGGTGCGGACCAGGCTGCCGGCAAAGCCCGCCGAGGTGACCAGGAATACCTCGGTCCGGCCGAAGCCGGCCTCGGCACCCTCCGAATTGGTAATGCCGGGAACCGCGAGCGCCGCATCCTCAGCGGCGGCGGCGCGGGCCACCAGCGCCTCGGTCGCCGGCTCGCTCGGGTCTTCCAGGTCGAGTGCAACGGGCTCCGGCGGCGCGGCGGTGTCAGCCAGTCCGGCGAAGGGGTCCTCCGGCACCACGCGCGCCATCGCCACGGCGCGCTCGGCCAGCTCCCTGAAGCTGGACGGCGCCACAGTGCTGGAGGAGACGATCGCGGCGCGCTGGCCGAGGAATACCCGCAGACCGAGGTCGCGCCCTTCCGAACGCTCGACATGCTCGGTCTTGCCCAGCCTGCGCTGCACCGACAGCGAGGCGCCCGAGATAAGCACCGCATCCGCCGCATCCGCCCCGGCGGCACGCGCGCGGGCGATGAGGTCGGCGAGGAGGTCCATGGGGGCGGCGGTCATGGCGGTGTTCCGCGGTTGAACGGGCAGTACGCGGTCAGATCAGCCTGACCAGCGACGAGTATGATATCAGCTTCCGGTCAACGGTATAGAAATGGACGGGCTCAGTCATCGCCTGAGCCAAAAGGATGCGATCGAACGGATCACGGTGATGCCGTGGGAGGTCCGCGACCGCGGCGGCCGCTTGCCAGCGGATCACCAGTTCGGTGAAGCCCCGTGCAACCGCCTCACTGGCGATCCGCTCCGCCCGAACGGCGAAGTCGGAGCGTCCAAGCCGGGACTTGATGGCGACCTCCCATATGCTCGCCGTGCTGAACAGAATCTCGTTGTCAGGGTCTTCAACCGCGCCGCGCACTGCATCGGTCAGACGCCCCGGTTGGTTCAAGGCCCAGAGCAGAACGTGCGTATCGAGCAAGAACCGCATCACCGCCCTTCAAAGGCGTCCACTATGTCCTCGGGCAGCGGATCGTCGAAGTCATCCGGGACGTGGAATTGACCGGCAAGGGTGCCAAGCTTGCGCGGCTGCCTTTTTTGTTCGAACGGGACGAGCCTGGCGACCGGCTTGCCGGCCTTGGCGATAATGACCTCCTCGCCTGCCGCCACTGCGTCGAGCAGGCGGGAAAGCTGCGTCTTGGCGGCGTGGATGTTGACTGTGGTCATTGCTAGAACCTCACGGCTTAGCTAAGCTTAGTTTAACTATTCGAGTTTTATGATCCCGACTTGTTCAGCCCGCCGGCTTCTCCGCGATGTCGGCGAGCAGCGCTACGCGCGCAGCGGTCATGCCTCTACGTACTCCGCGAGGCTGGAGGGTTCCGGGACCGGCAGGCCGTCGGCCAGGAGGCCGTCAATATGAAAACGGATCGCCTCCCGGATTTCCTGTTCAACCGCTGGAATCGTAGGTCCCGTAGCGACGCATCCCGGCAGGTCAGGAACATAGGCTGAATAGTTGCCCTCTGCCCGCTCGATCACCACCGCGTAGCGCATCATTTGATCCCTTTGAGACCGGCCTGTTTCAATATGCTGTTCAGTGTGCCATGCGCCAAGTCGTCGGAAGGCTTTCCCGCGACCGTGACTCGGTCCAACTTCGTCGCGTGCTTGAACTGCCGATGGCTGCCGCGCTGGGCGACTTGCCGCCAGCCGTCGCCCTCCAACATCCGGATCATCTCCGAGACCTTCACCGGGCAGTTTTACGCCGCCAGCTTCTCCGCGATATCGGCCAGCGCCGGCACCCGTTCGGCCGGGCCCATCACCGCCAGCGTCGGTGTCGCACGGAACAGGCGGACGGCGGCGCGGCAGATGTCGTCGGTGGTCACCGCGTTGATCTTCCTCACCGTCTCCTCGATCGGCACCACCCTTCCGAAGACCTGTAGCTGCCGGGCGAGCTGCTCGCAGCGGCTGCCGGTGCTCTCCAGCGACATCAGCAGCGAGGCCTTCACCTGCGCCCGCGCCCGCGCCAGCTCCTGCTCGGTCACCGATGTCTGCACCTTGCGCAGCTCCTCGAGCGTGATCGGCATCAGCTCCTCGGCCTCGCTCTCTCCGGTTCCGGCGTAGATGCCGAACAGGCCGCCATCCATGAAAGGCGAGCTGAACGAGTAGATCGAATAGACCAGCCCGCGCTTCTCGCGCACCTCCTGAAACAGCCGCGACGACATGCCGCCGCCGAGCAGGGTCGAGAGCAGCAGAGTCGGGTAGTAGTCACGGTCGCCATAGGCGACCGAGGGGAAGCCCAGCACGATGTGCACCTGGTCGAGCTCGCGCGCCTCGCGGAACTCGCCGCCGCGGTAGCTGGCTGGCAGCATTGCCGGCACGGGGTCGGCCTGCAGGTCGCTGAAGTGCGCGTTGACGAGGCCCAGCACCTGCTCGTGCGTGAGCGCGCCCGCTGCGGCCACCACCACATTGGAGGCGGCGTAGTGGCGGCGCATGTAGCCGGTCAGCATCGCCCGCGGCATCGATCTGATGCTGGCCTCCGAGCCGAGCACCGGCCGGCCGAGCGGCTGCGCGGGATAGGCGGCCTCCTGGAAACGATCGAAGATGATGTCGTCTGGCGTGTCGTTCGCCTGGCCGATCTCCTGCAGGATCACGCCCCGCTCGCGCTCCAGTTCCTCGGGCTCGAAGGTGGAGTGGGTCAGTATGTCGCCGATGATGTCGGCGGCGAGCGTGGTATCCTCCTTCAGCACCTTGACGTAGTAAGCGGTCTGCTCGCGCGCGGTGTAGGCGTTGATGTGGCCGCCGACCGCCTCGATCTCCTCGGCGATCTGCGCGGCCGAGCGCCGTTCGGTGCCCTTGAAGGCCATGTGCTCGAGGAAGTGCGAGACCCCGTTCTCGGTCTCCTGCTCGTGGCGCGAGCCCGTGGCGACGTAGGCGCCGAGCGAGACGGTCTCCACCCGTTCCATCCGTTCGGTGACGACAGTCAGGCCGGACGGCAGACGGGTGAGCTGGATGGCTTCATTCACGGGGATGGCGTTCCTTGGTTGGCCGGGCAGTGTATCGGCTACCGATATAGGACTGCCAGAGGCCAGCCACAGCCCCGGCGCGCTGATTCCTCGTACACAACGAAAAAGCGGCGGGGAGTGACCCCGCCATGATCAGCGCGCTTCAGCAGCAAGCCTGCGCAGGTTCCAGATGAGCCGCCGGCGGGGCGGCGGTCAGTTCTTCTGCACGGTAATCCCGTGCGGACCGACGTCGATCTCCAGCACCGTGTTCCGCTTGTGGTCATAGTAGGCGAAGCCGAGCACGCCGATGCCGACCACAAGCACAGCGATCACGACGTAGAGAACACTGCGACTCATGGCGCCCGATGATCCCCTTGCGGCCCAGACGATGATCCGGGCGCGGCCATTGCCACGCCGGATGCACAATAGTGCGACCGGAGCTACATTGGCAAAAAATGCGGCCGTCAACCGGTCTTGCATCACAACAGGCAGAGGAACGCCATGAGCGATCAACTTCCAACCGCGACCCGCGTGTCGGATCCTGGCATCCGGGCACTGTATCGCCTGGAGAACCGCTGGCAGGCCTGGCTCGACGTCGAGGTTGCGCTCGCCAGGGCGCAGGCGGAGCTGGGCATCATTCCGCGCGATGCCGCCGAGGCAATTGCGCGAGCGGCCCGGCTGGAACTGCTCGATCGCGCGCGCATCGACGAAGGCTTCGCGCGCACCGGGCACACGATCGTGCCACTGGTCTGGGAACTCAGCCGCGTGGTCGGCGAGCCGCATGGCGGCTGGGTGCACTGGGGCGCCACGACCCAGAACATCACGCAGACCGGCGATCTTCTGGTGCTGCGCCAGGCACATGGCATCTTCCTGCGCCTGATCGGCGAGGCGCTTGTGGCGATGGCCGATCTCGCGGAACGCGGTGCCGAGATGCCGATCCCGGGGCGCACACACGGCCAGCACGCCGTGCCGGCGACGTTCGGCTACAAGGTCGCGGTCTGGATCGATGAGCTGCTGCGCCATGTCGAGCGGCTGCGGCAGGCGGCGCCACGCATCTTCGTCGCCATGCTGGGCGGCGGCGCCGGCACGTTTGCCTCGCTCGGCAAGCAGGGGCCACCGGTGCAGGCGGGTATCGCCAGGCAGCTCG
>JBGPND010000029.1:0-35340 GCA_041487355.1 Acetobacteraceae bacterium | reverse complement strand
CGCACATGCCGGCACTGCGCAAGCGCAACGAGATTGCCGAGTATGTGCCGGAGAATGCCGCTGCCATGGCGCCGGCGTTCAAGGGACTGGGCGAGGACGGGTACTTCTACCCGACAACGTCGACGCTGATGCTGATCATCTTCAACACCCAGAAGGTGAAGTCGGAAGAGGCGCCGAAGAACTGGACCGATCTGCTGGACCCGAAATGGAAGGGCCGCGTCGCCTTCGGCCATCCCGCTTTCAGCGGTTATGTCGGCTGCTGGACGCTTGCCATGCGCACGCTGTACGGCTGGCAGTTCTTCGACAAATTGGCGAAGAACAATCCGCGTATCGGCCGCTCCGGCAACGATCCGATCACGCTGCTGAATGCGGGCGAGTGCGTCGTGGGTCTGGGGCCGCTCTCCACCACCTTGCTCTCCGCGGAGAAGGGCAACCCGATCGCGTTGCAATATCCAACCGACGGGTCGCTGCTGTGCATCGGCCCCTCCGCGGTCATCGCCCGCGCGCCACATCCCAATGCCGCCCGCCTGTTCCAGAACTGGCTGCTTTCGCAGGAGTTCGCGCAGGTCTGTGCCAACGCCTACGTCACCCCGGTGCGCGAGGACGTGACACTCAAGCCCGGCGCGAAGCCGCTGTCCGAGATCAAGATCCTGCGCCAGACCACGGCCGAGATCGGCAAGGGCGTGCCGGAAGTGATCGAGCAATGGCACGACACGTTCAGTTGACGCCGGTTGGGGAACCCGTGAGGCATCTGAGTTGCCATTTTCTCGTCACCCCCGCGAAAGCGGGGGTCCAGGTGTCGGGCGCTTCCCTGGGTGCCCGCCTTCGCGGGCATGACGAGATAGAATTCGCGGGCATGACGAGATAGAATGAGCCAGGCTGAACTGAGCCACGCCGCGGCGGTGGCGGCACCGCGCAGGCGCACCTTCGATCCATCGGTCCTGCTCTGGCTTGTGCTGGCCGCGGCACTGATCTTCCTGGTGGTGAACCCGCTGTTCCGGCTGGTCCAGCTCAGCCTGGAGGATGGCGAGACCGGCGATTTCACGCTGCTGAACTACGTGACCGCCTACAGCCGACCACGTTACCTGGTAGCAACGTGGAATTCGCTGGCGCTCGGCTTCTGGGTCACCGTGCTGTGCCTGCTGTTCGCCGTGCCGGTCGCCTGGGCGGTATCGCGCACCGACATGCCGTGCAAGGGCGCGATCCGTTTGCTGGTGTTGGGTGCCTTCGTCACGCCGCCCTATCTTGGCTCGATCGCCTGGATATTGCTGGCAGGGCCGAACTCCGGCTGGCTGAACCGGGTGTGGATGGCCCTGACCGGCGCGCAGGAAGGCCTGTTCAACATCTATTCGTTCGAAGGCCTCGTATTCAACATCGCGCTCTATTCGTTTCCCTACCTGTTCATCTTCACCAGCACCGCACTGGACGTGGTGTCCTCGGAGATGGAGGACGCGGCCAACATCCTTGGCGCTGGCACGCTGCGTACCACGCTCCGGATCACCCTGCCGCTTGTCCTGCCGGCGATCCTGGGCGGCGCCATCGTCACCTTCCTGGAAGCCATCGCCTTGTTCGGCACCCCGGCACTGATCGCCATTCCGGCGCGGTTCAACGTGGTGACGACGCAGTTGCTGCAGTTCTTCAGCCAGCCGATTCGCGCCGAGGTGGCGGCGGCCTATGCAGTGCCGCTGCTGCTGATCACCGTGGCGCTGTTCGGTGTGCAGCGCTGGGTGATCCGCCGGCGTGGCTTCGTGGCGCTTACCGGCAAGGGCGGCGAGCGGCGGATCATGACGTTGGGGCCATGGCGCTGGGTGATGCTCGGCTACACGATGCTGCTGCTGTCGCTGTCGGTCCTGCTGCCATACGCCGTGTTGGCGCAGGCCGCGGTGGCAAAGGCCTGGGGACGCGGGTTCAGCCTGGACAATCTGACATTGCACAATTTCCACTACCTGCTGTTCGAGCACGAGACGGCGGCACAGTCCGTGGTCAACAGCTTCACCTTTGCCGCCGCCGCCGCCTGCATCGCCATCACACTGGCATTGGCAATCGCCTATATCGTCAGCCGCCGCTTGTTGCCGTGGGCCGGCGTACTGAGCTTCGTCGCCATGGCGCCGTTCGTTGTGCCGGGCATCGTGCTGGCCATCGCTTTCTACGCGGCCTATGCCCCGCCGCCGCTGGCACTGTATGGCACTGCGACGATCCTGATCCTGGCCTTCGCCACGCGCTTCCTGCCGATCGGCTACGCCAATGCCGACGCGGCGATTCGCAGCATCAATCCCGAGATGGAGGAGGCGGTGCGCATCCTGGGCGGCGGGCGGCTGCTGGCGATCCGCCGGGTGCTGGTGCCGCTGATGCAGCGCAGCCTGATCGGCGCCTGGCTGCTGGTGTTCATTCCTGCCACGCGCGAATTGTCGACGGCGATGTTCCTCTATGGACCGAAGACGCGCACCATGTCGGTCATGCTGATGGACATGAGCGAGGAGGGGAATTTCGAAAGCCTCGCCGCGCTCGGCTTCCTTCTGCTCGCTTCGACACTTTTCATCGTCGGACTTGCCTCCAGCCTGCTGGGGCGTGATTTCATGCTGCGGCGGGAGCGCGGATGACCAAGCTTGTATTGACCGGTCTGGGCAAGAACTTTGGCACGGTGCCAGCGGTGCAGGATGTGAGCCTCACCTTGCAGGAGGGCGAATTCGTCTCCCTGCTCGGCCCGTCCGGCTGCGGCAAGACCACGACGCTGCGCATGATCGCCGGCTTCATCAGCCCGACCGCAGGCACGATCGAGATGAACGGCGCCGTGCTGTCGGCGCCCGGCCGCGTGGTCGCGCCGGAAAAGCGCGGCATGTCGATGATCTTCCAGAGCTATGCGATCTGGCCGAACATGACGGTGGCGCAGAACGTCGCATTCGGCCTGAAGCTGCGCCGCCTGCCGGCGGCGGAATTGCGCAGCCGGCTCGACCGTATCCTGGATGTGGTGCAGCTCGGCCACCTGAAGGACCGTTATCCGGCCGAACTGTCGGGGGGCCAGCAGCAGCGCGTGGCACTCGCGCGCGCCATCGTGATCGAGCCGGAGGTGCTGCTGCTCGACGAACCGTTGTCCAACCTGGATGCCAATCTGCGCGAGGAGATGCGTTCGGAAATCCGCCGCCTGCACGACGCGTTCCGCATCACCACGGTGTATGTGACTCACGACCAGGCCGAGGCGATGGTGACCTCGGACCGCATCGTGGTGATGAATCACGGTCGGATCGAGCAGGTGGATGACCCGGTGTCGCTGTACAACCGGCCGCGGACGCGGTTTGTTGCCGGCTTCATCGGTCGCACCAATTTTCTCGATGGCACGGTGGAAGGTGGAATGATCGCATTTCCCGGCTTTGCCGTGCGCGCCGACCTGGCGCCGGATGCCGCCAACCTGAACGGCCGGGCAAGCTTTTCGGTCCGCCCGCAGACCATTGCCATCCATCGCACGGCGCCTGCCGATCCCAATGGCGCCTGGTGGGTCGAAGGCCGCATCGTCGAGCGCGCCTATCTCGGTGAATACTGGGAGTATGTGGTGCGGCCGGTGGAGTCCGATCTGCGGCTGCGCATCAGCACCTCGCCGCAAACTGTCTACGATACCGGCGACGCGGTGTGGCTGGAGATTGACCCGCGACGCATCACGCGGATCCCGAGCGATGGATGAGGCATTGTGACCATCGCCCAGCATCCGGTGCTCGTCATCGGTGCCGGTGTCGTCGGCCTCTCGACCGCGCTCTACCTGCAACGTGCCGGCATGCAGGTGGCGGTGGTCGATCCGCTGGGTCCGGCGGGCGGCGCCTCGTTCGGCAATGCCGGCATGCTCAGCCCGGATACCGCCACGCCGATCGCCATGCCGGGCATGCTGCGCAAGGTACCGGGTTGGCTGCGCGATCCGCTCGGTCCGCTGGCGGTGCGTCCGTCCTATTTCCCGCGCGCACTGCCATGGCTGCTGCAATGGGTGAAGGCCGGCCAGCTCTCGCGCGTATTGGCGGTCTCCGATGCAATGCGCGCGTTGCACAGCGAAACACTGAACTGCTGGCGCGAACTGCTCGGCGACACGCTGTATCACGACCTGATCCGCTCGTCCGGCCAGGTGCAGGTATGGGAGGGCGACGACACCAGCCCGACGGAGGCCATCGAACAGCAGATACGCGAACGTCACGGCATCCAGTCGCAGGTGCTGAACGCCGATGACCTGCGCCAGATGTTTCCCGGCATCGCGCGCGACATCACGCGCGGCTTGCACGTGCCAGGCAACGGCTACACGGTCAGCCCGCAGCGTATCGTCCACTCGCTGGGGGAGCTGTTCCGTTCCGCCGGTGGCGAACTCATCGCTGAACGCGCGATGAAGCTGATCCCGCGCGACGGCGGCGGCTACATGGTGATGACCAACATCGCCAACCGTGGCGCGGACTGCGTGGTGGTCGCCGCCGGTGCCTGGTCCGGCCAGTTGCTGTCGCCGCTCGGGATTCGCGTGCCACTGGAGACCGAGCGCGGTTATCACGCCATGCTGTTTTCCCCCAGCGTGCAACCGCCGATACCGATCAGCAGCAAGACGCGTGCCTTCTTCATGACGCCGATGGAGGATGGGCTGCGCGTCGCCGGCACAGTGGAGATCGCCGGACTCGACGCGCCACCGGATGAACGGCGCGCGAAAATCCTGGCCGACCACGCACGCCGCCTGTTTCCGGCATTGCAGGCGAGCGACGTGCGCTACTGGATGGGCTTCCGTCCATCGACGCCCGACAGCCTGCCGATCCTGGGACCGGTGGCCGGGCGTCCCGGTCTCTATCTCGCATTCGGTCACGGCCATTTCGGCATGAGCGGCGGTCCGCCGAGCGGGCGGCTGCTCGCACGCCTGATCACCGGCCAACCGCCTGGCATCGATCCAGCACCATACGGCGCGCAGCGTTTCGCGCGCTGAGATCGCCGAGCGCAAGTCGTGACTTGTAATCGTCATTCCCGCGGAAGCGGGAACCCAGAGCCGAGACAAGAGTGCCGGTCTCACTGGATGCCCGCATTCGAGCGTGGGAAGAAATCCATCCGTGCCCCAGAGATGACGGTAACCTCTGGGTCCCCGCTTCCGCGGGGATGACAACCTATCGGTCCGCCTCGACGGTGTGAGGATCGCCTCCGCAAGACAATATTAACCGCTTGAGCCTACGTCCGCGTGCGATGAGCACGCAGGCGGTCCGCGGCTATCAGTCGGCAATGGCAATTGCCTTCCAGGCGGCCGCGCCGTGGTTCCGGCGCCAGGCGCGGCGTGCCGTGTTGCTCGTCTGGTGGACGCTCACGCTGCAATTGCCGAAGCAATTCGGCTTCTGGGTGCGCGCGAGGCGCATACGCCGCCTGGCGCCAATCTCGCAGGAAACACCAGCGAGGCCGGTGCGGTCCGTCGATCCCCGGCAGATCCGCCTGCCCAATGCGGCACAGCCGATTGTGTCGATCATCATTCCGACCTACGGCAAGGTCGAATACACGTTGCATTGCCTTGCCTCGATCGCCGAGAATCCACCGGAGGCCGCGATCGAGGTGCTCGTCTTCGATGACGCAACGCCTGATCTGTCGACCGCCTGCCTCGCGGAAATCCACGGCATCAGACTGATCGTCAATCCGCGCAATATCGGCTTCCTGCGCTCCTGCAACGAAGCTGCGCGCGCGGCGAGCGGCGAGTTCCTGCTGTTCCTGAACAATGACACGCAGGTTCTGCCGGGCTGGCTCGATACCATGCTGGTTCCCTTCCGGACACGCAGCGATGTCGGCGCGGTGGGCTCGAAGCTGCTGTATCCGGATGGCAGGCTGCAGGAGGCCGGCGGCATCATCTGGAACGATGGATCCGGCTGGAACTACGGCCGCCTCGATGATCCAGAGAGGCCCGCCTACAATTATCTGCGCGAGGTCGACTACTGCTCTGGCGCTTCGCTCATGGTGCCGCGTCACCTGTTCTCCCGGCTCGGCGGCTTCGACGAGCGTTACGCGCCGGCTTATTACGAGGACAGCGACCTCGCCTTCAGGCTGCGCGAACTAAGTTACCAGGTTGTCTATCAGCCGCGCTCGCGTGTGGTCCATTTCGAAGGCGTCAGCCACGGCAGGCAGCTCACCGGCGGCATCAAGTCCTCGCAGGTAATCAACCAGCAGCGATTCCGCGATCGCTGGAGGGAAATCCTGTCGCTGGAACATCTGCCAAATGGCGAGCATGTCATGCAGGCACGCGACCGCGCGCGGCATCGGCCGGTCATCCTCGTGGCCGACCACTACGTGCCGGAGCCCGATCGGGACGCCGGTTCCCGCACCATCATGTGCTGCATCCGCGCGTTGCAAGCGGCCGGCATGATCGTCAAGTTCTGGCCGCACAATCTGCACTACAGCCCAGGCTACACGGAAGCCTTGCAGGACATCGGCGTGGAGGTTGCGTATGGCGGCGACGGCGACACGTTCCGCCAATGGATTGCCGAGAACGGTGCCGATGTCGATCATGTGCTTCTGAGCAGGCCGGAGGTTGCCGCGGCCTTCATCCCGGAGCTCAGGCGCAGTGGTCGCAGCCGGCTGATCTATTATGGCCACGACCTGCATTTTCGCCGGATGCGCCTGCAGGCGGAGGTGCTCGGCGACACGTCCCTCGCCCGCGCCGCGGACCGCATGGAAAAGCTGGAACGATCGGTCTGGCGTGAGGTGGACGTCGTGCTCTACCCGTCGGACGAGGAGGCGGCGATCGTGTCGGACATGGAGCCGCGCGTGACCGCGCGCGCAATAGTCCCCTACTGCTTCGCCGACTTCGCCGCACCCAGGCAGGCAACGCTCGAACCGGTCATCCTGTTCGTCGGTGGCTTCGCGCATGCGCCCAACCAGGAGGCAGTGCTGTGGTTTGTCGATCAGGTACTACCGTTGATCCGGGAACGTGTACCGGCGGTGAGCCTGGCGATTGTTGGCTCCAATCCTTCGCCGCAAGTGCTGGGATTGGCAGGCGACGGCATCAGAGTGGCAGCGAATGTCAGTGATGCCGAGCTGCGTGAGCACTACCGCACGTCGCGCGTTGCCGTCGTGCCGTTGCGCTACGGGGCAGGCGTGAAGCTGAAAGTCGTCGAGGCGCTGCGGGAGGGGCTGCCTCTGGTGACCACGCCGATCGGCGCGCAGGGATTGCCCGGGCTCGATCAGGTGGCTTTGATCTGCGACGACCCGCAGAGCTTTGCCGATGCAGTCTGCCAACTGCTGGAAGATGACGGGCTCTGGACCGCACGTTGCGTGGCGCAGATCGCGTATGCGGCCACGCGCTACAGCGAGGCGGCGTTCCGCGCCAGGCTACTCGATGCAGCGGGGATCGAGCTGCCGGCACAGCCGCGATTGTAGCATCTGTCATTGCGAGCCGCAGGCGAAGCAATCTCGTGGTCGGTGCGCACTCACCCCGGGATTGCCGCGTCGCTGCGCTCCTCGCAATGACAGATACCGCTCAGTCGCCCAGTCGCTGCGCTGCCCGTTGCGTCTCGTAGTCGGAGCGCGCGGCCCGCACCTCGCTCCGCGTCGAAACCTCGGGAACGCCGACATCCCACCAATGGCCTCCCGCGGCGGTGGCGATGCGCGGATCGGTGCGGATTACGATCACGCTGGTGCGGTCGGCTGCGCGGGCGCGATGCAGTGCGGCCTCCAGCTCTGTCAGGCTCTCCACCTGCTCCGCCAGCGCACCGAGGCTGGCCGCATGTGCGCGGAAATCGATCGGCGGCGCGGCGCCGCAGTCCTCAAGCAGGTTGTTGAAGGCTGCGCCGCCGGTGGCGCGCTGCAGGCGGTCGATGCAGCCAAAGCCGCCATTGTTCAGCACCACAATCGTCAGCTTCAGTCCCAGCATCACCGAAGTCGCGATCTCCGAATTCAGCATCAGGTAGCTGCCGTCGCCGACCAGCACGATCACGTCATGTTCTGGCCGAGCCAGTTTTACGCCCAGTCCGCCGGCGATCTCGTAGCCCATGCAGGAATAGCCGTATTCCAGATGATATGTCCCGACCTGGCGTGCCTGCCATAGCTTGTGCAGTTCGCCCGGCAGGCCGCCGGCGGCGCAGACAATGATCGCATCGGCCGGCGTGGCGCGCTGCACGGCCCCGATCACCTGCGCGTCCGAAGGCAACGTTGCGTTCGATGGCGCAGTGGCCGCGGCAGCCGCTTGCCGCCATGCGGCCATCGCACTGATCGAGGCGGCTCGCCATGCCTCCGGCGCGCGATATCCGCCGAGCGAGCTGCCCAACGCCGCCAGACCCTCGCGCGCATCGGCGACCAGCGGCAGCATGTGGTGCTTGGTTGCATCGAATGACTGAACGTTGAGGCCGATCAGCCGGCGTCCGGGATGGCTGAACAGCGCCCATGATCCGGTGGTGAAGTCCTGCAGCCGCGTGCCGACGGCGAGAACGACATCGGCGGAACGCGCCGCCTCGTTTGCCGCGGACGTGCCGGTGACGCCGATCGCGCCAAGATTGAGCGGATGATCATGCGGCAGCGCACTCTTGCCGGCCTGGGTCTCCGCGACCGGGATGCCATGCGCCGTGGCAAAATGATCCAGCGCGGCCGTCGCTTCTGAATAGTGCACGCCGCCGCCTGCGATGATCAGCGGTGACCTGGCGTCGCGCAACACGCGCGCGGCTTCTGCGAGCTCCGTCTCATCGGGCCGCGGCCGCCGCACGTGCCAAACACGCGTGGCAAAGAAGCTCTCGGGATAGTCGAACGCCTCGGCCTGCACATCCTGGCACAGCGCCAGCGTGACAGGTCCGCACTCGGCCGGATCGGTCAGTAGCGCAACGGCGCGCGGCAGTGCGGCGATGATCTGCTCCGGTCGCGTGATCCGGTCGAAGTAGCGCGACACCGGGCGGAAACAGTCATTCGCGGATACCGTGCCGTCGCCGAAGCTTTCGACCTGCTGCAAGACCGGATCGGGCCGGCGCGATGCGAACACGTCGCCGGGCAACAGCAATACCGGCAGCCGGTCGACATGAGCCACCGCCGCCGCCGTCACCATGTTGGTGGCGCCCGGACCGATCGATGTGGTGCAGGCCATGATCCGGCGCCGGTGCATCGCCTTGGCATAGCCGATCGCGGCCAGAGCCATCGCCTGCTCGTTGTGCGCGCGATAGGTCGGCAGATCGGTGCGATGTGCCTGCAATGCCTCGCCGATCCCGGCGACGTTGCCGTGACCGAAGATCGCCCATACGCCGGCGAACAGCGTCACGCGCCGCCCATCGAGTTCGGTCTGCTGCGCGGCCAGATAGCGCACCAGCGCCTGCCCCATGGTCAGACGGATCGTGCCCATTGTCGCGTTTCCCCTCATGCCAAGTGGCGGGTCCATTGCTATTGTTCCACGGAGCAAGCGGGAAGGGGAGGGCGCGTGATGCTGAGCATCGCAGTGATTGGCGCGGGTCGGATCGGCAGCATCCATGCACGCAACATTGCAGCGCACGCCGGAGTGCGTCTGGCCGGCGTGGCTGATGTCGACATGGGTGCGGGGGAGCGTCTCGCCGCCCAATGCGGCGTGCAGGCGCTGTCGCTGGATGCGGCGTTCACGGCCGATGCCGTGCTGATCGGCTCGCCTACGCCGACGCATGTCGACTACATCGAGCGTGCCGCCGCCGCCGGGCGGGCGATCTTCTGCGAGAAGCCGATCGATCTGGCGGCGTTACGGGTGCGGACTTGCCTGGATGCGGTCAGGCGCGCCGGTGTCGTGTTGATGGTGGGCTTCAACCGCCGCTTCGATCCGCATTTCGCGACGTTGAAGCGTCGGCTGGATGCCGGCGAGATCGGGGCGCTGGAGCTGTTGACCATCATCAGCCGTGATCCGGCGCCACCGCCACCTTCCTACGTTGCGACGTCCGGCGGGCTGTTCCGCGACATGATGATCCACGATCTGGACATGGCCCGCTTCCTGCTGGGCGAGGAGCCGGTTGCTGTGCATGCCGCCGCATCCTGCCTGGTGGATCAATCCATCGCGGCGGCCGGGGATGTCGATACGGCCGTGGTGACATTGCGCACGGCCAGCGGAAAGCTGTGCCAGATCTCCAATTCGCGTCGTGCCACGTATGGCTACGACCAGCGGATCGAGGCACATGGCGCAAAGGGGCTGCTGCGCGCGGGCAATGTCACCGCGACGACGGTGGAGCTGGCCACCGAAGCTGGCTTCGTGACCGATCCCGTGCTGCCGTTCTTCCTGGAACGCTATGCGGCGGCATACCGGGCGGAGCTCGATGCCTTCATTGCGGCGGTGGAGTCGGGCCGGGCACCGAAGCCCGATGGCGAGGATGGGCTGAAGGCCCTGCTGCTCGCCGATGCGGCCACTCAGTCGGCCGCCAGCGGGCAGGCGGTGAGGGTCGCACTGGATGGCGAATCGGCGCGGCAGGCATAACGGCGGCCATCATGCGCAACGATGAGCGGTGTTTATGCGAACCGGGCTGATCGCCGTCCTGCTGCTTCTGCTGTGCGGTCCCGCTCACGTTGCGGCGCAGCCTGTGCCGGCACCAATCAAGGCGGCCGTCTATATCGCGCCGCCCTTCATCATGAAATCCGCCGATGGCTACACCGGCTTCACCTGGGAGCTTTGGCAGCAGATCGCCGGCGACCTCAAGCTTACTTATGACGTTCAGCAGGTGGACTCCGTCGCGCAACTGCTTCAGTTGGTTCGCGAGAAGCGGGTCGACGTCGCGGTGGCCAATCTCTCGATCACCGCTGCGCGTTTCGAGACCATGGATTTTACCCAGCCCTATTTCGATGCCGGCCTCAGGATCATGATCGACGAGGATCGGCATGCCGGGCTGGGAAGCCTGATCGCGGATCTGCGGCAAAGCGGCCATCTCCGGATCTATGCCTGGCTCGGCGTCATCATCGTCGTCGGCACGATCGTGCTGACGCTGATCGATCGCAAGTATCATCCCGAATTCCCCGGGTCATGGAGCGAGGGGCTGGCGGAGTCGTTCTATCACGTGATGTCGGTTACCACCTCCGGATCGACCTCCCACCGCAACCTGCTGGGGACCGCCGGGCGGTTTCTGGGTGCGATCTGGCTCGCCTGCGGCGTTGCGGTGGTCGCCTATGTCACCTCGAGCATCACCAGCGTGATGACCGCCTCGACGATAGCCCATCAGATCAACAGCTTCAGCGATCTCCATGGCAAGCATGTCGGCGTGCTGGAAGGGTCCGTGGGGGAGGCCTATTGCCGCCAGTCGATGCTCGATGTGCAGGCGTTCGGCACGATGGAGCAGGCGATCGACGCCCTGCTGAAGGGGGAGATCAGCGCGATCGTCCGCGACGCGCCGGTGCTGGAGTGGTACGACAATGCGCACCCCGAGCTGCCCATCACGGTTGTCGGGCCGGTGTTCAACACCGAGAAGTATGGCTTCGCGCTGCCGTCGAACAGTCCGCTCACGCGACCGATCAGCGAAGCGAGCCTGCGCCTGAAGGACAAGGGGGCGCTGGACGCGTTGCGGACCCGGTATTTCGGCACGACCAGATAGGAGACCGCGCATGCGCATCGGCATGGTGACCGACAGCCTGAGCCATCTGCCCCTCGAAGAGCTCCTGCATACGGCGGCTGAACTCGGGATCGAGATGCTGGAGTTTCCCTGCGGCAACTGGTCGAGCGCGGCGCATCTGAATCTCGATGCGTTGCTGGACAGCGAAGCCGCGCGCGCGGAATTCATGGCGAAGCTGCGCGGCCACGGGCTGTCGCTCAGCGCGCTGAACTGCTCCGGCAACCCGCTGCATCCGGGAGAACTCGGCAGGCGGCACCAGGAGGTCACCTCGAAGACGATCCGCCTGGCCGGATTGCTGGGCGTGGACCGGGTGGTGCTGATGTCGGGCTGCCCGGGAGGTCCGGGCGATGCCAATGCCAACTGGATCACGACCGCCTGGCCGCCGGAGGCCGCACGCGTGCTCGCCTGGCAATGGGACGCGGTGCTGATCCCCTACTGGAAGGGGCTGGTGGTGGAGGCGAAATTCGCTGGGGTGAGCAGGCTGTGTCTGGAACTGCATGGCCAGCAGAATGTCTACAACGTGGAGACGCTGTTCCGTCTGCGCGATGCCGTTGGTCCGGTGGTGGGCGCGAATTTCGACCCCAGCCACCTGTTCTGGATGGGCGCCGATCCGCTCGCCGCCACGCGTCTGCTCGCGCCGGCGATCTATCATGTGCATGCCAAGGATACGCGTATCGATCCTGCCACGGCCTCGATCAACAGCCTGATCGACACCAAGCCGATGGACCGGCTGCTCGAGCGTTCCTGGAGCTATGTCACGCTCGGCTACGGCCACGATCTCCTGTGGTGGCGCCAGTTCTGTTCGTTGTTGCGGCTTGTTGGCTACGACGATGTGCTGTCGATCGAGCACGAGGACATGAGGCTGCCGCCGCTGGATGGCGTGCGGAAGTCGGTGGAGCTGCTGCGCGCGGCGGTGTAGGGCGGATGACCCCGGACTTGATCCGGGGGTAATCCGCCATTGTGCCACATGGAGCGGTGGGTTACGCCTTCGGCTAACCCACCCTACAGCGGCCCGTCTTCAGCCACTCCGCCAGCCGGTCGTACCACCCGGTCTGATCGGCGGGTGTGAAATGCGCATTGGCTGGGCTCGGATTGGGAACAACAAATAATTGCGTTCGACCGATCCGCAACGACTGCGGTCCTAACTTCAAATCGTGCTCGACTGATCCTGGCACCAAAGCCCGATGGAAGGGTCGATAGGCCGTCATGCCGTGAAAGCAGGCAATGCGCGGCTGATATTGCTCGAGTTTCGTCACCAGGTGCGCCGCACCGGCGACGAATTCGCTTCGCCCGAGACCGGCGGCGTTCGCGGTCGGACGCTTGACTATGTCGGTGAAGCCGATCCCGTAAGCCAGCAGCGCGTGATCGTGCGTCGCTCCCAGCATTTCGATGCCAAGCCCCTGTCTGGCACGGAGGCTCAGCGTCGAGCGCGAAATGCACGGCCAGAACCGGTTGGTCGGGCGAGCGAAATAGTGGCCCTGGGCGGCAGACGGGATCGATGGATTGATTCCGACGAAGACGACGTCGAGCCCGTCACGCAGGAGATCCGGAAGCGTGCGTTCGGCGGCTTGCGTCATGCCGACCGCTACAACAGCACGCAGTGCACCGGCGCGAACGAGATTGTCACCTCGCTGCCTTCGTCGAACAGCTCGGTGGGCGGGCGGCGCACGATCAGTTGGCCCGCTGGCCAGTCCACCACGTACTGGATGAAGTCGCCATGGAACATGCGGCGATGGATGCGGCCGGGCACCGCATTTTGCGATCCTGCCGCGTGTCCGAGATGGATGTAGGATGACCGCAGCGCCACCGTGTCCTGCCCATCGCGCGATGCGTCCGATGCGACGACTTCCAGCCGCATGCCGCCCTCCACCTCGAAGATCAGCGTACCGCTCGATCCCGAGGGGCCACGGATCTGGCCCTTGATCAGGTTCGCCGAACCAACGAAGTCGGCGACGAAGCGGCTGCGCGGCCGATTGTAGATTTCCTCCGGCGTGCCGATCTGCTCGATCCTGCCGCCATTCATCACGATCACCCGGTCGGAAATCGCCAGCGCTTCCTCCTGGTCATGCGTGACATAAAGCGACGTGATGTCGAGCCGCCGCTGCAACTCGCGCAGCTCCACGCGCATCTCGGCACGCAGCTTGGCATCCAGGTTGGACAGCGGTTCATCGAACAGCAGCACACTGGGCGAGAAGGCGATCGCCCGCGCCACCGCGACGCGCTGCTGCTGGCCACCCGACAGTTTGGAGGCCGGGCGTTCGGCGAAGTCCTGCATCTGCACCAGGCCAAGCACGCGTTCCACGTTCTGCCGTACCTCGGCCCGCGGCAGCTTGCGCACGCGCAGGCCGTAGGCGACGTTGTCGAACACCGTCATGTGCGGCCAGATCGCGTAGGACTGGAACACCATCGAGACGCCACGCTTCTCCGCCGGAACGTTGCGCCGCTCCGCCGCGGAATAGACCGTCTCACCGTTCAGCCGGATACTGCCGGAGCTCGGCGTCTCGAGGCCGGCGACCGCGCGCAACGTGGTGGTCTTGCCGCAGCCGGACGGGCCAAGCAGCGTCACCAATTCGCCAGGGGCGATGTCGAAGCCGATGCCATCGACGGCGGTCACGTCGCCGTAGCGCACGACCAGGTTGGCGACTTCGATGCGCGGGCGGTTCATTGTGTCACTCCGGTGACGCGGCGCGCCAGGCTGAACATGATGGCGACCGCAATGAAGACCATCGCGGTCTGGATCAAGGCCATGGCGGCTGACAACTCGGAGCTGGAGGTGAGCCAGGAATTGACGATCGCCGGCGCGATCACTTTCGAATTTGGTCCCATCAGGAATATCGAAACCCCCAGTTCGCGCACGGACGCAATGAAGATCAGCAGCCAGGCCGCCACCATGCCAGGCCGCAGCAGCGGCAGCGTTACCGTGCGCATCTGATAGATCCATGGCGCGCCGCAGACCCGCGCGCACTCCTCCAGGCTCGGATCCACCTGCAACACCACACTGGCGATGGTGCGCAGGCCGAGCGGCAGGAACACGGTGAAATAGGCCAGCGCCAGCAGCCACAACGTGCCGTAGATCGGGATCGGCAGGTTGATCCAGGCCCATAGCAGACCCAGGCCGAACACCAGACGTGGCACTGCCTGTGGGAACATGATCACGTATTCCGCCGCTCCGCGCCCCGGCATGCGCGAGCGGTAGATGATCCATGCCAGCACGCCCATCACCGGCACGCCGATGGTGGCCACCGAGATACCCAGGGTCAGGCTGTTGATGAAAGCCGGTCCGACGGAACCCATCTGCAGGGCCGTTTCGTAATTTGCCGTGGTGAACTGCATCTGCGGCAGGATGACCGTGGCGAAGCGCTCGAACGAGGTGAGCAGCAGCGCGCCCAGCGGCAGGATCACCGCGACGATGATGTAGCCCCAGGCAATGCCGAGGAGTGGCCAGCGCATTCGCCCGACATCCATGGCACGCGGGCGGAATCCCTTGCCGGTGATGGTGGTGTAGGTGCCGTGCCGCAGCACCAGCCGCGCGAGAGTGAGCGTGATCAGCATCACGCCGAACAGCGACAGCCCCATGGCTGCCGCGCGGCCGTAGTCGGGTGGAAACGACAGCGTGGCCTGCCAGATCGCCGTGGTGACGACATAGAAGCGGCCGGGAATCCCCAGCACGAACGCGGCGGCGAACGAGCCAAGCATCTCGGCGAACACGAAGATCGTTGCGCTCAGCACGCCGGGTGCCACCAGCGGCAGCGTG
This sequence comes from Acetobacteraceae bacterium, assembly GCA_041487355.1. Classification (GTDB taxonomy): domain Bacteria; phylum Pseudomonadota; class Alphaproteobacteria; order Acetobacterales; family Acetobacteraceae; genus JAMXLO01. The sequence goes on along the minus strand of JBGPND010000029.1, from coordinate 20,076 downwards.
ATGCGCAGCGCCGTGCGCAGCTTGCCGGCGCCGAGCACGCGCGAGCTTTCCTCCAGCGACGGGTCCATCGACTTCATCGACGCGGAGATCATGACGAAGGCGACGGTGCCCTCGAACAGCGCCATCACCCATGCGATGCCGTATGGCGAGTAGATGTTGAACAGATCGCTCGGCCAGCCGATCGAGCGCCATACCTGATTGACCAGCCCGGTCTTCGGCCCCAGCAACACGCCCCATGCCAGCGCCCCGATCAGCGGCGTCATGTAGTAGGGCAGTTCCATCAGCCGTTCGAGCCGTTGGCGGCCGGGGATGTTGGTGCGTGTCAGAATCCAGGCCTGCAGGAAGCCGAACAGCACGGCAAGCACGGTGGCGATGCAGGCCACCAGCAACGTGTTGGTCAGAATGCGGGAGTCGTCGATCAGGTTCGTGTAGTTGTCGAGCCCGTATTCCTCAGGCGGGAAGGTCGACGGATCGCCGATGTTGAGCGATTCGTTGATCAGGAAACCGATCGGATACAGCACCAGTGCGCCGCACAACAGCACGACGAGCGGCATCACGATCTGTCGCAGACTCAGTCCTCGCACGTATCTGGGTCCTGCTCAGCGCAGGCCGGTGAGCTTGTCCCACTCGCGCACGAACTGCGTGTGGGTCTGCTCGAAGTCGTGCCAGTCTTGCGGGAACAGCAGCTTGAACTGACTCGCATTCACCCCGCCGGGCGGTGGCGGCACGTCCGAACGCAGCGAGTTGTAATAGAGCGCCTGAGCATTGGCGGTCTGGCCCGGCACCCCGAGGAACCAGTCAAGGTAAAGCTTTGCCGCCTCGGGATGCGGCGCCTCCTTGATGACACCCCATGGCTCGGCGGTGGCTACCAACCCGTCTGGCGGATAGACAAACTCCACCGGCGCACCCTTCCCCTTGAGGATCAGGTAGCCGGAATATTGCGCCGTCAGCGCCACCTTGTCCTGACCGTTCACCAGCCGGTCGAACTGCTGAACGTAAGAGTCGAAGGCGTGCGGCTTCAGCGGTGCCAGCTTCTGCCAGAAATCGTTGCCATAGAGCTGACGCAGCACGTACCACTCCACGTGCTGCAAGCCGGAATTGGACACCTTCACCGAGATCGACTCGGTCCATTTCGGGTCCATCGCCTCCAGCCACGTCTTCGGCGCCTCGGCTGCCGAGACGAGCGTGGGGTTGTAGGCGATCGCCGCGATCACCAGGGCGCCCCAGGTCCAGTTGCCTTCCGGCTTGCTCTGGTACTCTGGCTTGTAAGCCGCCATCTCGGGCGAGACATATGGCATGTAGCCGCCGCGCTTCTGGAAATCGAGAGCGAAGCTCATGTCGGATGGCTGCAGTACGTCGGCCAGATAGGCGTGTGCCTGCCGCTCCGACATCAGCTTGGCATAGAGCGCGCCACCCTGCAGCCGCAGATAGGTGGCCTTGATCTTCGGGAAGGACGTGTGGAACCTGGCCAGCACCACTTCCGAAGCCGCTTCGGGATCCGTCGCGTAGACCACCAGCGCGCCTTCCTGCTCGGCCTTGGCGACGTCGGCGCAGGTCTTGAAGCCGTCCATCTGCCGGGGATTGTCGCATGCCGCACTTGTCGCTGGACCCAGCAGGACCGTAAGCGCAACAAGACCAGCGGCGAATAACGGACAGCGCATCGCTTCCCCCAGTGTTTATTGGGTTTGAATAGAGCACATGAGGTGGCGGCGGCAAATCGGCGGTTAGCGCTGTCGCACCAGCTTGCGCACGCGGTGATTCTCGGAATCGCCGATATAGACCGCGCCATCCGCCGCCACGACGGCACCATGCGGCCGTGCGAGCGATGCCAGTTGCGCCGGACCACCATCGCCGCCTGGGCCGGCTTCTCCGGTGCCGGCGATGGTGGTGACGATCCAGCTTTGCGCATCGATCAGGCGGATCGCGTGGTTCTCGGTATCGACGATGAACACGTTGCCAGCGGAGTCGACCGCCATCTCCTTCGGTGCATTGAACACCGCATGGCGCGCATCATGGTCATCGCCGCCATAACCACGCGCGCCAGTCCCGGCCACGGTTTCGATGATCCCGTTGCGCACGCGGCGCAGGCTGCTGCCCTGGCGCTCCAGGACATAGAGCGCATCGTCCGGCGCCAGCGCGACCGCGCGTGCACCGAAGATGTCGGCTGAAGCGGCGGGACCGCCGTCGCCGGCATGGCGCCCGTTGCCGGTGCCGGCGAATGTGGTGATGACGCCGGAGACGAGATCGATCACGCGCACCCGATGGTCCGCGACGTCGGCGATGAACAGGCGGCGATGGTCGCGATCCAGTGCCAGCCCGTTCGGTTCCGCAAGTCCAGCCTGCGCGGACGGCCCGCCATCGCCGCTGAACTTGCCCGAGCCGTCCCCGGCCAAGGTGGTGATGACACTGGAGGCACCATCGATCCGCCGCACCCGCCGGTTCAGCCGGTCGGCCAGATAGATATTGCCCGCGCGGTCGATGACGATGCCGTAGGGTTCATTCATCTGCGCGCGTGTCGCCGGCCCGCCATCGCCCGCGAAGCCTCGCTCGCCGGTGCCGGCGATGGTGGTGATGACGCCGGTGCGTGCATCGACACGGCGGATGCAGTGATTGAACGTATCGGAGAAGCACAGATTGCCATCAGGGTCGAAGGCGAGATCGAACGGGTTGTTCAGCAAGGCCTGCGTCGCCGCGCCGCCATCGCCCGCATAGCCTTGTGCACCCGTTCCGGCGACGGTGCTGATGAACCAATGCGTGTCTGTCATCGTCGTGCCCCTCCCGCTGGCGCCACCATGGTTGTCGGAACCGGCCTGTCAAGCGTAGGATAAGTCAGGGATTTGCCGGAGGAAGCCAAGATGGACATGCAGGTGGACCGCGACACGAGCGCCCTCTATGCCAAGCTGGAGGAGCGGGTCATGGCGCGCGACCAGGTCGGTGCCAGCCAAGTCTATTACGATCTCGTGCGCGCCGGCCGTCCGTTGAATGAGATCATCGCCGAAGGTGTGCGCATCCATGCACCGTATACGCATGTGCCATACCATGAGCGCATCGATGACGGATATCCGAACTTCGTCAACAACGACCACTGCCTGCTGAGCGCGCGGGCGACGATCAATCTGGCGAAGATGCTGCCCGGGCGGCTGTCGATGCTGCCGATGGCGCAGACCATCTGGTACATCCCGAGCGGCCTCGATATCTGGAACCAGAAGATCGACAAGGCGCCCGGTCACTACACGCGCTCCCGCGGCAAGCTCGGCACGGTCGATGCACCGCCGGCTCCGGTGGTCTATTGGCCGGACCAGGAGCCGCTGCGCCAGGAGGGGCCGCTGAAGGAGCGGCTCGGCAACTGGCTGACCCTGGTGCATCGCGGCCAGGTGATGGACGCCTACCGCACCTTCCTCGGCCTGATGGAGGACAAGCCCAACCGCAAGGAGGTGCTGGCCGAGCTGGTGTTCGCCGGGCTGATCGACATGCAGGACCGCATATTGTTCAACCGTTCCTACACCACAGGCCACAAGGCGTATCGCGCGCGGTCGACGGTGGAGATCGGCAACGCGATCGGCTGGGACAACCCGCAGGTGCACCACGTGCTGTATGCCGGAGCGCTGGATATCGCGGTGGGGCCGCGCTGGTATTCGACCTATGAGATGGCCTGCAACCTGGTGAAGATGAACCTCGAGGGCGAGGCGTTGCACGCCGTGCCGTATGGCGGCGTCAGCGAGGCCGAGCTGGCGGTGCTGCGCAACAACAAGGACCCGTTGAACCAGGAAGAGGCTGCCGGTCTGATCGATGCGATCATTCGGAGCCAGGAGCCCGACAACCTGCACTACGTCACCGGATTGCTGAAGGCGGGGAAGAATCCGCGGCGCATTCTCGACGTGATGCAGATCGCCTGCGCTCAGGTGGTGATCGAGACGCAGGGACCGAACAACTTCTCGATGCCGCATCACTGCTACGAGTACTGCAACACGCTCGCCTGGTTCTTCGACAATTTCGATCATCCGCGGCGGCTGCGGCTGATCTATCTGCTGGCGTCGTTCCTGAACCGCGTTGCCTGGCACCAGAAGGGGATCGACGATTCCAATCCGGTCGCGGTCAAGGCGCCGAGCGGCGCCGACAAGCTGACCGCGGGGCAGTTGCTCGATCGCGTCGATACCGCGGTGTGCGCACTGAACGGCGCGGAGAGTCTGGCGTGGACGCAGGCGTATCTCGACAATGTCGGCGATCGCGGGCCGCTGGTGGAGCGCATCGCGTTGGCCGCGGCGAAGCTGGGCAACGATCCGCACAACCAGGAAATCGCCCAGTGCATGCTGATGGATTTCGGCACCAACCGCCATCCGGAGCGTGACAAGCTGTTGCTGGCGGCGGCGTACCACACGGCGATGCACCGCAAGTATGGCGATCCGCTGGAGCCGGCGCGGCGCTTCGGCGAGGCGATGGGCGTGGAATTGCAATAAGAAGATTCACCACAAAGACACGAAGACACGAAGGATGCCAAAGGCTTCGTGTCTCTGTGTCTTTGTGGTGAGACTTGCTTGAGGTCAGTCATGACGTTGTCCATTCGCGCGATCGACCCCGTGTCCCGTCCGTTCTTTGCCGGCGAGGTGTCGGGGATCGACATAACGCAGCCGTTGTCGCACGCGGATGCCGCGGCTATCTCGGCCGGCATGGACACGTTCGGTGTGCTGGTGTTCCACGACCAGCACTTCACCGATGAGACGCAACTGGCGTTCAGCCGCAACTTCGGCGGGCTCGAGCAGGCGTCGGGCGACATCGCACAGGGGCACGAGCGGCGGCTGTCGATGGACGTCAACGACATCTCCAATCTCGACAAGAACAACCAGTTGCTGGCGCGTGACGACAGGCGGCGGCTGTTCGGCCTGGGCAACCGGTTGTGGCATTCCGACAGTTCGTTCAAGGCGGTGTCGGCGAAGTATTCGCTGCTGTCGGCGCGGCGCATCCCCTCGGCGGGCGGCAACACGGAGTTTGCCGACATGCGCGCGGCCTACGATGCGCTGGATGAAGAGACCAAGGCGGAGTGCGAGAACCTGATCTGCGAGCACAGCCAGTTGTTCTCGCGCAGCATCCTCGGCTTCACCGACTTCACCGACGAGGAACGCCGCAAGTTCGCGCCGGTGAAGCAGCGCCTGGTGCGCCGGCATCCGGTGACCGGGCGCAGGTCGCTGTTCCTGGCATCGCATGCCGGTGCGATCCTCGGCTGGCCGGTGCCGGAGGCGCGCGCCTTCCTGCGCGACCTGACCGAGCATGCGACGCAACGCCAGTTCGTCTACGCGCATGTCTGGCGGCAATGCGACCTGGTAATGTGGGACAACCGCGTCACGATGCATCGCGCGCGCCCGTTCAACAACGCCGAGGTGCGCGACATGCACCGCACCACGGTGGCGTGCGAGCTGTCCACGATGGATCAGGCGGCATAGGGCTGCTAATCTGCCGCTCCGGCCGTCGGCCGAGAGGAATGGCCCATGCCCGACGATATCAAAGCTGTCGGCTCGTACGAGCAGGACTTCTTCGCCTGGGGTCTGGCGCAGGCGCACGCCTTGCGGGCCGCGCGGGATGCGATTCAGCACACGGAACTACGGGACCCGAAGCTGCGACGTGCCCTGCAGGCGCTGGATTGGGAAAATCTTGCTGAGGAGATCGAAGGGTTGGCCCGCAGGGATCGGCGCGAACTGGCCAGCCATATCGTAACGATCATCGAACACCTGGTGAAGCTTCAACACAGTGTGGCTCGTGACCCGCGGGCCGGTTGGATGGAAACGGTTGAGCGGGCTCGAAGCGAGGTTGAGGAAATCCTGCGCGACAGCCCATCGCTGCGCCGTGAGGCGGAGGAGCTGATCGCCCGCAAGGGAGGCCGGGCAGTGCAGCTAGCTGCAAGAGCGTTGGTCCAGCATCGCGAAGTGACGGAGGGGGTAGCCGCACGCCTGACCGCCTCCTATACGGTGGATGAGGTCATTGGGGACTGGTGGCCAGATTCGCCTCCTTCCAGGGCGAAGCGTACGCGCCGTCGCCACGACGGCTGCTGAATCGGGAGTTCCTCCATGATCAAGGTGGTGGGTCTGCTGACCCGGAAGCCCGGGCTCACCCACGAGCAGTTCGTCAAGCACTGGCTGGAAATCCATGCGCCGCTCGCGCATGCCGTGCCGGGCATCCGGCGCTATGTGCAGTCGCATATCGTCGGTACACGCACGCGCCCCGATATTCCGGAGACCGACGTCGAGGTCGATGGCATCGCCGAGCTTTGGTACGACGATCAGGCGGCCCTGGCGCGCGCCGCCGCCTCACCCGAGATGAAGCGGCTGACCGACGACGGCGCGCTGTTCATTGGCCGAATCAAGACCTACATCGTCGAAGAGAAGCAGATCATTCCGCGGCTGGGCTGAGCGTATCCACCGCCTCGTACGGCAGGCGCTTCACGCGGTCCATGTTCATGCCCTCGATGCGCAACAGCCGCGTCGAGCCATCGCGCCGCGGGGAGTGCAGTACGCCCGGATCATACAGATGCGCATCGCCCGGCTTCATCGTGTAGTCGCGCACATGGCGCGCCTTGCCGGGCGTGGTCTCCGTGGGGCGCGCCAGGCAGTCCCAGTCGGTCATGATCGTCTCGCCTGCCGCCTGGCCGTAGATCGCCCAGGACGGACCGTGATCGTGCGGCTTGCTGTTCTTCGCCCCGACATAGGCGTGCGCCAGGATGGTGAAGCCCAGCTCCGGGTCTTCGTACAGCACCTTCCGCTCCGGCGTGCCTTCGGGGATGTACTTGGCGGTGAAGTCGCTGCTCTTCAGCACGTCCTTCACCAGGGCGCAGACCGCCTTGCGCCCCTCGGTGCCCGGCTGGCTCTTCAGGGCGTCATGACACTTGGCGGCGAACTGTTCCAGCGTGTAGCCCATCGCGTTCATCTCCTGGGTTGGGGTCATTCCCGTCGATACGGATAACAATGCGCCCGATCGAGCGGGATGTCGAAATGATCGGCCAATGCCTCGATCGCATCGGCATGCTGCTTGTAGGGATCGCTGTTCGCGGGGCCCACGATGATGGAGCCGAATGAGCGGTCGCGACGCCCGCCGGGGGGAAGCATGGCAGTCACCAGCGGCGTCCCCTCAGCGTCGCGCAGCGTGAGAAACAATGGCATCTCGCGCAGGATATGCGCCATCTTGCCGATATCCTGCTCGATGAACACACTGGTGAGGGGGTGGTAGCTCTCGGTGGCCTTCTCCCATTCGCGGCGGAAATACTTCTCCACCGCGTGGCGCATGAGTTCGGATTCGAGTGTCGCCTCGCCCTCGCTCATGAGCCGAAACCAGTTTCTGTCACCGGGAGCGTCGCAGATATACTCCATGTGTCCCTCCCGCCCGGCTTGGACTGCCATCAGAGCGCAGCTTAGGATGGACGGGGCCGACAATCAAACCGGCAGGGGGGTCGAATGGCGACGCAAGAAGGCGCGAACGCGGGCGATACGTTCGACTACGTCATCGTCGGCAGCGGCGCGGCGGGGTCTGTGCTGGCCAACCGGCTGACCGAGGATCCGGGGACCACCGTCTGCGTGCTGGAAGCCGGGCCGCCTGATCGGCATCCCTACATCCACGTCCCGGCCGGCTTCATCAAGATGCTGTTCAACCCGAACTTCACCTGGCAGTTCAAGACCGAACCATCGGAGGGTAGTGGCGGTCGGCAGATTCCCACCACACAGGGACGCACTCTGGGTGGGTCGAGCTCGATCAACGGCATGATCTACAACCGTGGCCAGCGCGCGGATCTCGATAGCTGGGCGCAGCGCGGCAATCGCGGCTGGGGCTACGTCGACATGCTGCCCTATTACAAACGGACCGAGCGGCGAATCGGGTTGGCCGATGACCGTATCCACGGTCGCGAGGGCAACCTGCCGGTCACCGACATCGACTGGATCCACCCGATCTGCGAGGCCTTCATCACCGGCGCGGTCGGCATGGGGTTTCCGCGCTGCAAGGACTACAACAGCGGCGATCACCAGGAAGGCGTCGGCTATTTCCAGCGTGCGATCCATCGCGGCTGGCGGCATTCCGCCGCGCGCGTGTTCCTGCATCCGGCGAAGGCGACCGGCCGGCTGGAAATACGCACCGATGCGCGCGCCGTCGCGGTGCTGTTCGACGGCAAGCGTGCCACCGGCGTGCGTTATGTGAACGACCGCGACCGCCGCACGCAGCGCGTGGTGCATGCGCGGCGCGAGGTGATCCTGTCCTGCGGCACGGCCAACACGGCGAAGCTGTTGCAGATTTCCGGCGTCGGGCCGGGTCCGCTGCTGGCTTCGATCGACGTTCCGGTGGTGCATGAACTGCCCGGAGTTGGCGAGAACTTCCGTGACCACTACTCGGCCCGGCTGGTCGCGCGGGTGAAGAACAGCACCACGATCAACGAGCTGGCGCGCGGCATTGGACTGGCCGGGCAGATCGTGCGCTGGGCGATGGGAAAGCCCAGCATCCTGGCGCTGAGCCCGTCGCTGGTGCACTGGTTCTGGAAGTCGGACGACAGCATGGACCAGCCCGACCTGCAGGGCGTGTTCAGTCCAGCCAGCTACAAACAGGGCTTCGTCGGCATGCTCGACGACTATCCGGGCATGACCTGCGGTGTGTGGCAGCACCGGCCGGAAAGCGTCGGCTATGTGCGCGCGCGCTCCGTCGATCCGTTCGACGATCCGATCATCCAGCCGAACTACCTGGCGGATCCGATGGATCGGCGGGTGCTGATCAGCGGCATGAAGCTGGCGCGCCGGCTGCTGCACACGCCGGAGCTGACGCAGTATTTCGATGGCGACATGCTGCCGGGCCCGCAGGTGCGGAGCGACGACGAGTTCCTGGACTACGCGCGGCAGTATGGCTCGACCTCCTATCACCTGATCGGCACCGCGCGGATGGGACCGGCGACCGATCCCACCGCCGTGGTGGACGACCAGTTGCGTGTGCACGGGATGCAGGGTCTGCGCGTGGCGGATGCATCGATCATGCCGAGCATGCCGTCGGCGAACACCTACGCGACCACGATGATGATCGCGGAAAAGGCCTCCGACATGATTCGCGGCCGTCCGCCGCTGGCGCCGGTGGAGGGAATTGCGGCCTGACTCGATAACGGACGCAAACGGTCGTAAACAACAGGTCGTGGGCCGGAGCCCACGCAAGGAACGACAAGAAGGGAGACGGAACGTGGTGCGCAATTACTTGATCGCCGGTGCCGTGGCATTGGGGCTCGCGGCACAACCGGCGGTGGCGCAGATCTCGGACGATGTCGTCAAGATCGGTGTGCTGACTGACATGTCGAGCCTGTATTCCGACATCAATGGTCCCGGCGCCGTTTGGGCGACCCAGATGGCGATCGACGATGCCGGCGGCACGGTGCTCGGCAAGAAGATCGAGCTGGTCCAGGCGGATGTGCAGAACAAGGCCGATGTCGGCACATCCATCGCCGGGCGCTGGTACAGCAACGAGAACGTCGACGTCATCCTGGGCGCCTCGGCCTCGTCGTCTTCGTTGGCCGTCGCCGCGGTCGCCGCGGAGAAGAAGAAAATCTACCTGGCGACCGATCCGGCCACGTCCGATCTTACCGGCAAGGCGTGCAATGCCTACACGATACATTGGGTTTATGACACCGTGGCATTGGCCAACGGCACTGGTTCGGCGGTGGTGAAGGCTGGCGGCAAGTCCTGGTACTTTCTTACGGCGGACTACGCCTTCGGCCATGCCCTGGAGCGCGACGTAACCGCCGTGGTGACAGCCAATGGCGGCACCGTGGCGGGCCATTCCCTGCATCCATTGGGAACTTCGGACTTTTCTGCCTATCTGGTGCAGGCACAGGCGTCCAAGGCCCAGGTCATCGGCTTGGCCAATGCGGGCGGCGACACCATCAATGCGATCAAGCAAGGGGCCGAGTTCGGCATCGTCAAAGGCGGCCAGAAGCTTGCCGGGTTGCTGGTGTTCATCACCGACGTGCACAGTATCGGCCTGCCGCTGGCGCAGGGACTGCAGCTCACCGAGGCGTTCTACTGGGATCTGAATGACGGTACGCGCGCCTTCGCCAAGCGCTTCGCCGCGAAGATGAACGGCAAGATGCCCACGATGATTCAGGCCGGCTACTATTCGGCGACGAAGCATTATCTGGATGCGATCAAGGCGACCGGCACCGACCAGGCGGACAAGGTGATGGCGTGGATGAAGGCGACGCCGACGGACGATCCGCTGTTCGGCAAAGGCTATATCCGCGCGGACGGGCGGAAGATGCACAACATGTATCTGTTCGAGGTGAAGTCCCCCGCGGAATCGAAGGGCCCGTACGATTATTACAAGCTGATCCGCACCATTCCGGGCGAGGAGGCTTTCCGGCCGATGGAAAAGGGTGACTGCCCGCTGGTGAAGAAGGGCTGACCTCCTGCTCCGGCGGGGCAGCTTGCGGCCCCGCCGATCTGGCCCGACACTCGGCGCCGATACGACGACAAGAAGGAGCCGAGAGTGGCTGGGTTCAGAAGCACGGAACGCTATATCGCCTCACGCGATCTGGAAGTGGCGGTGAATGCCGCGGTGACGTTGCAACGCCCGTTGCTGGTGAAGGGCGAGCCGGGGACCGGCAAGACCGTGCTGGCCCACGAGGTGGCGCAGGCTCTCGGCCTCGAGTTGATCGAGTGGCACATCAAGTCGACCACCAAGGCGCAACAGGGGCTCTACGAATACGACGCGGTGTCGCGTCTGCGCGACGGGCAGCTCGGCGATCCGCGGGTGCACGACATCGCCAACTACATCGTGCGCGGGAAGCTGTGGGATGCGTTCGAGACGGACGTACCCGTGGTCGTGCTGATCGACGAGATCGACAAGGCGGACATCGAATTCCCCAACGACCTTCTGCTGGAACTCGACCGCATGCGCTTCTTCGTCTACGAGACGCGCAAGACGGTGATCGCCAGGCATCGGCCGATCGTGATCATCACGTCGAACAACGAGAAGGAGCTGCCGGACGCGTTCCTGCGGCGCTGCTTTTTCCACTATATCCGCTTCCCGGATCGCGAGACGATGGAGCGGATCGTGCAGGCGCATTATCCGGATATCAGGCGGGATCTGGCGCGCGACGCGCTGAACGTGTTCTTCCAGATCAGGGAAGTGCCAGGGCTGAAGAAGAAGCCAACGACAGCCGAACTGCTGGACTGGCTGAAGCTGCTGATGGTCGAGGACCTGCCGGCGGATGCGCTGCGCACCAACGAGAAGCATCTGGTGATCCCGCCGCTCTACGGTGCGCTGCTGAAGAACGAGCAGGACGTGCATCTGTTCGAGCGTCTGGCGTTCCTGGCACGGCGCAACAACTGAGGCTGCGATGTTCGCGCATCTCATCATGGGGCTGCGGCAGGCGGGACTGCCGACCTCGATCACCGAATACCTCACGCTGCTGGGCGCGATGAAGGCCGGCGTGGCGGAATGGAGCGTGGACGACTTCTATTACCTGAGCCGCGCGACGCTGGTGAAGGATGAACGCCATCTCGATCGGTTCGACCGCGTGTTCGCGCAGTGCTTCAAGGGGCTGGAGCCGCCGGAGGGTGTGCAGCCGCGCGAGCTTCCCGAGGAATGGCTGCGCAAGCTGGCGGAGAAGCTGCTGACGCCGGAGGAAATGGCGAAGATCGCGGCGCTGGGCGGCTTCGAGGCGATCATGCAGAGGCTGGCGGAGCTGCTGGCGGAACAGAAGGGCAGGCACCAGGGTGGGTCGAAGTGGATCGGCACTGCGGGGACCTCGCCGTTCGGGGCGTTCGGCTATAACCCCGAGGGCGTGCGCATCGGCCAGCATGAGTCGCGTCATCGCAGCGCGGTGAAGGTGTGGGAGAAACGCGAATTCCGCGATCTGGATGACACGGTGGAGCTTGGCACGCGCAATCTGAAGCTGGCGCTGCGGCGGCTGCGCCGTTTCGCGCGGCAGGGCGCGGAGACCGAGCTCGATCTGCCGGACACCATCCGTTCCACGGCGAAGAATGCCGGGACGCTGGATTTGAAGATGATGCCGGAGCGGCACAACACGGTGAAGGTGCTGCTGTTCCTGGATATCGGCGGATCGATGGACGATTTCGTGAGACTGTTGGAGGAGTTGTTCTCGGCGGCGCGCTCGGAGTTCAAGCATCTGGAGTATTTCTACTTCCACAACTTCCCGTACGAGCGGGTGTGGAAGAAGAACCGCCGCCGCCACGACGAGAGAATTTCTACCCTCGATGTCCTGCGCACGTACGGGCCGGACTACAAGCTGATCTTCGTCGGCGATGCGGCAATGAGCCCGTACGAAATCACCATGCCGGGCGGCAGCGTCGAACACATGAACGACGAGCCGGGCAAGGTCTGGTTGGAGCGGCTGACGTCGCACTATCGCCGCTCAGCGTGGCTCAATCCGACGCCGCGCAACAGTTGGCAGCATGTGCGCTCGATCGGCATCACCAGCGAACTGATGGGCGGGCGGATGTATCCGCTGACGGTGAACGGCATCGACGAGATGGCGCGGGAGCTGAGTCACTAGGCTGGGCAGGAGGAACTGAGATGGCACGGCTTGCAGGCAAGGTGGCATTCATCACCGGTGCCGGGACAGGCATCGGGCGCGCCACCGCCATCCTGTTCGCGCGCGAGGGCGCACGCGTGGCGATCGCGGAGATCGATGCCGCGGCCGGCGAGGAAACCGCGCATCTGGCCGGCAACGGCGCAATCGCGATCCGCACCGACGTGACCGATGAGGCAAGCCTGCAGGCGGCGGTTCGCACCACGGTGCAGCAATTCGGTGGCCTGCATGTCCTGCACAACAACGCCGGCGGCTCGACGCCGCAGGACAATACGGTGGTGGAAGTGCCGATCGAGGAATTCTGGCGCGTCATCAGGCTGGATTTGTTCGGCACCTTCCTGGGCTGCCGCGTCGGCATTCCGGAGCTCATCAAGTCCGGTGGCGGATCGGTGATCAACATGTCGTCCAACGTCGCGTTGATGGGCATCGCCGGACGCGACTGCTACACCGCGGCCAAGGGCGGCGTCGCGGCGATGACCCGCTCCATGGCAGTGGAATTCGCGCCGCAGCGCGTGCGGGTGAACGCCATCGCCCCGTCCGCCACGATGACCGAGCGCGTGCGCAAGCTGGTGGCGGGCAATGCCGCGCTCGACAAGCTGGCGAACTCGCATCTGCTGGGGCTGATCGAACCACCGGATATCGCCAACATGGCGCTGTTTCTCGCGTCCGACGAATCCCGCATGGTTACCGGGCAGGTCTATCCGGTGGACAGCGGTGTGACGATTTCCTGAGGAGGGGACAATGAAGATCAAGCGCGTCGAGCACATCGCGATTGCGGTGAATTCGCTCAAGCAATCGATGGACCTGCTGCAGAACACGTTCGGCATACCGCTGGAATACGAGGAGCAGATCGGCACGACACGGCTTGCCATGCTGCCGGTCGGCGAGACTTATATCGAACTGCTTGAGAGCAAGGCACCGGACTCCGGCGTCAACCAGTGGATCGCCGAGAAGGGCGAAGGCCTGTTCCACATCTGCTTCGAGGTGGAGGACATCGAGGGCGCGCTGGCCGAGCTGAAGGCGAAAGGCGTGAAGCTGCGGGATGAAACGCCCCGCATCGGCCATGGCGGGGCGCGCATCGCTTTCATCGATCCCGCCTCCACCGGCAACGTGCTGATCGAGCTGGCCGAACTGCCAGCCGGACACGCGTAATACGGGTTTCTGTCGTCATGGCCGGGACAAGCCCGGCCATGACGTTTCCGTTAGGAGTGTGACATGGCAGACTTCGCCCATCCCGAATATCTGGTCGAGACCGAGTGGCTCTCCCAGCATCTCGATGACCCGAATGTGCTGGTGCTGGATTGCACCACGCATCTGATCCCTGATCCGAAGATCACCTATCAGGTGAAGCCGGGACGGGAGGATTTCGAGCAGGGACATATCCCAGGCGCGCAATTCGTTGACATGCTGCGCGACGTGTCCGACACGTCGCAGCGCCTTCGCTTCATGCGCCAGTCGTCGGACGACTTCGCCGCGGCGATGCGTAGCTTCGGCGTGAACAACACCACGCGCGTGGTGACTTACAGCACCGCGAATGTCTGGTGGGCGACGCGCCTGTGGTGGCTGCTGCACGAGTTCGGCTACGACAACGCCGCGGTGCTGAATGGCGGCTGGCAGAAGTGGCGCCGCGAAGGCCGCCCGGTGGATGCCGGTCCTGCCAGACCCCGCCCGCCCGGCGACTTCACCGTGCGCGAGGTGCGCAATCTGATGGTGGGCAAGAACGCAGTGCAACGCGCGATCGGCAATGGCGGGGTCTGCACGCTCAACGCGCTGCTGCCGCAGCAGCACACGGGCAGCGGCGGCAACAGCTACGGCCGGCCGGGGCGGATCAAGGGCAGCGTCAATCTGCCGGCCGCGCACCTGCTGAACCCGGAGACCAACGAGTTCCTGCCGGCCGACGAACTGCGTAAGCGGTTCGAAGCGGTGGGAGCGATGGACAAGCAGGTGATCAACTACTGTGGCGGCGGCATCGCGGCGAGCGCCGATGCGCTGGCGCTGGTCATGCTCGGCCACAAGGACGTGAAGCTGTACGACGCATCGCTGTCGGAATGGGCGAGCGATCCCAGCCTGCCGATGGAAACCGGCTGAAACACGGGAGGAAATACCATGCTGTTGCCACTGGACGGACGCAACATCGCCTATGATCTGGTCGGCCCGGAGACGGGTCCTGTCGTCTGCATGACCCACTCGCTCGCCTCGGATGGCGGCATGTGGACCGAGCAGGTGCCGCCGTTGCTGCAAGCGGGCTTCCGCGTGCTGCGCATCGACATGTGCGGCCATGGCGGCAGCGGTCCGGTTGCCGGCGACTATACGATGAGCGCGCTGGCGGCGGATGTCGCCACGGTGCTGGATGCGCTCGCCATCGCGCGCGTGCATTTCATCGGGCTGTCGATCGGCGGCATGCTCGGCCAGGCCTTCGCGCTGGAGCATGGCGGCAAGCTGGCCTCCGCGATGTGGTGCGACACACTGCCAAGCACGCCCGCCGGCGCGCCGGAGGTCTGGCAGCAGCGCGTGGATACGGTGCGCAACGCGAATTCGCTGGCGCCACTCGCCGATCCCACGATCGAGCGGTGGCTCACCGATGCGGTCAAGCAGCGCAATCCGGGACGCTGGAAGCAGATCCGCGACACGATCATCGGCACCTCGCCTGCCGGCTATCTCGGCTGCGTCGCCGCGATCCGCAACTTCGATTTCGTCGCGCGTTTGCCGTCGCTGAAGCTGCCGGTGCTCGTGGTGTGCGGATCAGATGATGCGGGCACGCCGCCCGAAGGGAACCGGCGCCTGGCAGGGCTGGTGCCTGGCGGTCGTTGCGAGGAGATCGCCGGTGCGCGACATTTCCCGAACGTCGAGCATCCGGAGGTGTTCAATCGGATCATGCTTGGCTGGCTGAACGCGCAGCGGTAACTCGTCATGCCGGGCCTGCGCCCGGCATGACGACGGGAGAGGAGGGAACATCATGCGGCTCGCAAACAAGATCGGCATCGTCACCGCGGCGGCCTCGGGCATGGGGCGCGCTGGCGCCATCCGTTTCGCGCAAGAGGGCGCGGCAGTCGGCGTGGTGGACCTGGACGAGGCGGGTGCCAATGCTGTGGCGAAGCAGATCACCGATGCCGGCGGCAAGGCGATCGCGCTCACCGGCGATCTGCGACAGGACTCCTTCGCCCGCGACATCGTCCGCCGCACGGCGAACGCGTTCGGCGGGCTTGATTTCGTCTGGAACCATGTCGGCCATCCCGGTCCCGCCGCGATCGAGGGCATCGACTGGAAGGACTTTGAGCTGGCGATGGACCTGAATGTCCGCACGGTGCTGGTCACCACCGAGGCGGCGCTTCCGGAATTGCGCGCCCGCGGTGGCGGGGCGTTGCTCTACACCGCATCCACCTCCGGCCTCACCGGATCGCAGTTTAGCCCAGTGTACAACATCGCCAAGTTCGGCGTCGTCGGCCTGGTGCACGGTCTGGCGAAGCGCTATGCGCGCGAGAAGATCAGGGTGAACGCGGTGTGCCCCGGGCCCACCGACACGCCGATGCTGCGCGTGTTCGTCGCACGTCCCGACAGCCAGTTGCCGCCGGGCGAGACACCGGAGACCCTGGTGGTTAAGCGCGGCGGGCAGGTGCCGATGGGCCGGCCGGCCCGTCCGGAAGAGATTGCCAACGCCGCACTGTTCCTGATCTCGGACGAGGCTTCGTACATTACCGGTGTGGCGCTGCCGGTCGATGGAGGGGCTACGGCGTAACTGTCACCCCCACCCCAACCCTCCCCCGCTTACGCGGGAGAGGGGGCGCTGAACTCCCTCTCCCGCGTAAGCGGGGGAGGGTCGGGGAGGGGGTTCTAGCCGCGGTGATCCAAACCGATATCCAGCACCGCCACGCTGTGGGTCAGCCAGCCAACCGACAGCAGATCGACGCCGGCGCCGGCGATCGCCGGCGCGGTGTCCGGCCGGATGCGGCCCGAGGCTTCGGTGATCGCCCGGCCGCCCACCATCTCGACCGCCTGGCGCAGCATGTCGGGACCCATGTTGTCCAGCAGCACGGCATCCACACCGAGCGCCAGCGCCTCCTGAAGCTGCGCCAGCGTGTCCACCTCCAGCTCGATCTTCACCAGGTGGCCGACACCGGCACGTGCGCGTTCCACCGCGGGACGGATGCCGCCGGCGATCGCGACGTGGTTGTCCTTGATCAGCACCGCATCATCCAGGCCGAACCGGTGGTTCGACCCGCCGCCGACGCGCACCGCGTATTTCTGCGCCGCGCGCAATCCCGGCATGGTCTTGCGCGTGCACACCACCTGCGCCTTGTAGCCGCTGATCGCATCGACGATGCCGCGCGTCGCGGAGGCGATGCCGGAGAGATGGCACAGAAAATTCAGCGCCGTGCGTTCGGCTGTAAGGATGCCGCGTGCCGGCCCGCGGGTCACCGCGATCAGGTCGCCGGGAGCCAGCCGGCTGCCGTCCGCTCGTTCGACGATGACCTCGATCGCCGGATCGATCAGCCGGAATGCGGTGACCGCATAATCCAGCCCAGCCACCACGCCGGCCTGGCGCGCCATCAGTGCGGTCTCGGTCCGCGCGCTGGCGGGCACGATTGCGTCCGTCGTCAGGTCGCCGGCACGGCCGAGGTCCTCCAGCAGCGCGGCGCGCACCGAAGGTTCGATCATGATGGCGGGAAGCGGGGGAATAGTCATCGCGCCGCCCCTTACGCCGCCAGCATGCGCTCGACCGCGCGCCGCGCCCCCACCGCGACCGCCGGATCGATCGTCACCTCGTAGCGCATCTCCTCCAGCGCGCCGCGGATGTTGGCCAGCGTGATGCGCTTCATGTGCGGGCAGAGATTGCACGGGCGCACGAACTCGACATCCGGGTGATGCACCGACACGTTGTCGGCCATCGAGCACTCGGTGATCAGCACCACGCGCGCCGGCTTATGCTTGCCGACATAGCCCGCCATATCGGCGGTGGAGCCGGCAAAGTCGGCCTCGGCCACCACCTCCGGCGGGCATTCGGGATGCGCCAGCACCACGACGCCCGGATGGTCGGCGCGCAGAGCGCGGATCTGGGCGGCGGTGAAGCGCTCGTGCACCTCGCAGTGGCCGGCCCAGGTGATGATCTTCACGCCGGTCTGCGCGGCGATGTTCTGCGCCAGATACTCGTCGGGCAGCATGATCACCTGCTCCACGCCGAGCGATTCGATGATCTTGCGCGCGTTGCCGGAGGTGCAGCAGATGTCGGACTCCGCCTTCACCGCCGCCGATGTATTGACATACGTCACCACAGGCACGCCGGGATAGCGCTCGCGCAGCAGGCGCACATCGGCTGCGGTGATCGATTCCGCCAGCGAGCAGCCGGCGCGCAGATCGGGGATCAGCACGGTCTTCGCCGGGTTGAGCAGCTTCGCGGTCTCGGCCATGAAGTGCACGCCGGCGAGCACGATCACCTCGGCATCCACCTTCATCGCCTCGCGCGCCAGGGCCAGGCTGTCGCCGACGATGTCGGCGACGCAGTGGTAGATTTCCGGCGTCTGGTAGTTGTGCGCCAGGATCACCGCGTTGCGCCGGCGCTTCAGCGCCAGGATGGCCTCGATGTCGTCGGCGAACACCGGCCACTCGATCGGCGGGATGACGGACTTCACCCGGTCATACAGCGGCGCGGTGCGGGCGAGGGTTTCAGCATATGACATCGGACACCTCTCTTATGCTCTATATGAGCATTTCATGGTGTTATGCTAGTGCTGAGCATAAGGATGTCAAGGGGCAGGATGCGCCGGATCGTGCGCGGCGCCTTACGGGCCGAGGTCCGCCAGCAGCGGTGGGAGGTCACGCGCGATGTGCAGCACCCGCAGAATCCGTGGCGGGCTCGTATCGGCCGTGTAGACCAACAGATACGGAAAGCCACGCAACACCAGGAAACGATGCCGGCCAGTTCCCGGATGGGGTCGCGCCGCTCCAATGCCTGGCCGAGCGCCGATCCGCCTGGCGGCCTCTCCCACTGCGATCCGCAGTGCTCGCGCGGCGGTCGGATTATCCTTCGCGATCCAATCGACAGCCGCTCGCAAGTCTGCCTGAGCAGTCTGGACGAAGACTGCGGGGCGGCTCATCCCCGTGCGCGACTGGCAGCCTCGATGACCGCGTCGAGGTCTTGCTCGATCTCTTCCACGGTGAGAAAGCCTGTTCGCTCGCCTTCGGCTTCCGCCGCGTCGAGCATCGCCAGGAATTCGCGGCGCTGCTGCTCGACCTGTTGCAAGAGCCGAAGGGCCGCTCGGGTCACCTCGCTAACGCTGTTGTAGCGTCCGCTCTGAACACAGGCCTCGGTAAAGCGCTCCAGTTCCGGTGTGAGGCTGACGTTCGGCATGGATGTCAATGTATGCCATCCAAGCGCCGGCGCCAAGTGTGTCCCGCTACCGCGCCAGCGGCAGCTTGCTGCCGGCCACCGCCCGCTCGGCGACCACGTCGCGGCGGAAGCGGAACAGCTTGGCGGGACGGCCGCCGGTCTCGGTGGCCACGTCGCCGGTCTCCTCCACCAGGTCCTGCTGTTCGATCAGGCGGCGGAAATTCTGCTTGTGCAGCAGCCGGCCGGCCAGCGCCTCCACGGTCCGCTGCAATTGCAGCAGCGTGAAGCGTGGCGGCATAAGCTCGAAAACCACCGGGCGGTATTTGATCTTGGCGCGCAGCCGCGCGATGCCGGTTGCCAGGATGCGGCGGTGGTCATGCGTCATCGGCTCGCCCTCGACCGGCTCCGCCGCCTGCGGCGATTCCGGCACCAGCCCTGCCTCCCACAGCAGCTCATAGCGCTGCAGGACGAGCTCCTCGTTCCAGGCCCGTCCGTCATGGCCGAACGTGATGCTGATCCGCCGCAGCCGCTCGCGACGGGTCGGCGCATCCTCGGCGGCCTCCGCCCAGGCGCGCAGCCGTGCATCGATGACATCCGCCAGCCCCGCGGCGTCCTGCCCCCGACGATCCTCCCAGGGGAAATAGCGATACCAACTTTGCCACCCGACGCCCGGCTCGCCGGCGGCGCGGACCTCGCGGGTCAGGCCGAGATAGCTGATGGAGACCATCCTCTGATCGGCCGCCGTGCGGTCGCGATCGGCGAAGGTGTAGAGCTGTTCGACATAGCCGAGCGGATGGTGGGTCTGCTGCTCCACCCACGAGCGCGTGCCCGCCTGCAGGGAACGATGGGTCAGCTCGAACGGCCCGGACGGCAACGCGCGCCCGCCGTCGATGGTCAGCACGCGCGGTTCGCCATCGGTGACGGCGACGATCACCGCGATCAGCTCGGCGATGGCCTCCGCCGAGGCAACCGGCGCCGCCCTGTGACGCGTGCGGACCTGGTCCATGCGATTCGCTGTGTGGGGAACCCACCCAGTCATCGCATGCCTGAAGCCGCCGCGCCAATGACGAAATCCCAATGACGAAATCCCAATGATGAAATCCCGATGACGAATCATCCCGGCATTGACCGCTCGCCGCCCGGTGGCTAGGGCATGGTGCCATGCTGACGCTGTATGGCTTCCTGCGCTCGG
>JBGPND010000028.1:0-35409 GCA_041487355.1 Acetobacteraceae bacterium | reverse complement strand
CGTGTGATCCGTCCGGGTGATCTTGACCGCCGCTCCCATCAAAGCCTCCGTCGTCGCGACCCGATGAACGGACGTAGCGAATCGGAGTTCGGGGGCGATTCCTAGCCCCTATGAGTCGAGGGTTGGGACGGATGGTATAACTGGTCCAGACGTGATAGCGCGTACACTTGGGCTCAATACGGCAAGGTCGATTCCTGCCGCTGCTTTGGCGGATTCACCACTTCGCGACCTCCGAGGAGATGTAGATGCACCAGCACCTGCAGGAGGTTTGGGTGCCATCTTCGTATTGGCCATGTCGATGATTGCTTCGAGTTCCCTCACATAATCCTTTATTGTTGCGGCGAGCGAGGCGAGAGCTGCTGCAACCACCTCCTCATGATATGACTTGAACCTAAACAGCCTCCAGTCGGTCCACTGACGTGCCCGGATGATGTCAGCTATGGGGTCCGTGCCAGCGATGTAATCCTCGGACATCTGGTCAGCTGTAAGATAATACACTGGTAGAATGAGGCGATCGATGCCCAAGGTCCTCTCTTTAAGGACAAATGCGTTGAACTCATCTCGGCATGCAGGGCTCTCAAAAAAGCTTGGCGTTATAATTGGCGTTATAATAGAAATGAGAAAGGTGACATCGTTCAGCGACTTCCTTATGCGGCTTTCCCAGTGCTGGCCCCAAGCCAGATCGTTCCTATCTTGGAAAATTGGGAACGGCTTCCCCGTGTGCATTTTGACCTCACCCTCGAGCCGTTCTCGGAACGTGGTGATTTTCCCACCATCGTGCGCGTCGTCGGACCGTACATAGCTCAAGAATGCAAGGGGGTGCCGCTCACTCATCGCAATCGTATTGAAGCATAGATGCGGTGACGGGCCAATCCCACTTCTCGTCCAGGGCACCGCAGTCGAACCCGCGCGTTCGCTCCCTCCTTTCCACCTCCACGATGCCCTCGGTGCACGCCACAGTCGCTGTCCTCCCGCAGCAGTGGCCGCTATGCGCCGCCCCATAATCCACTAACGCCACGTCACCCACCAAAGCTCTTCCGCAGATCGACCACGCGCACGAACATGGCACGCCGCGGATCGTGCGGCAGATCCTGAAATCCCCATCGGGCATAAAACCCGCGCACGCCATCATCCAGCGGGTGCGTGATCACACCCATGCTGCCGACGGTTTCAGACGCAACCAGTGCCGTCCACAACGCAAACAGCAGCAGGGACGCCGCATGTCCCTGCCCCTGAAACTCCTTGTCCACCGCAAGCTGGCCGAGCAGCGTGGCGGGCACTGGGTCGGGGCGATTGCGTTGCTGGGACTTGGGCAGAAACGCGCGCTCGATCTGCGCGGCGCTCAGGGTGACGTAGCCGGCGATCCGCCCGGACGCGGCGTCGGTGATAACGTTCACCCGCGAAACGCCGTTGATCTGATTGGCCCAGGCGTGCCGGCGGAACCAGGCGTTGAGCGACTCCCTGCCGCAATCGAACCGGCTTCGGTCGTCCGTCTCGGCCAGCGGGCGCGGTGGCGTGACGGCCGCGATCGATCAGCCTTCCCAGGACGGCGTTCGGCGCGCGAGTTCGGCCAGCGCGGGAATGGCCTTGGCCGGGCGTCTGATCCAGGCCTCGAACGCGTCCCAGTCCTTTGCCGGAATGCTGACAACCGTCCGGTTGAGCACCTCGGTTTCGGCCGATTCCAACGCCTTGCGGCGCACGAACTCGCTGAGGCTGGTGTGCGATTGTTCCGCCGCCGCTTCCAGGATGGCGCGCTCGGCGGAACTGACCCGAACGCTGAGGACCGAGGTTGTGGGCGAGGTGGCTGCCATGTGTATGACAATGGCATACAAGGCGCCGGCTTTCAAGCGGTCCCAGCGTATGCGCAGACGGCCACGGCGCCGATGCCCAGGCGACGAAACCGACCCAGGCGGATGCGAGACAGCACTGCGCTGCCCCCTGCGCCACTCAATACCCGCGCTCCCAACCGATCACGTTCCGCAGCGGCGCGCCGTCAAGCCAGGCGCGCAGGTTCTCGCAAAACAGCCCGGTCCCCCGCTGGGTGCGCCGGTTGCCCGCGGCTTCATCCGCGTTCATCTGCGGATAAATCCTTTGCGGACGCAGGTTCGGTTCTGGCCCTGGGGGCTGGAGACCTGCCGCCCGTACAAGCAATTCTCCCCGCATCGCACGCCGAGGGACCCGCGTCATGACGACGACTACCCAAGCCGAATCTCCCCACCCAGGCATGAACTGGGCGCGATCAAGAAGTAAGCTGCATTCCTGCATGTGATGTGTTAAGAAGCGGCCATGTCGCCTTGTACTCCGGTCACGCGCCGCCTGCTTCTGGGCCGCCTCGGCTCCGGCACAGGCGTCGTTGGCACCTTCCTGCTGCCCGGCTGGATGCGCGACGCCCTTGCGGCGACGGCGGCGCATTCCGCCAACCAAACCCCCGCCTCCCGGCCAGCGACCCATCCATCCGCCAGGTCCCCGGCGCCGCTGGTGATGCTGGACCCGGGCCATGGCGGCAAGGATCCCGGCGCGATCGGCGTCTCCGGCACCTACGAGAAGCATGTGTCGCTCGCCACCGCGTTCGAGCTGAAGCGCCAGCTCGAAGCCGGCGGCCGTTACCGCGTGGCGCTGACCCGCGCGCGCGACGTGTTCGTCCCGCTGGACGATAGGGTGACGAAGGCACAGGCACACGGCGCCGCCCTGTTCGTCTCGATGCACGCCGACGCGCTGTCGGACCATTCGGTGCGCGGCGCCAGCGTCTACACCCTGGCCAACAGCGCGTCGGATGCACAGACCGCCGCGCTGGCGCAGCGCGAGAACAGCGCCGACCGCTTCGCCGGTGCGAGCTGGCACAACGCGCCGCCGGAGGTGTCCCGCATCCTGGCCAGCCTGGTCCGGCAGGAAACGCGAATCGGGTCAGGCCGGCTCGCGCGCAGCCTGGTGGGCAGCCTCGACCGCGACCTGCCCCTGTTGCCGAACCCGGAGCGCCATGCCGGCTTCGTCGTTTTGAAGGCCGCCGATATCCCGAGTGTCCTGGTCGAGATGGGATTCATGTCCAACCCCAGGGACGAGGCGGAATTGCGCCGTCCCGAGCATCGCACGCGGGTTGCCCAGGCGATGAAGCGCGCCGTCGATGGGTATTTCGCTGCCGCCGCACACATGGCCGGCGTTGATTGCGCGGAAAGGATGACTGGCTAGCGTTCTCGTGGCTGGTTGTCGTTCACCAGAAGGCCCATATCGCGTGGCCATGAAGGAACCCCTGACGGCAGGCGAGCCTCTCGCGCCCCAATCACCCGACGGTAGACGACGCCGGCGGCGGCGCCAGCCGGAATCGGCTGCCCATCGTCCGCGCCGCGGCCGCTTTCGCCGCTTCCTGCGCGGAGTGGTGGGGGGGGTGCTTGGGGTGGGCGTGTTGCTGACTCTGGTGGGTGGCGCCGGCGGCTACTTCGCATGGCTTCGCTTCAGCGCCGACCTGCCGGACGTCGATGGCCTGCGCAATTACCAGCCGCCGGTGATGAGCCGGGTCTACGCCGGCGACGCAAGGCTGATGGCCGAACTCGCCACCGAGCGCCGAATCTTCGTGCCCTATTCGGCGATGCCGGACGTGGTGAAGCAGGCCTTCGTCTCCGCCGAGGACCAGAATTTCTGGATTCACCGTGGCGTCGATCCGCTGGCGATCGTGCGTGCCGGGGTGTTCGACCTGACGCATATGGGCCAGGGGCGACGGCCGGTCGGCGCATCGACGATCACCCAGCAGGTCGCCAAGAACATGCTGCTGGACAATCAGGTGTCGCTCGCCCGCAAGGCGCGCGAGGCGATCCTGGCGATGCGGATTGAACAGAACCTGTCCAAGGAGCGCATCCTCGAGCTCTATCTGAACGAGATCTATCTCGGCATGGGTTCGTACGGCGTCGCCGCCGCGGCGCAGGCCTATTTCGACAAGCCGCTCGAGAAGCTCAGCCTGTCGGAGGCGGCCTTCCTCGCCGCCCTGCCGAAGGCACCCAACAACTACAACCCGTTCCGTTTCCCGGATGCCGCGAAGGCGCGGCGCGACTGGGTGCTGGACCGCATGGCGGAGGACCACGTCATCCAGGCTGCGCAGGCGGCGTCGGCCAAGGCCGAGGCGATCGTTCCCGCGGAGTTTCGCCGGCCCCAGCCGATCCCCGGCGCGGAGTGGTTCGCCGAAGATGTGCGCCGAGAACTGATCGCCCGGTTCGGCGCCGACGTGACGACGCAAGGCGGGCTGATGGTGCGCACCAGTCTCGATCCCGTGCTGCAGACCGCGGCCGAGAAGGCGGTGCGCGACGGGCTGATGG
Source organism: Acetobacteraceae bacterium (assembly GCA_041487355.1). GTDB lineage: Bacteria > Pseudomonadota > Alphaproteobacteria > Acetobacterales > Acetobacteraceae > JAMXLO01. Next base: position 31,105 of record JBGPND010000028.1, on the reverse strand, counting down.
CGTACGACCGGAAGATGGGCGGCTGGCGCGGCCCGGTTTCGCATCTCGACGGCGGAGCGGGGCTGGCGAAGGACTGGGCCGGACCGCTGTCGCAGGTCGCCCGACCGCCGGGCATGCTGCCAGATTGGCGGCTTGCCGTGGTGTTGGGCGCATCCGACACGGAGGCACGGCTTGGCTGGCTCGACCCGGCTGGGCAAGCCGCAGTCCAGGCGCCGCAGCAACGCTTCGGCACTCTGGCGCTGTCCGACCTCGCCTGGGCGCGGCCGGTGAAGGACGGCAAGCCAGGGCCAGCGCCTCGGCGCATGGCGGAGGTCGTGCAGCAGGGCGACGTGGTGATGATCGAGCCGGGCGCGGCCGCGCAGGCGCCGCAGGCCGCGCAACCGCCAAAGAGCCAGCCCGCGGGCCCCGACCCGCGGGGTAAACCGGCACCGGTGCCGCAGCAGCGCCTGGCACTGCGGCAAATTCCGACTGTTCAGGGCGCGCTGGTCTCGCTCGATCCCACGACAGGACGGGTGCTTGCGATGGTGGGCGGCTGGAGTTTCGAGGGCAGCCAGTTCAACCGCGCCACCCAGGCGCAGCGCCAGCCCGGCTCCAGCTTCAAGCCGTTCGTCTACCTGACGGCGCTGGAGAAGGGCGTATCGCCCAGCCAGCGCTTTCTCGACGCGCCTGTCGTGATGGATATGGGCGCGGCGGGGCGCTGGCGGCCCAACAATTATGAGATGGAATTCGGCGGCCCGACGCCGCTGCGCGTCGCGCTGGAGCGCTCGCTGAACCTAGTGACGCTGCACGTGGCACAGAGCGTCGGCATGGAGGCGATCGCGGAGACGGCGATCGCCTTCCACGAGGTGGACTCGATGCCGCGCGTGCTGCCCGCCGCGCTCGGCGCGGTGGAGACCACCGTGCTGCGGGAGGCCGGCGCCTATGCCTCGCTGGACGAGGGCGGGCGCGAGGTGTTCCCATCGCTGATCGACAGCGTACAGGACCGCGACGGCCACGTGGTGTGGCGGCCATCGGCGATCGAGTGCGGCGACTGCACCGACCAGGCCAGCCCGCCGCAGCTCACCGACCAGCGCAAGGAGATCGCCGATCCGGCCAGCGTGTTCCAGCTCGTCACCATGATGCAGGGCGTGACGACGCGCGGCACCGGCGTGAACGTGGTGGCGGGGCTCGGACATCCGATTGCCGGCAAGACCGGCACGACGCAGGACTTCACCGATGCCTGGTTCTCCGGCTTCACCCCGGACCTGGTGACCACGGTGTGGGTCGGCTTCGACAACCCCGCGACACTCGGCAACAACGAGACCGGCGCGGCCGTCGCCGGACCGATCTGGCACGCCTTCATGGCCGTCGCGTTGAAGAACCGGCCGGTGCTGACCTTCCAGCAGCCGCCAGGCGTGACGATGGCGAGCTGGGACACGGGGTCTGGCGTCGTGACGGACGCATTCAAGCCTGACCAGGTGCCCGGCGCCTCTCGCCCGATCGGCGGCGCGGTCGCCAGCGGTGGCGCACCGGCGAGCGGCGCGACACAAGCCGACACGACGCAGTCGGTGCATGGCGGGGTCGACAGCAGCATGGGCGGGCTCTATTAGCCGCGCCGCCATTTGAACCACGAGCGAGCGATGTCAGCCGAATCGGATGCCCTGAACGAGCAGATCAAGCAGTCCATTGCGCTGCTGAGGAGGCATCTTTGACTGGGATGTCGCCGAGGGCCGTCTGGCCGAACTGAACGCGCGGGCCGAGGATCCCGCTCTCTGGAATGATCCGGCCGCCGCGCAGAAATTGATGCGTGAGCGCAATCACCTGGCCTCACAGATCGAGGGCGTGCGCAAGCTGGAACGCGACGTCGCCGACACGCTGGAGCTGATCGAGCTCGCCGAGGCCGAGGGCGACGCCGCGATGGTGGCCGACGGCATGGCCGCCGTGCGCGCGCTCGCCGAGGACGCCAAGCGGCGCGAGATCGAGAGCCTGCTGGCCGGCGAGGCGGATGCCAACGACGCCTATGTCGAGATCAATGCCGGCACCGGCGGCACCGAGGCGCAGGACTGGGCCGAGATGTTGATGCGCATGTATATGCGCTGGGCCGAGCAGCACGGCTACAAGGTGCAGTTGCTGGAGCAGAGTGAGGGCGAGCAGGCCGGCATCAAGTCCGCGACGCTGCAGGTGAGCGGGCCGAACGCCTACGGCTGGCTGAAGACCGAGGCCGGCGTGCATCGGCTGGTGCGGATCAGCCCGTTTGATTCGGCGGCGCGGCGGCACACCAGCTTCGCCAGCGTCTGGGTCTATCCGGTGGTCGACGAGAACATCGACATCGAGATCAACGAGAACGACCTGAAGGTCGACACCTATCGCGCGTCGGGCGCCGGCGGACAGCACGTCAACAAGACGGAGAGCGCGATCCGCATCACGCACCTGCCGTCAGGCATCATCGTCGCCTGCCAGACCGACCGCAGCCAGCACCGCAACCGTGCCAACGCGATGGCGATGCTGAAGGCCCGGATGTATGAGGCGGAGCTGCAGAGGCGCGAGGTGGCGGCGGCGGCGGTGGAGAGCGCCAAGACCGACATCGGCTGGGGGCACCAGATCCGCAACTACGTGCTGGCGCCCTATCAGTTGGTGAAGGACCTGCGAACCGGCGTGGAAAAGGGCAACCCGGACGCGGTGCTGGACGGCGACCTGGACGCGTTCATGGCCGCGGCGCTGGCCGCCCGCGCCGGCGCGACACGTTCGGAGGCGAGCGCGCAGGCGCGGTAGTTTTCATCCGGCATTTACGCCGCTGGCCGATGCTGTGCGTATGCAGAGCATCGTCGACGTGCTGCGTGCCGCCATCGCGCATCACCAAGCCTCGAACCATGCCGAGGCGGAGGCGCTTTACCGGACAGTGCTCGACATGGCGGCCGGTCATCCGCCGGCGCTCTATCTGTATGGCCTGCTGCTGCTGGATACCGGGCGATCCCACGAAGCGGTGGCGGTGCTGGAGGTGGCCGCCGCGTCGCGGCCCGGCCACGCCGGCACGCTGACAAACCTCATTCGCGCCCTGCTCGCCGATCGGCGGCCCGCGGAAGCGCTGGCGATGACATCGTCGTGCCCGCCCGGGAGTGGCGGAAGCGGCATGACCGGTTCCGCCGCGACTTCATCGATCTGCCAGGACCACAATGGGACAACAGCGATCCCGCGGGCCGTACGATCCTGGTCCACGCGGAGCAGGGTCTCGGCGACACGATCCAGTTCGCTCGCTACCTGCCGTTGATCGCGGCACGCGGGGGGCATCCGGTGCTCGCATGCGAGCGGCAGCTGATCCCGCTTCTGGCAGGCATGCCCAGCGTGGCGATCATGCCGAAGACCGCGCCGCTGCCGCCGTATGATTGCTGGATCGACCAGATGAGCCTGCCGCGCGTGTTCGCGACGCGCGTGGATGCGTTCCTGTCCGCCGATGGCTATCTCCGGGCTGATCCGGCGCGCGTTGCCCGCTGGCGGGATGCATTGCCGGCAGGGCCGAGGGTCGGCGTCGCATGGGCCGGCAACCCGGCGCACAGCAATGACCGGCGCCGTTCCCTGCCCGCTACGGACCTTGCCCGCATCCTGGCGACGCCAGGCATCGTCTTCGTCAACCTGGACAGGTCAAGCCCCGGGCGGCCGAAAGCGCGATCGAGGACCGCTCACCGCACCAGGTCGACTTCGCCGAGACGGCCGCGCTGATTGGCGTGCGATGACCACGGCGGTGGCAGAAACGCTCGCTGCATGGAGGGACGCTCGACATGCCTGACGCACCAATTGAAGCCGGCGGCGAGCGCGGCTACCCTGACGACATGGAAGCCAGACTTCGCGTGCTGGAAGAGATCGCCGCAGGCACGAAGGCAATCGTTGCCGAGATCAGGGCGGATCAGCGTGCGATGCGCGCCGAGATGACTGCTGGCTTCGCCTCTGTGCGGACGGAGACGACCGCGTTGGATCAGCGCAGGGAGCGCGACTTCTGCCTCACCTTCGGCGCTATCATCACAACGACGCTCGGACTTGCCTACTTGATTGCTCGCACGGCGCACTGGCTCTAGGCGCCCCGCACTCCGCCCCTCCCGCCGGTGCACATCGCAAGCATCGCCCCGAGCAGGGCGCAGAACCAGACGATCCACGTCCACCGATCGATACGAGCCGTCACCATCGCGAGAGGTTCACCGCTCGGCCCGGCGGACCATCGTCGGGTCGAAATTCTCGATTTTCCACAGTCTGGCGACATCCTCGGGCGTGCTGAACAGCAGATTGAGGAAATACCGGGAGGTCAGTCGCGTCTCCGGCGGGATGAGCTTCGGCAGGGCACCATCGAAATACAGAACGAACGTGTCGTAGCCGAACCCCTGCATGAAGCGGCGAAGATCGCGCTGCGAAGAGCCCAACTTCTCCAGGCCGAATTCGTGCAATTCAGCGATGACGTATGGCACCTTGCGGCCGGTCAGCTGCCCCCGCGCACCCTGCAATACGGAGTGCTCGGCTCCTTCGGTGTCGATCTTGATCAGCCTGGGCGTCCGGAGGCCAAGCCGATCGATCTCGGCGTCGATGGTGGTCGACTGCATGCGGATCATCCGCGGGTTGGCATGGCTGCGTACGTTCGGGGGGAATTCCCCGGGGTCCCAGATTGCGTTTCCCCCGCTGTTGTCGCTGTTGACGTAGAAAGAGACCTCCTCGATTGCAGCCGTCGCCGGCTGCTCGACAAGGATCACGTTCGCAAGATCGTTCAGGCGGATGTTGTTCTTCAGGCGCGCAAGGTTGTTCTCGCCGGGCTCGAAGCCCAGGACGCGTCCGTTCGGCCCGGTCAGGCATCCCATCAGGACCGTGAAGAACCCGACATTGGCGCCCACGTCCAGCACCACGTCGCCCTCGCCAATGATCCGCAACATCGCTTCGGAAACATCCGGCTCGTAGAACATGCCGCCTTGCAGGAAGCCGAGGATCGTCGCCTCGTTGGGCAACTGCGGATCGAGGTCCAGGATCATCGGGCACCGGCGATCCTGGTGCTGCGCGTTGATGGTGAAGACGCCCAAAGCGGGCCTCCGTTGTCGAATCAGAACCGTTCCTCACCGTGATGGCGGAACGCATCGGGGAAATCCCGGTACAGCGCGAACACGGCGTTCTGCACCAGCGAATTCACGCCGAAATGGAATCCCTCGACCGGCTCGCGCCGCCCAGCCACGCGCTCGAACGCCGCTTCGAGCTGGGCAAGATTCTTCACCTCGATCATCAGGTGGAACTCGCCGAGCCCCTGCGGGGCGAGGCCGAGCTTGCGCCGCGTGAGCCGCCAACCCTCGATCAGGCCCTGCTCCTTGAGATGGCCCATGTAGCCGGCGACCTTCGCGCTGAATTCCAGATCGCCGACGCCGGGCTTGAGATCGCACCAGGCGTGGTAGATGTCCAAGCCGACCTCCTTCAGGGCTTCACACCGGCAGCGATCACCGCGGCGATCGGCACGGCGATGCCATCGGCGTCGCGATAGCGTGCTGCTTTCTCTTCGATGTCCGCGACGATGGCCGGCATGGCCGCCGCTGGTTGCGCCTCGATCATCGCCGCCATGCGCGCGGTTCCGGCTTGCAACGCCGCCACCAGCTCCTGCGCGCCGGCGTGATGCCAGGTCGCGCGCACCAATTCTGTCGTGCAGTCGGCGAAGCCGACCCGGCGCAACGCATCGGCGCACTGCGCTGGGGTGCCGAACCCACCGCCCGGCGGCGGCGCCTGTGATGCCGCCGGATCGCCATGTCGCGCGATCGCGTCGAACAGCAGTTTCCAGGCGATGTTCTCGCTCAAGTCGGCCCAGAAGCTGAAGGCAACGCGGCCGCCGCTGCGCAACACGCGATGCGCCTCGCCGAGCGCGAGCGCCGGACGCGGCACGTGGTGGATGCCGAAATTCGACACCACCGCATCGAATTCATTGTCCGCGTAGGGCAGCGCCTCGGCATCCCCCTCGTCGAACCTGATCGCGCCGTCACGCGCCCTGGCGACAGCGAGCATGGCGGGCGAGAAATCCAACCCGGTCGCCGCCGCGCCGCGCATGCCCGCGCGGGAGGTGACGAAGCCAGGGCCACAGGCGATGTCGAGCATTCGCATGCCACGTCCGACGCGGGCCGCATCGAGCAGAGCATCGACGAACGGTCTGGTCGCGCTGGCGAATGTCGACGCGTAGGCTGCTGCCGCGCGCTCCCAGCGTGAGTGCTCGAAGGCGCGGACTGCTTCCGGGTCGAATGACACGCGGGACTCTCCCCGACCTACGCGGCGGCGCGCCCGCCGAAATGCGCATCCAGCGTGTCGTAGCGGATCAGACGCGTATACTCGGCCAGCATGTCCGGCGTGGCGACTTCGACCATCAGCCGGTTCTCCACCCAGAACTCGATGACATGGAACGCCGGCGGCTGACCGGGTGCGCCGCGGCCGAAATAGCGGGTACGCCAGCCCTCGCGTTCGCCGATCCGCTCCACCGTGGCGCGGTCGACCGGCACCGACAGCAGCAGGTGGAACGGGGCATAGCCCGGGTTGCCGTCATGCGCCGCGCGTACCTGCGAATCGCCTGTGCCCGGCTGCAAGGTGACGCTCTCGGGATAGACCTCGATCATCGAGCCGTGCTCGTCGCCGCTCACCGCCATGAACGAGTCGGCGACGCCGCCGGGAAACGGATAGGCACGGCCATTCATCAGCTCCGCCAGGACATCGGCGACATGCTTCGGATCGCGGGCGGAAACCGAGACGTGGTGGATCATCGGATAGCCTCCTCAGTAGGTGCGGAAGATTTTCCCGATTTGCTCGGGATCGCTCGTTACGGTCAGCGCCAGCGCCAGCAGGATGCGGGCCTTCTGCGGCGTCAGGTTGTCGGCGATCAGCAAGCCGGCATTCGCGAGCCGCGTGCCACGGAAGGTGCGGCCGGAGCCGGCGCGGGTGGATTGCACGACTACGATGCCTTGCGCGACCGCTGCCTTCAACGCCTCGAAGTCACCGGGCGGTGCGAAGCCGGGCGCAAACCCGGCCGAGACAATGCCCTTCGCACCGGCGGCGATGAAGGCGTGCACCGCAGTCCCATCCGCGCCGGCGTAGGCATAGGCGATGTCGACGCGCGGCAAGGCTTCCAGCGCGCTGATGTCGAATTCGGTATCCGGATAGCAGCGGCGCAACGGACGGCGGTAGAAAGCGATGGCATCGCCATCGGCATGGCCAAGCACGCCGAAGTCCGCGGAACGGAAAGTCTGCAGGCGCAGCGTGGCGGTCTTCGTCACGTCGCGTGCCGCCTGGATCTCGTCATTCAGCACGACGAGCACGCCCATGCCGCGCGCCTCCGGGCTGGCCGCGACGCGGATCGCGTTCACCAGATTGAGTCCGGCATCGGTGGAAAGCGCACTGGACGGCCGCTGCGCGCCGACCAGCACCACCGGCACCGGCACTTTCAGCGTCAGGTTGAGGATGTAGGCCGTCTCCTCCAGCGTCGCCGTGCCGTGGCCGATGACGATGCCGGCGAGGTCCGGATGTTCCGCCACCAGCGTCCCGCACAACAGCACCAGCGCCTTCCAGTCGGGAAAGTCGATGGCCGTGCTGGGGATGTTGCGGTAACGAACCGGGAGCACATCCGCGACCAGCCCGACCTCCGGGAAGCGTGCGACAATCTCGTCGGCGTGCATCACCTTGCCGGTCGCACCATAGTCCTGCAGATCGAGCGGGCCCCTGCCGATCGACGCGATGGTCCCGCCAGTGCCGATGAAGGCGACCTTCGGCTTCATGCGACAATGACGCCGCCGGCGTCCGCGGCATCCAGCATCGGCGGGCGGCGCGTATGGAAGTCGGTGTCGCGCTGATAGGCGTCCGCCACCTTGAGCACGCGTGCCTCGGCGAACGGACGGCCGGCGATCTGCAAGCCGATCGGTAATCCGTTCGGATCGAAGCCGCAGTTGACGCTGACAGCCGGCAGGCCGAGATAGTTGAACGGCCGCGTGTTCGCCGATACCGCCATGAATTTCGTTTCCGTGCCCGGCGGGCCGTGGTCGATATCGGTCTCTGCCAGCGTCGGCAGGCAGGTGCGGATGGTCGGCGTCGCCAGCACGTCGACCTTCACGAACACCTCCTTGGCAAAGGCCTTCAGGATCGGCCCGCGCCGGCTCAGCGCCTCGACATAGTAGGTCGCGGGGATTGCATAGCCGCCGTACATCCGGCCGCTGATATGGATGCCGTACTCCCCTGCCCGCTCGCGCATCCATTGCGCATGGATCGTTGCCGCTTCGACCCGCGAGACGATGCCGCCATAGGTGGTGACCGCATCCATCACGGGCAGCGTGATGCGATGCACCGCGGCGCCGCGCGCCGCCAGAACCGCGAGCGCATGCTCCAGCGCGTCCAGCACCGGTGCATCGACCTCATCGAGGAACCAGGTCGACGGCACGCCGATGCGCAACCCGCGTATGTCGCCATCGAGTGCCACCTCGTAGTCCGGCACCGGCTCATGCGAACTGGTCGGATCGCGCGGGTCGCGCCCGGCGATCAAGCTCATGATCCGTGCACAGTCGCGCGCGGTGCGTGCGAGCGGTCCGACATTGTCGGCACTGAACGACAGCGGCATCACACCGAACCGCGACACCCGGGTCTGCGTCGGCTTGATTCCCGTCACGCCGCACGCCGCCGCCGGCAGGCGGATCGAGCCGCCGGTGTCGGAACCCAACGCCGCATAGTTGAACCGCGCCGCGACCGAGACACCGGAGCCGGAAGACGAGCCGCCGGTGATGTAGGGCAGGTTCCACGGATTGTGGCAGTCGCCGAACGCGCGATTGTGACCCGTCGGGTTCTGCGCGAACTCCGCCATGTTCAGTCCACCGAACGTGTAGGCGCCGGCCGCGTGCAGCTTCTCGATCACGGTCGCGGTCACGCCCGGGCGATAGTCCTTGCGGATCGCCGAACCGCAGGTGCTGAGCCTGCCCGCCTGATAGTACATGTCCTTGTGCGCCAACGGCACGCCGTGCAGCGGGCCGAGCCAGGACTTCTCGCGCACCGCGCGATCCGCCGCGCGCGCCGCCTGCTCCGCCGCTTCGCGGTCGAGCCAGATCGTCGCATTCAACCTCGGATTCGCCACTGCCAGATTTCGCCAGCAGGCGTCGAGCAGTTCCATCGAGGTTGCATCGCCGTTGCGCACCGCATCGGCGGCCTCGACGAGGGAGAGATCGGCCAGATCGGTCATCGCCCTCACTCCTTCGTCTCGTGCAGCGCCGCTTCGAAGCTCGCGGGCTCGTCCTCGAAGACCAGCGTGCCGCGTAGTGCCTCGAAGGCGCGAATCGTTGAGATCAGGTCCGCCGCCATCCGCCGCGCCGGGTCATTCGGGGCGGTGATGCCGTGCCATCGCGCAATCGTTGCCTCAACCTCAGCTTCGAACGGGTCCATGTTCCGTCTCCCCGGTTTTGCCGCCCCAGTATGCCAGGGAGACGGATCGAGCGACATGCCGAACGAGATGCGGCCCGATATACCAAGCGACGCGGTGTTCGAGACCGACGTGCCTGCCCGCCTCGACCGACTGCCCTGGAGCGGGTTTCACTGGCTGGTGATCTGCGCCCTGGGGATCGCCTGGATCCTCGACGGGCTGGAAGTCACCATCGTCGGCTCGCTCTCCGGCGCCCTGAGCGAAAGCCCGGTGCTGCATCTCACCGGCGAGCAGGTCGGCTTCGCCGCCAGCGCCTATCTGATCGGCGCGGTGTCTGGCGCCCTGTTCTTCGGCTGGCTGACCGACCGGTTGGGGCGCAAGAAGCTGTTCAGCATCACGGTGCTGATCTACGCGATCGCGACCATCGCCTGCGGCATCTCCTGGGACTTCTGGTCGTTCGCCCTGTTCCGCATGCTGACCGGCGCTGGCATCGGCGGCGAATACGCCGCGGTAAACGCCACGATCCAGGAGCTGATCCCCGCGCGGCGGCGCGGCTTCACCGACCTCGTGGTGAACGGCAGCTTCTGGGTCGGCGCCGCGCTCGGTGCGATCGGCGCACTGGTGGTGCTGAACCCGGCGGTGCTGCCGCCGGAATACGGCTGGCGGTTCGCGTTCATCATCGGCGGCGTGCTGGGCTTCATCGTGCTGCTGCTGCGCCGCTTCCTTCCCGAGAGCCCGCGCTGGCTGATGACCCATGGCTATCCGGACGAAGCCGAACGCGTGGTGGCGGAGATCGAGCAACGCGTGGCACGCGAGACCGGCCGGCCACTGCCGCCCGTGCCCCACCAGGCGCTGCTGCTCCGGCGCGACGTGCGCTCATGGTTCGGCGCCGGCACGCGTGCGCTGTTCACCCAGTACCGCAGCCGCGCCGTACTCGGCATCGCGCTGATGGCGGCACAGGCGTTCTGCTACAACGCGGTGTTCTTCACCTATGCGCTGATCCTGACGCGGTTCTACGCCATTTCATCCGGCGACATCGGCTGGTTCATGCTGCCCTTCGCGGCGGGCAATTTCCTCGGGCCACTGTTACTGGGCCGGCTGTTCGACACGCTCGGACGGCGTCTGATGATCACGGCGACCTACGCGATCTCGGGTGTCATGATGGCGCTGACCGGCTGGCTGTTCGCCCTTGGCGTGCTGGACGCAGTGCAGCAGACGATTGCCTGGACCGCGATCTTCTTCGTCGCCTCCGCCGCGGCAAGCTCCGCCTATCTCACCGTCGGCGAAAGCTTCCCGCTGGAAATGCGCGCGATCGCCATCGCGCTGTTCTACGCGTTCGGCACCGGCGTCGGCGGAGTCGCGGGCCCGGCGCTGTTCGGCGCGCTGATCGACACGGGCTCGCGCGTCTCGATCCTGTGGGGCTATCTGCTCGGTGGCGGCCTCATGCTGGGCGCGGCATTGGTCGCCGCCCTGCTGGCAGTCCCCGCGGAGCGCCGAGCGCTGGAGGATATCGCGCCGCCCCTGTCCTCCGCCGTGCGATAGCGCCATAGTCGGGGCAACACAGCCAGGGATGGAGCGGACCGTGGCAGTCGAGAAGCAGGCCTATCGCGAGGCAATGGCCCGCCTCGGCGCCGCGGTGAACGTGATCACCACAAACGGGCCAGGCGGCCGCGCAGGCTTCACCGCCTCGGCGGTGTGCAGCATCACCGACACACCGCCCACCCTGCTGGTCTGCGCCAACCGCTCCAACGATTCCTATCCGTCGATGAAGGCGAATTCGGTGCTGTGCGTGAACACCCTGGCCGGCGCGCACGAGGAACTCTCGCCGGTGTTCGCCGGGATGACGGACCACACGATGGCGGCGCGCTTCGAGGGCGCCATGTGGCATACGCTGCTGACCGGCGCACCGGTGCTGGACGGTGCGCTGGTGGCGTTCGACTGCCGCATCGCCCAGATCGTCGAGGTCGGCACGCATGACGTGTTCATCTGCACCGTGGAGGCAGTGGAGGTCGGCCAGATGCATGAGGGGCTGATCTACTACGCCCGCGGCTACCACCGCGTCGTGCACGGCGGCTGAAACGTTTTCACAAGGCGCCGCGGCGTATGCGGATGGGCCATGGCGCCCATCCGCAACAAGCTGCCGCGCCTGATCGATCAGCTCAGGCATGCGAACTGGCTGACGCGCGAGGGCGTCATCGCCTGGGGCCTCGTGTTGTTCATCGAGGAGCTGTTGCTGCTGGTGTTTCTGGCGCTCTGGCAGCACGGGGTGTTCGTCCCGGTCAGCACGCCGCCGGCGTCGGACTTCGTCAGCTTCTACGCGGCCGGCAAACTCGCCTTGGCGGGCACGCCGCAGCTCGCCTATGACCAGGCGGCGCATTACCTCGCGCAGCAGCAGGCGACGGTGGCAGGCGCGCCGCACCAGTTTTTCTTCTACCCGCCGGTCTACCTGATCCTCTGCTCCGCCCTGGCCTCGATGCCCTACTCCGTGGCCTTCGCGGTCTTCCAGGTCTGCACGCTCGGCATGTTCATCGTGATGATGCGGCGCCTGTTGCGCGAGCAGGGCGCCGGCTGGCTGGCGCCGCTGCTGGCCTTCCCGGCCGTGTTCTGGACGCTGGGCCTCGGCCAGAACGCGTTTCTCACCGCCGCGCTGTTCGGCGGGTTCACGCTGCTGGTGGATCGGCGACCGGTGGCAGCCGGCATGCCGCTTGGCGCGCTCTGCTACAAGCCGCATTTCGGCCTGCTGGTGCCGGGAGCCCCGCTCGCGGCCAGGCGCTGGACCGCATTCGCAGCCGCCGCGGCGACCGTGGCGTGGCTCGTCGGCATCTCGATCGCGCTGTTCGGCCGGCAGACCTGGCACGCCTACCTGGTCGCCGTTGCCCAGTCAGGCGAGGTCTATGGCTCCGGGCTGATCGACTTCGCCGGCATCGTCACGCCGTTCGGCGCGGCGCGGCTGCTCGGCTTCGGCCCCTGGTCGGCCTACGCCGTGCAAGGCGGGGTGGCGCTGCTGATCGCGCTGCTCTGGCAACGTCCCGTGAGCCGGAACCTGCGTTCGGTCTCCCTGCTCGCCGCAACACTGCTCGCCGTGCCGCTGGCCCTGCTCTACGACAAGCTGCTCATCCTGGTCGCCATCGGCTGGCTGCTGCGCGAGGCGCGGGAGGGCGGCTTCCTGCCCTGGGAAAAGCTGGTCCGGCTCGCCGTCTACCCGCTGTCGCTGCAGACCTGGACCGTCGGCCAGGCCTTCCACCTGGCGCTGGGACCGATGACCACCTGCACCGTCCTGCTGCTCTGCCTTCGCCGGGTCTGGCTGAGCCTGTCCGCGGGCGAGCGGCCCGGCTCGCCTCAGGTCGCCTGCGTGCTGGCCTTGGGCGCGAGCCCGTAGCGCTTGAACCAGCCGATCGCCCGCTTCCACGCGTCCTCGGCATCGGCCTGGCGATAGCTCGGGCGATAATCGGCATGGAAAGCATGCGCAGCATCAGGATAGATCACGATTTCCACCGTCTTGTGCGCGGCCTTCGCCTTGGCTTCCGCCTGATGGACCAGGTCCGCTGGATTGCCCGGATCTTGCCCGCCATAGAGGCCGAGGAGCGGACAACGAATCTGGTCGGCGATGTCGAGAACTGTCTTCGGCTTGATGTCGGATGTCGGGTTCTTGATATTTCCGTAGAACACGATCGCAGCCTTCAGCTTCGGATTGTGCGCGGCATGCAGCCAGGTGTTGCGGCCTCCGAAACAGAAGCCGATCTCGCCCATCCGGTTGCCATCGCCGTGATTGCGCGCAGCCCATGCGAGCGTCGCATCCAGGTCCGACATGATCTCGGCATCCGGCGTCTTGAAGACCACATCCCGCATGATCTGGGCGACGTCGGTCATCTTGGGAAAATCCGGATTGCGGAAATAGATCTCGGGCGCAACAGCCAGGTAGCCCAGCTTGGCCAAACGCCGGCAGACGTCCTTGATGTATTCGTGGACGCCGAACACCTCCTCGTTCACCAGGATGACCGGAAAGCCAGTCCCCTTGGCCGGACGTGCATAATAGGCCGGCAACTTGCCGTCCTTCACCGGAATCTGCACGTCCCCGGCGTCCAAACCGGCGGTGTCGGTATGAATCGCCTGCGCCTCCACCCGCTGCGTCGCCAGGGTGAAGCCGCTGATCAGGCTGGTCATCACGAAGCCACGCCGCGCCAGAGGATAGCGCGTGAGGCCCGCGATCTCGGTCACGTCCTTCATGGTGATCTCTCCCCGGTTGGCGGCAAGCCGCTTGGCGTCCGCCGACCACTGACGCCTGGCGATTGGCGATTATTTCATCGCCTTCTGCAGGTTCTCGTCGAGCTTCGCCAGGAAGTCCTGGGTATTCAGCCACTTCTGATCAGGACCGATCAGCACCGCGAGGTCGCGGGTCATGAACCCGGACTCCACCGTGCCGATACAGACCTTCTCCAGCGTCTCGGCGAACCGCGTCACCTCGGGGGTATCGTCGAAGCGGCCACGGTAGATCAGCCCACGCGTCCAGGCGAAAATCGAGGCGATCGGGTTGGTCGAGGTCTGCTGCCCCTTCTGATGCTGGCGATAATGCCGCGTCACGGTGCCATGCGCGGCCTCGCTCTCCACCGTCTTGCCGTCCGGGCTCAGCAGCACGCTGGTCATCAGGCCGAGCGAGCCGAAGCCCTGCGCCACCGTGTCGGACTGCACGTCGCCGTCGTAGTTCTTGCACGCCCAGACATAGCCGCCGTTCCACTTCAGCACGCAGGCCACCATGTCGTCGATCAGCCGGTGCTCGTAGGTGAGCCCCTTCTTGTCGAACTCCGCCTTGAACTCGGTCTCGTAGATGCGCTGGAAGATGTCCATGAAGTAGCCGTCATAGGCCTTCAGGATGGTGTTCTTGGTGGAGAAATACAGCGGCCAGCCGCGCATCAGCGCGTAGTTGAACGAGGCACGGGCGAAGCCGGTGATGCTTTCCTCGGTGTTGTGCATCGCCATCACGGCGCCGGCGCCCTTGAAGTCGTGCACCTCGAGCGTCTGGGCGGGGCCGCCGCCTTCCGGCTGATAGGTCAGGGTCACCTTGCCGGGACCGGGAATCTTAATTTCCACCGCGCGATACACGTCGCCATAGGCATGGCGGCCGATGACGATCGGCTGCGTCCAGTGCGGCACCAGGCGGGGGACGTTCCTGCAGATGATCGGCTCGCGGAAGATCGTGCCGTCCAGGATGTTGCGAATCGTGCCGTTCGGGCTGCGATACATGCGCTTCAGGTTGAACTCGCGCACCCGCGCCTCGTCCGGGGTGATGGTCGCGCACTTCACCCCCACGCCGTACTGCCGGATGGCATGCGCCGCATCGACGGTGACCTGATCGTCTGTCTTGTCACGGTATTCGATGCCGAGGTCGAAGTATTTCAGATCGATATCCAGATAGGGCAGGATCAGCTTGTCCTTGATGAACCCCCAGATGATGCGGGTCATTTCATCCCCGTCGAGCTCGACGACCGGGGTCTTCACCTTGATCTTCGCCATCCTGTCCCTGCCTTGAAGAGTTGGGCCTTGAGAATTGAGCCGGGTCCGCCGTGCCCGGCCGTCCCGCAAGCGCGCGGACATTCGCATCCGTCCGGGCCCGGAGCAAGCCGCCGGCGCGCTCACGCGACCAATGGTTGTATTTCGGGTCACGAAATGGTTATCCAGGGACATCGGCGGCGCTTTGTGGCGCCGCGGCTTCCACCACTCCGATGGCGGCAGATCTTGAGCATGACCCAAGCGGTCCCGCAGGTGGCGGGGCAATGAACCGGAAGAACGGCGGCCGGCTGCTGGGCCTGGTCGGCATCGTGGCCAGCACCGTCACGCTGATCGCGCTGACCTGGATCGGCACGCTCACCGCCACACGCACCGAGCGCGCCGACGCGGAGGCCCGGGTGAGCGCCAACGTGGCCAACCAGGCGCAGGTCTTCGACGAGCAGTTGCAGCGCAAGCTGCTGGAGGTCGACCAGACGCTGCGCATTCTTGCTCGTGCGTGGGAAACCGACCCAGGGCGCTTCAGCCTGCTCGCCTGGCGAGGCCAGCTCGTTCTGCTGAACGACCTCAGCCCCAATGTGTCCATCGCCGACGAGCGCGGCACCGTGCACCACGACACGGTGCCGGAGGCCGTGGGGTTGAATGTCAGCGAGCGCGACTATTTCCGTTACGAGGCCGAGCGGGTCTTCGACGAGGACCGGATGTTCATCAGCCCCACGGCGATGGATTCGGTCATCCGGCAATGGCACTTGAATCTGGCGCGCCGGCTCCACCACCCGGATGGCTCCTTCGCCGGCGTCATCGTTGCCGGACTGCGGATCAGCGCCCTGGGCAGCTTCTACCAGATGGCGGATATCGGCTCGCACGGTATCATCGCGGTCGTGGGCATGGAGCGGGGCCGGGTACGCGTGGCGGTCGGACCGAATCCGATCGACCCTGGCTCGATCATCGCCGACACGGACATGTTCAAGGCGATGCAGGCCGATCCCGACGGCGTATGGATCGGGCGGTCCGCCCTCGATGGCATCGAGCGTGCCCACGGCTTCCGCCATGTGGCCGACCGCGACCTGGAAGTCGTCGTGGGCATCGACCGGGCCGAGGCGATGCGCGCGACAAACGCCTGGGTGACGGCGGCCTATGTCTTTGCCGGCGGCATCACGGTACTGCTGCTCGCGTTGGCCGGCATCCTGCTGCATGACCTGCATGCCGCGCGCCGGCGCGCGGCGGCGGTCGCGCATGATCGGGCCGTGCTTGCTGCCGCCAACTCGCAGCTCGAGCTGGCCAAGACGCTGGCTGACGACAAGACGGCGCAGCTCGAAGCGACGCTGGCCGGGATGACTGACGGCGTCGCGATGGTCGATGCCCGCATGCAGATGGTCGAATGGAACCCGCGCTTCCCCGAGGTCGCCGGCGTGCCGAGCGGCATCCTGCGGGTTGGTCTGCCGATGGAGGATGTGCTGCGAGCCCAGGCGGCCGCCGGCCAGTTCGGCGACGTGGATATCGAGGCGGAGGTGGCGCGGCGGATGGCGGCGCTCCGCAGTGGCAGCTTCGCGACGACGACGGAGCGCACCAGACCGGACGGCAAGGTGCTCGAGCTGCGGCGCAACCGGCAGCCCGATGGCGGCTTCGTCACCCTCTATACTGACATCACCGCGCGCAAGCAGACCGAGACCGCGCTGCGCGAGGCGGGCGCCGTAGCCGAGGCCGCGACGCAGGCCATGTCACGCTTCGTGGCGATTGTCAGCCACGAGATTCGCACGCCCCTCAACGCCTTGCTGAACAGCCTGACCCTGCTGGCCGACAGCAGCCTCGCTCCGACGCAGCAGGCGCTGGTCGACATGTGCCGGCAATCCGGTGACGCGCTGCTGGCCCTGGTGAACGACATCCTGGAGATGTCGAAGATGGAGGCCGGCCAGCTCGTGCTGCGACCGAGCACATTCATGCTCCGCCAACTGATCGAGAGCACGCTCGAGATGTTCCGCGCCCAGGCGGCGGAACGCGGGATCGCCTTGCGCCTGTCGGTGGGCACTGCCGTACCGGCCGAGCTCCACACCGATCCGGGCCGCTTGCGGCAGGTGCTGATCAACCTGCTGTCCAATGCCGTCAAGTTCGCCGCCGCTGGCGAGGTCCGGGTGACAGCCGAGACCCGGCTCGCCGGCGGCAGGACGCGGCTGCGCCTGGCGGTGCGCGACCGCGGACCGGTGATCCCGGAGGAAGCGCGCAGCCGTCTGTTCAAACCGTTCTCCCGCATCGAACAGCCAGGCGCCGAGGGTCCGCTTGGGACCGGCCTTGGCCTGGCGATCTGCCGCCACCTGGTCACGCTGATGGGCGGTGAGATCGGCTGCGACGTCTGGACGATGGCAGGACGCGCGGCGGGCAACGAGTTCTGGATCGTGGTGCCGGTGACCGCGCCGCCGAGCCACGCGGCCGCCGCACCGGCCCGCGCCGACGCGCGGCCACGGCGGTTTCTGCCCCGGACGCGCATTCTGCTGGTCGAAGACATTCTGGCAAACCAGCTCGTGACCGCGACGCTGCTGCGCCGCGAGGGCCATCAGGTGGACATTGCCAGCAATGCGCAGGAGGCCATCAGCGCGGTGGCAAGGCGGCCCTACGATCTGGTTTTCATGGATATCTTCATGCCGGGCATGAGCGGCCTGGACGCCGCGAAGCAAATCCGCGGCATGGCAGGCCCGGCCGCCACGGTGCCGATCGTGGCGTTGACCGCCAATGTCTGTCCCGAGGACCAGGCGCTTTGTGCCGCGGCCGGCATGAACGGAATGCTGGGCAAGCCGGTGGCCCTGGTGGAACTGCTCGATGCACTGGCGCGGCATGTCTGGCCGCACCGCCCCGATCGAGCCACGCTGGACGCCCCTTCCGTCCCGAGACAAGCCACCCCGTCGCCGATCCTGTCGGCTGCGCGACTGGACGAACTGCGTGGTGCCCTGCCGGCGGACACGCTGGGCAGTCTGATCGAGGATTGTCTGGCGGATCTCTCGGAGCGCCTGGGCTCATTGCAGCAGGCGTTGCAGCGGGACGCGACGGAGCAGGCGATTGCCGACGCGCATGCCATGGCCGGGACGGCTGCCGAATATGGCATGGCTGCGCTGGAGAGACGCGTCCGCACCCTGATGCGGCTCATGCGCGAGGAACCAGCATCCGTCACCGCAATTGCCGAGGAGCTGGAGGCCGAGATCTTCCGCGCCGCAACAGCGCTGCGCGAGGCCTTGCATATCGAAATGGTGTGAAGCGACGGACCTTCAGGTATCCTTAACTTGCATGCCTGAAACTGCCGGCATGTTGTCGCCAGGCTCACTTTCAGCGTTCTCATCCGGTGCGGCACAGCCGGGCTTCGGCGCACCGCGTCCGGTGCAACGCGTGCGTGCCGTCGCTGAGCAGCCGGCCCAGCTGGCGGCTCCGATGGCGCAAGTTGCGGCGCCGGCCCGCACCAGTGAAGGCGGCATGGCACCCAACCGCATCCTGCCGCGAGGATCGTTGCTCGATCTGTCGGTTTAATACCGTCGTGCGGAGACGATGACTCATTTGTCGTCATGCCCGCGAAGCTTGTCCCCGCGGAGGCGGGGAGCGGGCACCCAGTGGGACCAGCACTCCTATTTGCAGCCCTGGGTTCCCGCTTGCGCGGGAATGACGATTACAAGTCAAGACCTGCGCTCGGCAGGATAAGGCGGCCTGCACGCAGGGATTGATCCGGCTCGGCGGAAGCGCCACCCTTCAGTCATGCCGGAGTTCATTCGTCGCGTCCCGGAAGGCGATAACCGCGAGCGCATGATCTGCGCCGACTGCGGCCACATCGCCTATGAGAACCCGAAGGTTGTCGTCGGCTCGGTGGTCGTGGCCGACGATGCCGTGCTGATGTGCCGGCGCGCCATCGAGCCGAGGCGCGGCTTCTGGACACTCCCCGCCGGATATCTGGAACTCGGCGAAACGCTCGAGGAAGGAGCGGCACGCGAAGCCTGGGAGGAAGCGCAGGCGGAGATCGTGCTGGACGGCATCCTCGGCGTCTTCAGCATCAGCCGCATCGGCCAGGTCCAGGTGATTTTCCGCGCGCGCTTCGCCGCGGCGGATACGCCGCGCTTTGCCGCCGGCCCCGAGAGCCTGGAGGTCGCCCTGTTTCGCTGGCAGCGCATTCCCCACGATGAGATCGCCTTCCCATCGGTGATCTGGGCGCTGGAGGCATGGCAGCAGGCCGGCACGGGTCAACTCGGCGTGCCCGCCGGCAACCCCACGACTGATCCGCGCGGCACAAGATTCCTCGCCGCGGGACAGGAAGGTGGCGTGCCATGATGCGCATTGGCCTTGCGCTGCTCCTGCTGTTCGCCACCACCGGGGCCGGGCCCTCACCGTCGCTGCCGGTACCGCCAATTCCACCCGCACATCCACCGGTGGATCAGTCGGCGCCGGTACCGAATCCGGATGCCCGCACGCCACAGGACACCGCTTCAGGCGGAACGCGAGTGGGCGTCACCGATTTCCGCTTGCGCCGCCAGGACCAGAGCCTGGGCTACTCGCCGGGCTCGTATTTCCGGACGAATGAGGATCGCCGCGTCATCCAGACCCCTGGGCTGACCGTGCGGGTGCCACTGCAATAGCGGGCGGTCGGCTGGCGTGCCGCAACCCTCCCCCGGGATGCGGCGTTAAGCAAAAATTGGAGAGACCCTGACAAACTGCCTGCGTGGCCGATGTGGCCGCGCGACGAGTGCCAATCGATGACACGACACGGCTTCCCACACGGCTCCCTGGGGCATCGCGAGGCATCTGCGCGCTTCGGCGAACCGACGGTGCGCGGCAGCCAGTTCGGACTGCCCGCATTCCATGGCGACGGCCGGGACCATG
Organism: Acetobacteraceae bacterium; assembly: GCA_041487355.1. GTDB lineage: Bacteria > Pseudomonadota > Alphaproteobacteria > Acetobacterales > Acetobacteraceae > JAMXLO01. Next base: position 11,385 of record JBGPND010000028.1, on the reverse strand, counting down.
TCGTGGGGGGGCGGTGGCACGCCGGCCAGGTCCGGCTCGCCGCTGGACACCATGATTGCCCTGGCCGACGGAACGCGCATCACCTTCGCCGCGGCCGGCGTGTCCCCGGGGCCCTAGGCGTCGGACCGGACACGCTCCGCCGGAGCGAGCCCGATCGTTCTGATCGCAATATCGTGAAGTGGCCTCCTCGGACGAACATTCACCTTCGGCTCCGAACCGTCGTCTTATACCAACCGCCGTTGCTGCTGACTCTTGTCGCCGCTCCCTCGCCGTCATGGCCGGGCTTGTACCGGCCATCAGTGGTGGCACCGTGCCACGACGGATGGCCGGGACAAGCCCGGCCATGACGGGAAAAGCGAGCGCTGACCAAGGGTCATTGATTCGGGCGGTTGGTATTATAACCCCTGCACATAATCGGTCCGGGGAACGGGGTGGTCGCCTTCCGACGCAACGACCGGCGTGGGCGCAACGGCATGCGGCTGTCGACCCGCCTCCTGCTGCTGATCGTCGTCTGCCTCGCGCCGTTGGTCGCGGCGCAGCTCTACACGGAGTTAGATCTGCGCCGGCTGCGGCATGGCCAGATCGCCGAACTGGCGCTGCGCCAGGCCGAGATGGCGAATGCCGACATCGCCAGCATCGTGGATGGGGCGCGGCAGATGGCCTTTGCCACCGCCCAGTTCCCCGAGGTGCAGACGCTGGCACCGGATTGCGGTGCACGTCTCGCCAAGCTGCAGCGCGGTCTGCCGGCTTATCGCTTCCTCGCCGTGGTCGATGCCGAGGGCCGGCTCGCATGTTCCTCGGCACCCGCCCTGCTCACCGATGGGACGCGCGCGCCGGACTGGTTTGGTGACCTCACGAGGGCCGAAGGCTTCGGGATCGGCCGCCTCGCCGTATCGCCAGGCATGGACGGTCCGTTCCTGCCGATGGGCCTGCGAGTAGGAGCGGACGACAGCCAGAGCCCCGCCTCCCGCCTCATCGTGATGGCACTCGACCTGCGCTGGCTCGGCGAACATCTGCAAACCCTGCAGTTCGGGCGTACCAGGCTGCTCGAGCACAGCACGCTGATGATCACCGACCGCGACGGCAACTTCCTTGCGCGATTGCCGGACCTGGACAGCATGCGGGAAGCCGTGCTGCTGCCTGAGCTGAAGCCTCTCGTCGGGCGTGACACGCCAGGGGTGACCTCGGTCGCAAGCCGCGACGGGCGCCAGCGCTTGGCGGCATACATTCCCGCGACGCTGCCGCCGGTCGGACTCGCCACCATCGTGGCGCTGTATCCGCCCGACCTGACCACCGACGTCGATCAGGCAACCTGGCGGCAGACCATGTTGCTGGTCGGCGCGACCCTGCTTGCGCTGGTGCTCACCTACCTGGTCGGCAGGCGGTTCATCTTCCGACCGACCGAGCGCCTGCTGGCCGCGGCACAGCGCTGGCGGGCGGGCGATCTCAGCGCGCGCGCCGACGTGACCGAGACGCGCTCGGAGTTCGGCGCGCTCGCCACGTCGTTCAACGCCATGGCCACCACGCTGCAGGCGCGTGACCTCGAGTGCCGTCTCGAGGCGGAACTGCTGGAGGCCCAGGTCGCCGAACGCACCCGCGAGTTGTCGGAGACCAACAACCGCCTGCAGGTGGAGATCGCCGAGCGCGAGAAGACCGAGGCGGCCCTGCATCAGGCCCGGAAGCTGCAGGCAGTCGGCCAGCTCGCCGGCGGAATAGCGCATGATTTCAACAACATGCTCGCGACCATCCTGGGCAGCCTAGAGCTGATGGAGCGCCGCCTGCCGGGCGGAGGCGAGCCCTGGCCAGACGCCAATGTCGATCGGCTGCGCATCCTGATCGAACGCGCGACCGGGGCGGTGCAGCGCGGCGCCCAACTCACCTCGCGGCTGCTCGCCTTCTCGCGTCGCCAGCGGCTCAGCGCGCGGCCGACCGATCTCAACCGGCTGGTCACCGACCTCGTCACCCTGGCGACCAGCACGCTTGGCCGGCGCGTCCGCGTGGTGACCGACCTCGCCGCCCACCTGTGGCCGGCGCAGGTCGATCCAAGCCAGGTGGAGGCGGCCATCCTCAACCTCTGCCTGAATGCGCGCGACGCGATGCCGGAAGGCGGGCAGCTCACGATAACCGCCGCGAACGAGATGATCACCGACCGCGCCGCGCCGGACGATCCGGAGCCCGGCGATTATGTGCGGGTCAGCATTGCCGATACCGGCACCGGAATGACGCCGGAGGTGCTGCGCAGGGCCTTCGACCCGTTCTTCACGACCAAGGGACCGGGCGGTTCCGGTTTGGGCTTGAGCCAGGTCTATGGCGTGGCGCGCCAGTCGGGTGGTACCGTGCGGATCACCAGCGCCACGGGCGAAGGCACAACGGTCGCCCTGCTGCTGCCGCGCGCCGCCGCGGCCGTCAAACCGGACGCCGCCAGGCGCGGCGCGGATGCCTTACGGCGCGCGGACCCGCCGACCCTGGTGCTGGTGGTCGACGACGACCCGGCGGTGCGCCAGGTGACGATGGAGATGCTGAAGGACCTCGGCTACGACGTCGCCGAAGCACCGGCCGGCAGCGACGCGCTCGCGCTGCTCGATGGCGAGGCCAGCGGGGCGAGCATCGTGCTGCTGGACTACGCGATGCCCGGCATGAACGGGTTGCAGCTCGCCCGCGCGATCCGCGACCGGCAGCTCACCATGCCGATCGTGCTTGCCACGGGCTTTGCCGAGCTCGCCGATCCCGCCGACGCCGACGCGACGCTGCTGGACGGGCTGCTCCGCAAGCCGTTCAGCATCCGCGAATTGCAGACCACGCTCACGCGCGTGCGGGGCCGCCGGCACGCGGTGTCGAACGTCGTGCCGCTGCGGGCGCCGAAGCGCGGCTGAGCCCGACTTCCGTCTGATCCAGATCAAGGCGATCCGGTGGCGATGCCATATATGTCGGCGGACCGAAGCGACAGGGAGAAACGACCGATGGCTCTGAATGACATCCTGGTTCACCTCGACGTCACGCCGCGCAGTGAAGCACGACTGGCCGTCGCCGCCCGGATCGCGACGCAGCATGGAGCGCATCTCACGGGCGTGCATGTGATCGACATTCCCTCGGCCAACTATTTCTACGGCGCCGCCATGCCGTTCGTGCCCGCCAATCCGGAGGATATCGTCGAGCGCATGCGCGCCGAGGCCGCCGAGGCGGCGGCGCCGGTGGAGGCGGCCTTCCGCGACTGCGTGCGCCGCAACGGCCTGCAGGGCGAGTGGCGGCTGGTCGAGGGCAATCCCGCTGCCATGGTGGCGCTGCACGCCCGCTACGCCGACCTGACCGTGGTCGGCCAGCCCGACTCGTATGAACCGCGGGTCAGCGACGCGATCACCGTCACGACGGTGATGACGTCGGGAAGGCCCGTACTGGCGATCCCGTTTGCCGGCGATTTCCCTACCGTGGGCGAGCGCGTCCTGGTCGCCTGGAACGCCACCCGCGAGGCGGCGCGGGCGGTCAATGATGCATTGCCGCTGATAGCCGGCGCGAAGCAGGTGATCGTGCTGGCGATCAACCCGCAACGCGGCATCGGCGGCCACGGCGACGTGCCGGCTGCCGATATCGCGCTGCACCTGGCACGCCACGGGGTGAAGGCCGAAGCCGCGCACACCGTGGCCAAGGACATCTCCGACGGCGAGGCCTTGCTTTCCTATGCCGCCGATATCGGTGCCGACCTGATTGTCGCCGGCGCCTATGGCCATTCGCGGGCGCGCGAGCTGGTCTTCGGCGGTGTCACTCGCACGCTGATCGCGGAGATGACGGCGCCGGTGCTGCTGTCACACTGACCGGTCGATCACCACGCGAAGCGGGGGATGGTCGCGATCGGCGCGACGCCGGCGGCCGACGCCGCCGTTTCCGCCTTCGCGGTGTCGTAGCGACCCGGCCCGGCCGCCAGCGTCTCGCCATGGATGCCGCTGAGCACCCAGCAGGACGCCACTTCGGCCGCGGCGGCGCCGGCAATGTCGGTATGCAGCGCGTCGCCGACCGCCAGGACACGATCCACCGGCAGGCCAAGCCGCTCCAGCACCGGCTGGTAGATCGTCGGATCGGGCTTGCCGAGCGAGCGGACGTCGCCACCTAGCTCCTGGTAGCGCAATGCCAGCGCGCCGGCGCACAGCACCCGCACGCCGCCGCGGATCACTTGCAGATCCGGGTTGGCGCAGATCATCGGCAGGCGATGTTGGGCGCATTCCCGCAGCACCACCTCGAACTCATTCAGGTCGGTGGGATTGCGGTGGTCGTCCGGGCCGGTGTTCAGCACGAAATTCGCCTCGCCGGGCCGCGCCACCTTGGTGAGCGGCAGGCCTTCGATCACGCCGCGGTCCCGCTCCGGGCCGAGGTGGAAGACACGCTGGCCGAGCTCGGCCCACCACAGGTCGGGTGGCCGCCGCAGCGCACGACGGACGGCTTCGCCGCTGGTCAGAATATCGGTATAGAGGTCGTCCGGAATGCCCATGCGGCGCATCATGGCCTGGGCCGCATCATTGGGCCGCGGCACATTCGACAGCAGCAGGGTCCGTTTGCCGGCGGCACGCAGTTGGGCAAGGCAGTCCACGGCATGCGGGAATGCGTTCACCCCGTCGTGGATGACGCCCCAGAGGTCGAGGATGAAGCCGTCGAAGCGCTCGGCGAGCGGGGCGAAGCCTGCGAGGTGTTCCATTCGCCCTATTCTGCCAGACGATCCGCCTCGCTGCCCACCGCGTCATTGATCGAGGCGAAACCTGCCGCCCGCAGCGCAGCGGCGAACTCCCGCTTCAGCCGGGGGATCAGAGCCGGACCGGCATAGGCGAAGCCGGTATAGAGCTGCACCAGCGACGCGCCAGCGCGGATCTTGGCGAGTGCATCCTGACCGGTCGACACGCCGCCGACGCCGATCAATGCCAGACGGCCACGCGCCAGCAGGAAGGCGCGCGCCAGTATGGCGGTTGAGAGCTGGAACAGCGGTGCGCCGGAGAGACCGCCCGCTTCCCGCGCGAGCGGCGAGCGGAGCCCAGGGGGGCGGGAGATCGTGGTATTCGACACGATCAGCCCCTGGACGCCTTCGGCCACGCAGGTCTCGACGATGGCGGCGAGACCGTCGCGCGTGAGGTCTGGGGCGATCTTCACCAGCACCGGCGGGCGGTTTGGCACCTGCATCGCCACGGCACGCAGGATCGCGCGCAATTGCGCCTCGCCTTGCAGGTCGCGCAGCCCCGGCGTGTTGGGCGAGGAGACGTTGATCACCGCATAGTCGGCATACGGAGCAACGGCGGCGATCAGCGCGGGATAGTCCCGTTCCGGCTCCGCGCCGTCCTTGTTGATGCCGACATTGGCGCCGAGCACGACCGGGCCGCGCGGTCGGGCGGCGAGCCGGGCGAGATAGGCGTCCAGCCCGGCGTTGTTGAACCCCATGCGGTTGATCACCGCCTCGTCTGCCTCCAGGCGGAACAGCCGTGGCCGCGAATTGCCGGGCTGCGGGAGGGGCGTCACGGTGCCGGTCTCGACGAAACCGAAGCCGAGGCGCATCAGCGCCGGAATGGCCACGGCGTTCTTGTCGAACCCGGCGGCCAGTCCGACCGGATTGGCGAAGCGCCGCCCCAGCACCTCGACCGCCAGCGCTGGATCGTCTCCGGCCGCCGCACGTCCGGCCAGACCGAGCCGCAGCGCGTGCAATGCAAGGTCATGCGCCCGCTCCGGGTCGATCCAACGCAGCAGCGGCAAGAGGGACGATGCGATGGCGGGCGTCATGGGCGGCAGGCTTATGCCCGCAACCTCGCTATGTGAGAAGGCAGTCAGACCGAATTCGGCAGCCCAACCTGCTTCAGCACCTCATTCGCTGTGTGCCTGCTCTTGATACCAGCCGGCACAACGAACGAGCGCTTGTTGATGGGGCTGAACCATAACTTATGGCTACCCTTGGTGGGTCGGTCGAATGCACAGCCGTGCCGTCGCAAGATCTCGCGCAGTTCCCTGTCGAACGTCGAGGCGTCATCGCGTCCCCGACTCCTCCTCTCGGAGACGTAGCGGCCAATTTCAAACATCGCGCTAACCTATGCCGAGAATTCAGGCCGCCCGACGTCCTCGGTGCGCTCGGCCACCACATGGACTGGAAAATGCGTGACGCCTGGATCGACGTTCAGCCTGACCGGATCAGGCACCAACGCCTTCACGGTGTCGATCAACGCCTCGAGAGTTTCCGCCTCGGCTGCCAATCCCGGCACGTCGTCGCTCTCTGCCCACCATACGCGAGCTTCAGGATTCCAATATGCTCGCACTTCAAACACATGCACCGGGGCCACCTCGCTGCTCCGACAAGCCGGATTGACACTCCGCGGAGTGCGACGGGTCAACTGATTTGTTGAAGACTTCGGTAACGGCCGGCCCGGCGGCTTGCGGCAGTTCCAGGGTCAGTCGCCCCCCCCGGCGGCCAGAGGAGATGGCCGTGCAGGTCGAGCGCCGAGGCGCGCTGGATGCAGATGTTCCTGGTGAACTCCATCAGCGACTGCAACTCCTCGCCGACGGGCGGCATGGCGAGAAGCCAGACGCCAGCCCCCCGCAGCCGGCCCACCACAAGCCCGGCGCTCAGGTCCGCTACCCGCTCAACCATAAGATCGCCGCTGCCCGGCAGTTCTCATGCGCCCGGGCCGTCGTCTTGACGGATCAAAGGCGCGGCACGTGGACGCCCGAGAGCCACCAACTGACGAAAATGTTGACCAGCAGGAACATGGTGCCGAGCGCCCACAGCCGCCCATCCCACGTCGCCAGTTTCGCTTCGACGAGCTTCATCCTGGCATCAATCCGATCAAACGCAGCAGCCGAGTCGTCGCGCCCCGCCTTTTCGCCCTCCGTGATTTCCAGGCGCCTGACATCCGCCGCTATGCCTTTGACCAGCGCATCGGTTTCGTGGCGTGTCATGAACGTCGCCGCCTGATCCTTGAGCTGCATCCGAAACTCGTTCATCCCATCAAGCCGTTTTCCGAGCTGCCCGCGTTCCACCGACGAGGTCTTGTCGAACTCATCGACGCGCACCGCGTACTTCGACAGGTCTATACGCGCGGCATCCACGTCGCGCGCGATCGCAGCTTGCGCCGCCTGGTATTCCTCGCGCTGCATGAACCGGCCCGCCTGATCGCGCAGCGTGTCCCGGAACTCGTTCATCCCGTCGAGGCGTTTGTCCATCGCTGTCAGGGCGACGGACAAGGCGCGGTCGCGCGCGATGAATTTCTCCTCGAACAGCCGTTCGACGAATTCCAGACGATGATTCAGGCTGACTACCGCCAGGTCGCTCGATGCGGTAGCCGGCGCGGTGCTCTTGTTCATAAGGGCCTCCGCGAGAAACTGTCGCCTTCAGCCAACAGTGGGATAGCGGACTGCGCGCGAGCACGGTGCTCTTGCGTTGGACACCCGGCACGCACGCGGTGCATCACACTTCCGATTTCACACTCAAAGGCCTGTTGCAGCTCTGTCGCAGAGCGTGGGTCCGCGGACTTCGCCGCCGATCCCAGGTCGCTGGCGTGGTTATCCACCGAATTGCGCAACGAATTTTCGGCGGCGGATTCCGCAGCCGCCACATCGACCCGGGATGCTTCAGCGCGGGACGCACGGGCCGGCGAAGACCGCCGCAGGTCGCGGCTGGCCTGACTTTCCGCCGCGCCGCGGCCATGCTTCGCCGCCCTGGCGGCGCGGACCGTGGCGGTCGATGCGCGGAACTCCTGGCGGCTCTGCGAGATGCCGGCGGCGAGCCGACAGAAGACGGGATGATACAGCCGGCCGTCGGCCGAGCAGCGGAGCCAGCCGCGCAGCAGATCGGCGCGCACTTCGGCCCACACCCCGGGATCGCACATGGCGGCGTCGGCGAGTACCGCGTCGTCATCCCCAGCGATCCGGCCGGAACCCGGCGTCACGCCGCGAACCAGAGGTTCATCAGGTAGGAGCCAAGCTCCGGCCGCGCCTTGGCGCGCAGCCATCTGCGTGAGCCGCGCAGCCGGCCAACCATCAACGGCCTGTACTTCGAGCCCCTGCATCGAGCAGTCCGCCGGCACACAGGGCTCCGTGACGGCGCGGACGGTCACAGCAGCCGCGGTTGCGTTCTGCATGATTCTTCCCCTTGTAGTTGGAGTTCAACGAGATCGATGCAAACCCGGTCGACCGAGCAGGCCAACACGCGCGCGATGTCCTCGGCGTGGAGCGTCCGCCCGGTCCTGATCTGTTGTTCGGCGAGGAGGCGTTGAATCGTCTGCCTGCGTGGCGGCCCCGCTATCGCTGCGGGTGCCGCCACGCGGGCGACTGGTCATGATGTTTTGTGGCAAGGCAATAGTTCCATCCACGAATGCCACGCGCAGGCACGCGCCGATGTTGCCCTCATCGCGGACGTGCCAGCCGGCGCACCGGGACGGCAGCAGGGCGACCGTTGCCAGCGGCCGGCCCGGCGGCTTGCGGCAGTTCCAGGGTCAGTCGGGGACCAGCGTACCCAGCGGCCAGAGGACATGGCCGCGCAGATCGAGCGCCGAGGCGATCTGGATGCCGATGATCCTGGCGAACTCCATCAGCGACTGCAACTCCTCGCCGGCTGGCGGGCGATCGCGGACATCCCATGTCAGGAAAACGCCACCGAGCATCCTGCCCTGTATGTCGATCACCGGGCAGGCCATGAAGGCGCCTGCCCCCAGGGCCTCGAACCGGGCCCGCAGAGGCAGGTTGGTCGCGTCGCTGGCCGTGCCCATCTGGCACTTGCCGGCGAGCAGCGCCGGCAGCAACTCGTTCCAATCCGACAGCGACTGGTTCGTCACCATTGTCCCAACCGAGTGTCCGGGGCCTGCCACGGCATTCGTGATATCAAAGCGCAGCAGTGTCATCCCGGTGACACCGGTGACACCATTGTGCACCACGCCGAGCTGCACCCGTGCGGCCGTTGGCGCCCGCCCCAGCAGCGCCGTCAGCAACTGATTGATCAGCTTATCGGTCTCGGCCGTCTGACGCAGTTCAGACTGCAATATCGCGCTTTCCAGCTCGCGCAGTTGCTGGGCCCGGTACGCCCTGGTGTCCACGAATGCCACGCGCAAGCCCGCGCTGATGCTGCCCTCATCGCGGACGTGCCAGCCGGCGTAGAGGAACAGCAGCAAAGTAACCGTCACCAGCGCCTGGATCAGCACCGCCCTGATCGGCTGGCCCAGGTTGACCAGCAACTCCAGAGCCGCCCTGACGATACGAAGGATCTCCAACACCGGCGCCGCCTCGCTGGGACTGTTGCGGCCACTGATGGCCTGGGGTCTGCGCTTGATATGTCGCCGGCGAATCCCGACGATGCCGGCCGTGTGGAACGAGCCCTACCTGGAAACTTGCTGCCGATCGGCGCTGCACCGGCTGACCCTAAGCGGCGCGGCCGGGCGCCCGCCCGGGCTGAAGGACGAGCCATGCCTGACACGCCTTGCCGGCATGGGCTTCGTGCGGCAGCGGGAGGGTGGGCGCTACGAGATCACCGAGGCCGGTTCGGTCCGGCACGCACGCGAGGTGCTGAAGCGGCCGGCCCCTGCGAACTGACCGTCACGCCAGCCTGGCGGTCGCCACCTCGCCCGCCACACCAGGCGCGACGCACAGGATGCGGCCGCCATCCGTTGCCGAGACCATCATCATGTCGCCTTCGGCCAGCATGTCGGCCGCGTCGACGAAGAAATCCCGCGTCTCCACCTGCTCCAGCCGGTCCCTGCCGGCCTTGTAGTGCCAGAGGGTGAAGCCGTTGGCGTAGGCAAGCACGGATAGGTTGCGAATGGCGAAGGCCATGGCTGCTCGGTCCCTTCGGGCAAAAAAAGAAGGCCGCTGCGGGGAGCAGCGGCCTTCGAGGTCTTAGGAGGAGAAAGGTCACTGGGCGCAACTCGCCCGTTGACGAGGACAAACTATGTGGCGCGGATGCTTCGTGTCAATGATTATTTTCCTAGTAAAGGAGAAATCTCCCCAGCGTCAGGCTACAATTCCCTTCACCCGCAGCGGCCATTCCAGCCGATCGAGTGCCTCGCGCCACAACCGCCAGTCGCAGCGCTCGCCGGCATAGGCAGGGTTCGGCGCCGCCCGCCGCTCGCCCCAGATCCGCAGGATCCGGGCGTGCACGAGGTCGATCCGCCGGCGGCGGTACAGCGCGTCGAGGCATTTCACCACGTCGTCGGGCTCACACGGCCGGCCGATCCTGCCCTGATTGGCGGTGTAGCGGGCTCCGTCGCGCCGCGCCGTGAGCGCAGCCATGGTCCAGAACCAGGCCTCCTCCGCGCTGCGGAAGGGCTCGACACGTCGTTGCGTATCCCTGGACGGGAACTGCGCGGAGGCGCTCCGGCAAGCCGTGACACCCATGGCGATCTCCTTTTGAGGCGCATTCAGCGGTGGAACAGACGACGAATTTATGTAACCATAGGTTGCACACGATGGCAAGCGGGTTTTGCATTTTTTCCTATTCCATTCCGCCTGGAATCCTACGACACTGCTCCCTCACCGATTCGCCTACCGCTTCCAAGGACTTGCATCACGCCGCGATCCGCACCCCTGGCGCGGCGGAGCGGCGCAGGAGACGAGGACCGCGTGCATGAAGCATGACGACATCTGGCGTGCGCTGGACACGCTCGCCGCCGAGAACGGTCTTTCCCCCTCCGGCCTGGCCAAGCGCTCGGGCCTCGATCCCACGACCTTCAACCGCTCGAAACGTCGCATGCCGGACGGCCGCGCCCGCTGGCCCAGCACGGAGAGCGTGGCGAAGGTGCTGGACGCCACCGGCGCGAGCCTCGAGGCCTTCACCGCCCTGGTATCCGGCGCGCGGGCGCTCGCCAGCAACGACGCCGCCCGCAACACGGCCCGGCGCATTCCCCTGATCGGCTTCGCCCAGGCCGGCGGGGACGGCTTCTTCGACGATGGCGGCTACCCTGTCGGCGGCGGCTGGGACGAGGTCACGCTGCCCGAGATCGGCGATCCCAACGCCTATGCGCTGGAAATCAGCGGCGATTCCATGGAGCCGGTGTTCCGCGACGGCGACATGGTCATCGTCTCGCCGTCAGCGCCGATCCGGCGCGGCGACCGGGTCGTTGTGCGCACCATGCGGGGCGAGGTGATGACCAAGCAGCTCGCCCGCCGCTCCGCCCGCCGCATCGAGCTCAAGAGCCTCAACCCGGCACACCAGGACTATAGCTTCGACCTGATCGACGTCGCATGGATGCACCGCATCGTCTGGGCCAGCCAATAGCTGACCCGGCCGGGAGCGCATAATACCAACCGTCCTAACCACTGACCGATGCCCATTCGCGGGTTCCGATTGACCGAATGCGATCTGGATCGTCGGTCAGAAACCGCCAGGCTTTACGGCATGCCTCGACAATAGCGTCGTAAGTGTCCCAGACGACGGCG